>UQUC01000123.1 GCA_900544105.1 uncultured Oscillibacter sp. | reverse complement strand
TAAGCTCTTTTTCTCCCCCGGCATAGCCGGGGGTTGCCTTTGTCAAGACAAAGCAATGCCCCGAAGCCGTTTTCCCGGCTCCGGGGCGCTTCTCCGCTCCCGTTCAGCAGCCGCCCTGTCGCCCAAGGCTCCGCTCCAGCAGTGCCATGAGCCGCGCCGCATGGCGGTATTCGTCCTCGCTCAACTCTTTGAGCAGCTTGACAAGGCAGACATCCGTGGTGCCGTCCGCCGTCCGGGCATAGTTCAGACCGCTGCACGCCTCCTCATGGTAGCTTCGCCGCAGCTCCTCCGTCCAGCGTCCCAGACAGAACGCGCCGCACACCAGATTGGGATGATAGGGCTGGCCGGTGATGAGATACCGGGCCGCCATAAGCCGCTGGGCGTGGCTGTTTTCCTCCTCCGCCATGTCCCGCATGGTCTGCCTTGCCCACGAGGGCGCCTGCCGGGACAGCGCCAGATAGCGCCGCCGGTCCTCCAGCTCCTCCTCGATGTATCCATCCAACACCGCCAGCAGCGCCACCGCCTCGCTGCCCATGCAGCAGGGGTTCGGCTCCGCGCCGGGAAGCTGACCCTCTTGCACCGGCGGCAGCTCCTCCCTTCGCGGCATCGCTTCCGCCGTGGTTTCCGGATAAGGCTCCAATCCGGGGCCTACCCGCTGCCAGAGCCGGTCATGCTGCCGGAAATCGTAGATCTCCGGCTCGTGGAGATTTCGTTCCATAGGCTCCCCCCTCCTTTTCCCTCCAGTCTATGCGGACTCGGAAAAAAAGTGCCGATTTTATCGGAAAATCCCCCCTTACCCTTTGACAGGTAGGGTAAAATATGTTAGGGTATAACAGTATGCGGATTTCGGCCGTTTCCGACTGATTTCTGTTGCTTTTGCAACCAATATTTTCCCTCATTTTTGGTATACTACATGAGAAAGACAGGAAATTTTTCCTTTCCCCATAAAGGAGGACCTTCCATGCTGGAATTAAAACATATCAGCTATTCCGTTCGGGAAGCCGATGAGACCCTGGGCATCCTGAAGGACATTTCCCTGACCGTGGACGATCACAAGCTGGTGGTCTTTACCGGTCCCAACGGCGGCGGCAAAACCACGCTGGCCAAGATCATCATGGGTCTGGTAACGCCCACCGAGGGCCAGATCCTCTGGAACGGGCAGGACGTCACCCACATGACCATTACAGAGCGGGCCAAGCTGGGCATCAGCTACGGCTTCCAGCAGCCCCCCCGCTTCAAGGGCCTGACGGTCCGCGACCTGCTGACCATCGCCTCCGGCGACGAAAAGCTTTCCAAGGACAAGTGCTGCCAGTACCTCACCAAGGTGGGTCTCTGTGCCAATGACTATCTGGACCGGGAAGTGGATGTATCTCTCTCCGGCGGCGAGGTCAAGCGCATTGAGATCGCCTCCATTCTGGCCCGGAACGCCGACCTGATGATCTTCGACGAGCCGGAGGCAGGCATCGACCTGTGGTCCTTCGCCCGGCTGACAGAGACTTTCGAGCAGATCCACAGTCAGGGCAGCGCCACCATGATCATCATTTCCCATCAGGAGCGTATTATTTCCTTGGCGGATGAAGTCATCGTGGTAGGTGACGGCACCCTCCGTCACCGGGGTACTCCGGAGGAGATCCTTCCCCGGATCCTGACCGACACGCTGGGCGGCTGCCCGGTACTGAACAAGGAGGTACACGCCTTATGATGGAATCTCAGGTAGATCGGGAGCTGCTGGAAAAAATCGCGGACCTGATCGGCAAGCCGGTAGGCGCCTTCAACATCCGCAAGGACACCGGCTGCGACGGCCGGCAGTCTACGGAGAACATCCAGATCACCGGCAAGACCGACGGTAAATCCGGTATCGATATCCGCATCAAGGACGGGACCAAGGGCGAGCAGTGCCACATCCCCGTCATCATCACCAAGCCCGGCATTCAAGAGTTGGTTTATAATGACTTCTACATCGGCGAAAACTGCGATGTGGACATCGTAGCCGGCTGCGGCATCCATAACTGCGGCGCGGAAACCAGCCGCCACGACGGTATCCATACCTTCTACGTAGGCAAGCACTCCCATGTGAAATATACGGAAAAGCACTACGGCGAGGGTGACGGCACCGGCGGCCGCATCATGAACCCCCAGACCGTTGTTTATCTGGAAGAAGGTGCCACCATTCAGATGGAGACCGTCCAGATCCGGGGCATCGACTCCACCAAGCGTGAGACCAAGATCGTCTGCGGCAAGGACGCCGAGGCGGTAGTCACCGAACGGCTCATGACCCACGGTGATCAGGTGGCCGAGAGTGACATGGAGATCTCTCTGGATGGGGACGGCGCCCGCGGCCGGGTGATCTCCCGGTCCGTGGCCAAGGGCACCTCCCGTCAGGTGTTCTATCCCAAGATGGTAGGCAACGCTGCTTGCTTCGGCCATGTGCAGTGTGACTCCATCATCATGGACGACGCCCACATTGAGTCCATTCCCGCCATCGTTGCCAACAGCACGGAGGCTCAGCTGATCCACGAGGCCGCCATCGGCAAGATCGCCGGCGACCAGTTGCTGAAGCTGGAGACCCTGGGGCTGTCCCCCGAGGAAGCTGAGGAGTGCATCCTGAAGGGCTTCCTGGCCTAAAATTCCGATTCAACATACGATCAACGCCCCGCCAAATGGCAGGGCGTTGGAGACTGGCGATATAGTGGTAAATTCTCCGCGACGGTAAGGAAGGGTGTGCGCGGGAAACCCA
>UQUC01000122.1 GCA_900544105.1 uncultured Oscillibacter sp. | reverse complement strand
CGTTTCCGAGAATGGACGCATTCTAACCTCCGGTTATCAGGATACCGGGCTGACTCACAGCCGGACGCTGATGCCGATTGTGGAGCATATTTTAAAAAATGCCGATTTGAAGCCGGCGGATATGGATGCTATTGCCGTGGCGGTGGGGCCGGGCTCCTTTACCGGCATCCGCATTGGCGTGGCTGCCGCAAAGGGACTGGCGCTGGCACTGGACAAGCCTGCCATTGGCGTATCCACGCTGGCAGCTATGGCGCGGAATGTGGCCTTTGCCGATGGATTGGTAGTTTGTGCCATGGATGCCCGCCGGTCACAGGTCTACAATGCGACCTTTTCCGCCGAGGGCGGCGTACTTACCCGTCTGACGCCTGACCGTGCGATTTCTCTCAGTGAGCTTGCAGATGAGTTGCGCGGCGCGGCGCGTTCTATTACGCTTGTGGGTGACGGTGCGTGCCTTGCACATACATGCTTTACGGAGAATGGACTTCCCTGCCGGTTGGCCCCGCCCCATCTGCTGCTTCAAAACGCTGTCTCTGTGGCGCTGGAGGCCAAAGCACTGGCGTCGCAGGGGAAAATGGTATCCGCACAGGAGCTTGCGGTTTTTTATCTCCGCCCACCGCAGGCGGATATGTTGAAAAAGAAGCCTGTCACTATACAGTGATTTCATAATTTTTATATAGAGGAGAACAGAATTATGGGTAAAGTAGTCATTATGGATCATCCCCTGGTGGCCCACAAGCTGACCATCATGCGGGACAAGAACACCAGCGTCAAGGATTTCCGGGAACTGGTCAGCGAAATCGGTATGCTCATCACCTATGAGGCCACCCGCGATCTGCCCATGACCACCAAGCACATTGAAACTCCCATCTGCGAGATGGACGCCCCCACTCTGGCAGGCCGCAAGTTCGTAGTCGTCCCCATCCTCCGGGCCGGTCTGGGTCTGGTGGACGGCGTGCTGCGGATGGTCCCCGCCGCCCGTGTTGGCCATATCGGTATGTACCGGGACGAGGAAACGCTGGAGCCCCATCCTTACTTCTGCAAAATGCCCAAGGACGTTGCCGAGCGTGACGTGCTGATCGTGGATCCCATGCTGGCTACCGGCGGTTCTGCTGCTGAGGCCATCAGTGAGATGAAGAAGCGGGGCTGCAAGCACATCAAGCTCATGGTCCTCGTGGCCGCTCCCGAGGGCATCAAGTTCCTGCAGGAGAATCATCCTGATGTGGATATCTATGCCGGCGCTCTGGACGATCACCTGAATGAGAAGGGCTACATCGTCCCCGGTCTGGGCGACGCCGGCGACCGGATCTTCGGCACCAAGTAAATCTGTTTTTTTCAAGATCACGACAGCGAAAGCGGGAGCCGATGGCTCCCGCTTCAGACTGCCGATAAAGTGGTAAATTATCTGCGATGGTAAGGAAGGGTGTGCGCGGGAAACCCAAGAAGGGTGTCCTGCGCCATTAAAATCTTTAGTTTTCAGAACTTTTATAAAGTTCTGAAAACTTGCTCGGCGGGGAGAAAAGACTTTTTCGACACGCCGAAGCGGGAGCCGATGGCTCCCGCTTTTTTCCATTCTTTATTTGCTCTATCCAACTTTCCGTCTCCGGGCCACAGATTTTTCTTGCATTTTTCCCCGCCGTCCTTTACAATAGGGTTACAAGCACATAACTGCAAAGCAAGACAGCTGCAACGGAGTGCCATGCGCACGGGCTGACACCTGTCTCCTTTGCGTGGCAGGTGTTCCGGGAGACCGGGGCGCCTTTTCTTTTATCCTTTTTCGCAAATCATTTTCAAATTTCCAATATTTTCTCAAAGGGGGACGTATTATGACACTTGTTACCAATGGACGGCTCATCACCCGCGACCCGGAGGGTCAGGGCTACTATGAACACGGCGCGGTGGCCTACGAGGGCACGAAGATCGTGGAGGTCGGCGAGGAAGCCGCTCTGAGAGCCAAATACCCGCAGGCGGAAATCATCGACGCCAAGGGCGGTGTTATTATGCCCGCCCTCATCAACGCCCACACCCACATCTATTCCGCTCTGGCCCGAGGCCTTTCCATCGTTGGCAACAACCCCACCAACTTCTATGAGGTGCTGAACGGAACGTGGTGGGCCATCGACCGCCATCTGATGATGGACGGCACCCGGGCCAGCGCCACCGCCCTTTACATCGATTCCATCAAGCAGGGTGTGACCACCATCTTCGACCATCACGCCAGTTACGGCGAGATCCCCGGCACCCTCCACACCATTGCGGAGGAAAGCAAGCGTCTGGGCCTGCGCTCCTGCCTGTGCTACGAGGTCAGCGACCGGGACGGCGAGGAAAAGTGCTTGCAGGCCATCCAGGAAAACGCCGACTTCATCACGGAATGTGAGAAGAACAAGGATCCCATGCTGGCGGCCATGTTCGGCGGCCACGCACTGTTCACCATTTCCGACAAGACCTTTGACCGCATGGTCGCAGCCAATAACGGTCGCACGGGCTACCATATCCACGTCTCCGAGGGCATGAACGATGTGTACGACAGCTTGCAGAACTACGGTCGTCGCCCCGTCCAGCGCTTGCAGGATCACGGCATTCTCGGCCCCAAGACCATTCTGGGCCACTGCATCCATGTGAACACTGCCGAAATGGAGATCATCAAGGAGACCGGCACCATGGTGGTGAACAATCCGGAATCCAACATGGGCAACGCCATCGGCATCTGCCCGGTGATCCAGCTCCACAAGCGGGGTATCCTGCTGGGCATGGGCACCGACGCCTACACCAATGATATGCTGGAATCCCTCAAGGTGGCCCTTTGCTCCCAGCGGAGCCAGAACTGCCTGCCCAACGTCGGCTGGTGCGAGGTCACGGATATGCTCTTCAAGAACAACGCCAAGATCGGCGAGA
>UQUC01000121.1 GCA_900544105.1 uncultured Oscillibacter sp. | reverse complement strand
GTTTTCCATTGTTTCCGTCCAGTCCTGCCCGATTTTTTCGTGTTCTGGGTCAAAAGAGGGTCAATACGGAATCCTCATGTTTTTCGGGAAGCCTTCGATATTTGTTGCGGTTTCTTCGGACGCATCCGTCAACAATCCGTCATCCGTCAGCAGCGGCAATAAGCGCAATGACTACGATGAAACCGGACACGATCACAAACAGAGTTTGCAGTTGAGTAAAGGTTTCCTTTAGACTTTCTACCTGCTTGGCGGCCGTGACAGGAGTCAGGCCGTTGTCCACCAACTGCGCTTCAACCTCTAAAACCTCGTCAAAGCCCTTGACCTGATAGGCTAAGGAAATGAAAACCCTTACCGCTGAACAGCTGTCTTTCTTCCTGCGAGAAGTTAAGGAAACCGGCGTGTATGAAATGTACTACTAAAATTTGACTTTTTCCAGCCCGGATGCTATGCTCCAATCAGAATAAAAGCATGATGGAAAGGGGGAATCACCAGTGTACCGAATTTTTGCGGTGGAAGACGATGCCGTCATCGCCAGCGCCGTGCAGCGGCATTTGGAGAGCTGGGGATATCAGGTGGCCTGCGCGGTACGCTTCGACGATGTGCTGTCGGACTTTGCCGCTTTTGACCCGCAGTTGGTGCTGCTGGATATCTCCCTGCCTTTTTTCAACGGCTACCACTGGTGCCGGGAAATCCGAAAGGTGTCCAATGTCCCCATTCTGTTCCTCACCTCCGCCTCAGACGACATGAACCTGGTGATGGCCATGGAGATGGGCGGGGATGACCTGCTGGCCAAGCCCTTTCACCTGCAGGTGCTCTCCGCCAAGGTGCAGGCCATGCTGCGGCGAGCCTATGACTTCGCCGGTACCGCCCACTTGCTCTCCTGCGGCGGCGCGGTGCTGAACGTGTCCGACGGGACCCTGACAGCCAACGGACAGAAGGTAGAGTTGACCCGGAACGAGTTCAAGATCTTGCAGCTTTTGCTGGAGCACCGGGGCGAGATCGTCAGCCGGGAGGCCATCATGACCCGGCTGTGGGAATCCGACAGCTTTGTGGATGAGAACACCCTGACGGTGAATGTGGCCCGGTTGCGGAAGAAGCTGGAGAGCGCGGGACTAACGGACTTCATCCGTACCCGGAAGGGCGCGGGCTATCTGGTGGAGGGCTGAGAATGCTGCTGGCTTACCTGAAAGGCCAATACAAGCTGCTGCTGTTGCTGGCGGGGGCCGTCTGCATATTCGCGGCGGTATTCGCCCTCTACGACCTGCCCCTGGAGGCAGTGCTCTATGCCGGTGCGCTGTGTCTGGCACTGGGGCTGGTGCTCTTTGCCGTGGGATACAGCCGCTTTCTCCGGCGGCACCGGGAGCTGCAGCGGCTTTTGCGGCAGGCGGGGGAGAAGGCCCTGCCCCTGCCGCCCGCCCGGGGACTGCTGGAGGAGGACTATCAGACGCTGCTGCAGGCAGTCTGCCGGGACCGGGCCCGGCTGGCGGCGGAGAATGAAAGCCGCTTCCGGGAGCTGACGGATTACTACTCCCTTTGGGTCCACCAGATCAAAACGCCCATCGCCGCCATGGATTTGCTGCTGCAGGAGGACGACTCCCTCCACCGGGGAGAGCTGGAGATGGAGCTGCTGAAGATCGGGCAGTACGTGGAGATGGTGCTCTCCTACTTACGGCTGGACAGCGACTCCACGGACTACGTCCTGCGGGAGTATCCGCTGGATGACATCCTGCGGCAGGCAGTGCGGAAGTTCGCCAAGATGTTCATTCTGAAAAAGATCACCCTGGATTTTCAGGAGACCGGAAAGACCGTGCTGACGGACGAGAAGTGGCTGCTGTTCGTGGTGGAGCAGGTCCTCTCCAACGCCCTGAAATACACCCCGGCAGGCGGAACCATCCGCATCTACGGAGACGGCGCCACGGTGGTCATCGCCGACAACGGCATCGGCATCCGGGAGGAGGACCAGGCCCGGGTGTTTGAAAAGGGCTTCACCGGATACAACGGCCGGGCGGACAAGAAGTCCACGGGGATCGGGCTGTACCTCTGCCGTCAGGTGATGGACCGGCTGAATCACGGCATCTCCCTCACCTCCCGGCCTGGTCAGGGGACGCTGGTGCGGCTGGACCTGAGCCGGGAGTGGCGCATGATTGAATAACCTTACAAAATTGTAAGATACGGAGCTGGACTGTAAGCCAAAACGATGGCGGACAGTCCGGCTTTTTGGTAGGATGGTGCCAAGCTACAAAAGGAGGAACCTTTATGCCATTATTGGAAGTACAGCACCTGCAGAAAGTCTACACCAGCCGCTTCGGCGGCAGACAGGTGGAGGCGCTACAAAACGTGAATTTCTCCGTGGAGCCGGGGGAGTATGTGGCCATCATGGGCGAGTCCGGCTCCGGCAAGACCACCTTGCTGAATATTCTGGCGGCTCTGGACCGCCCCACTGCCGGAGAGGTGTTTTTGAACGGCAAGGCCCTGTCCGACGTCCGGGAACGGGACTTGGCGGCCTTCCGCCGCTCTCATCTGGGCTTTGTGTTCCAGGACTTCCTGCTGCTGGACGGTCTGACGGTCCGGGAGAACATTCTCCTGCCCGCCATCATCGGCGGCGCCGTCACCGGCCAGACGGAGGCCCGGGCGGACCAGCTGTGCGATGTATTCGGTATCTCCGCCATCCGGGACAAATACCCGGCGGAGATCTCCGGCGGTGAGAAGCAGCGTACCGCCGTGGCCCGGGCGCTCATCAACCATCCCCTGCTGATCCTGGCGGACGAACCCACCGGCAACCTGGACAGCAAGTCCAGCCGGGCGGTGATTCGCTCCTTTGAACAGGCCAAGGAATCCCTGGAGGCCACCATCTTCATGGTAACCCACGACTCCTTTGCCGCCTCCTTCTGCGACCGGGTGGTCATCCTCCGGGACGGAGTGGTGTGGCGGACCCTGGAAAAGGGCGCCACGGACCGCACCGCCTTCCAGGACCAGCTGTTGGACGCCATCCGGGACATGGGGAAGGAGTGAGACCATGCGGCACTTTTCCGACGCCTACGCGGCCCTGCGCCGCAAAAACAGGGGCCAGTACGCCTTGCTGGCAGGGTGCAGCTTCTTCTCCGTGCTGCTGATCACTGCCTATGTCTGCATGATGCGCTCCCCCACCATCCTCTCCGTCTTGCCGGAGGGCGGCGACAGCCGCAAGCAGGTGATGATGGTGTTCGTTCTGGCGGTCATCGGCTGCGCCGTGTTCACCGCCTATGCCGCCGGGCTGTTCTTCCGGCAGAAGTCCCGGGAGACCGGCGTGTTCCTGGCCCTGGGGGCCACCCGCCGCCAGCTGCAGCGGGAGAT
>UQUC01000120.1 GCA_900544105.1 uncultured Oscillibacter sp. | reverse complement strand
GAAGCGCCGCCAGTGGCGGATGAAGCGAGCCTGTTTCGAGGAAGGCTCCCGTTTTTCGTGCGTCTTGCGCCCGGAAAACGGTTAGGTCGGCAACGTATTTCTTCGCTATTGAAATCAACCATTTTCAGAACTTCATAAAAGTTCTGAAAACTTGCTCAGCGTGTCGAAAAAACTTTTTCGACACGCTGTAAGGCTCCGCCGGAATTCCGGCGGAGCCTTTGCTTACAAACGTGCGGTATTCACATAGTCCACAAAGCGGTAGATCAGGCCGTTTTCTATGACGGCCTCACCGGTCCGCTCAATTTTCCAGTTGGGGAGGGCATCCAAATCAGGGAAAAAGGTGTCGGCATCCGATACGGTGCTGTCCACCCGGGTGACGGAGGCCCGCTGGCAGAGGTCGATCAGCGCGGCGTAAATGCTGCCACCACCGATGAGCCAGACATTTTCCCCGTTTCCGGCCAGCGCCAGCGCATCCTCCGGCGTGGAGACAGTCTCGCAGCCCTCCCGGTGAAAGTCTGGGGACCGGGTGATGACAATATTCCGCCGTTTGGGTAACGGTCTGCCGCCGGGGAAGGAATCCAGGGTCTTGCGGCCCATGATGACGGTGCCGCCGGTAGTCAGTTCACGGAAATGCTTCATATCCCCCGGCAGGGAGAACAGCAGATCACCGTTCCGGCCAATGGCCCACTGTTTATCTGTGACAACGATGGCGTTCATGGCGCGGCTCCTTAAATGGCAATGGGGATCTTGTCCTCAAAGGGGGCGGGGGTATAGCCCTCCATCGTAAAGCTGTTTCGGGTGAAAGCATAGAAATCCGTTACGGGGGGATCCACGATGAACTTGGGGGCGGGAACGGGGGTCTGGGTCAGCATTTTCTCCACGATGGGCACATGGCGGTCGTAGATATGAGCGTCGGCGATGACGTGGACCAGCTCACCGGGCACAAGACCGCTGACCTGAGCCATCATATACACCAGCACGGCATACTGCACCACGTTCCAGTTGTTGGCGGCCAGCATATCCTGGCTCCGCTGGTTCAAAATGGCATTGAGCACGTTGCCGGAGACGTTGAAGGTCATGGAATAAGCGCAGGGGTACAGGTGCATCTCGGAGAGGTCGGCAAAGTTGTAGATGTTGGTCAAGATCCGGCGGCTGGCGGGATTATGCTTCAAATCATAGAGCACCCGGTCCACCTGATCCATGTCTCCCTCGGGATAGTGGTGCTTGACGGCCAGCTGATAGCCGTAAGCCTTACCGATAGAGCCGGCCTCGTCCGCCCATTGGTCCCAGATCCGGGCGTTGAGGTCATGGACGTTGTTGGACTTTTTCTGCCAGATCCACAGCAGCTCGTCCACAGCTGTTTTCCAGTAGGTCCGGCGGAGGGTCAGGATGGGGAACTCCTTTTGCAGATCGTAGCGGTTGACGATGCCAAATTTTTTGATGGTGTGGGCAGGCGTGCCGTCCTCCCAGTGGGGCCGGACGTTCTGATCGGTGTCCCAGACGCCGTGGTCCAGGATTTCCCGAATGTTTTGCATAAAGACCTGATCGGCGTAGCTCATGACACATTCCTCCCAAATTCTCAATAACTCTCCATAGTATAACAAAGAATGAAGGGGAAAACAAGATGCTCCCACAGAGAATGTTGATAGAAACAACCAGAAAATCAATCACAGCTTTTCTGCTGAAATAACGTTCATTCCTTGAAAAACAGCAAAAAGTGCTGTAAAATGGAACTGTAAACGAGAGGAGTGATAGTATGCTGGATCGCAGCGAGGTAGGCAAGCGGGGGTATCTGGACCGGGACTTCCGCCTGGTACACCTGAAAGATTCTCTGGCCCAGAAGATCGACTACCATTACCATGAATTTGATAAGCTGGTGATCTTCCTCGGCGGAAAGGTGACCTACGTGGTGGAGGGCGTCACCTATTTCCTCAAGCCGTGGGACATCGTGCTGATCCAGCATAACCTGATCCACAGGCCCATCATCTACGCTGAGGAGCCTTACGAGCGGGCTGTGCTGTGGCTGGGGCGGGACTGGATCGCCCAGCGCAGCGACCCCGGCGAGCCATTGGACGCCTGTCTGGACAAGAGCAGGGAGCAGGGGTTCCACCTTCTGCGGACTGGGGAGGAGGGGCGTCTTGGCTACGCACGGTCCATCCAGCAGTTAGAAGAAGCCCTGCGGTCCGAGGAGTTCGGCGCCCGCCGCATGGCGGACACCCTGTGCCAGCAGCTCTTGATCCAGGTGAATCGGGATTTCCTCCGGGCCAACACTGCCCCGAATGAAACGGACAGCTACCATCTGGACCCCAAAATGGAGGAGATCCTCCGCTATATCGCCGCCAATCTGGAGGGAGACCTCTCCGTGGACGCGCTGGCGGCCCGTTTTTACATGAGCCGGTACTACCTGATGCACCGGTTCAAGGAGATCACCGGCTACACCGTCCACCAGTACACCGTGCAGAAACGGCTGCTGCGGGCAGGAGAGTTGATCCGGGAGGGCGTTCCGGTGATGAAGGCGGCGGATTGTTTTGCGCTGCTTTCCAAATACGAGGGCCTGCCCGTGATCATCGACGAGGCCAAATTGCTGCATGTGCCGGTGATCGCCACGCGCGTGGGCGGAATTCCCGAACAAATTCAAAGCGAAAAAACAGGAATTTTGGTCGATAATGACGAACAGGATATTTATAATGGGCTGAAGCGGATGCTGGCGCATCCGGAATGCCTGAATGAATGGCGCGAAAACCTGCGGCGGGAGGGCGACCGGAACGCCGAAATTCTGCAAAGCCTGATGCGAGTCTTTGCGCCCAAGGGAGCGTAAACAGGAAATGAAACGGACGCTGTTGTTCGTCATCACACAGTTTTATCGCGGCGGCGCGGAAACCACGCTGGTCAACCTGCTCAAGGCGCTCAGCCCGGAAGATTGCGACGTCGATCTGCTGGTACTCAACCAGACGACGCAGGAAAATTCGCTCCTGCCGGAAGTGCCCGCATGGGTGCGGGTGCTGGACGCGGGCGCCTATGACCGGGGCGTCATCGTGGCCGAGGGCTTTGACTATGAGATCATCGATAAGGCCTACCGCCCCTATGACAACATGAGCCTGCTGGTGCTGCTCAAGTCCGACGGCTCCATTGAGAAGCGGGTGGTGGCCTCCGTCACCGAGAGCCTAAAGGCCGACCCCCAGTTCGGCGCTGATTGGGACCGCCTGGTGGAGATCTTCCGCAAGCCCTCTCTCCAGATGGTGAGCTTCACCATCACCGAGAAGGGGTATTCCGTCTCCCCCGCCGACCTGGAGCGCGGGGCGGAGCCCCAGCTCATCATGGGCAAGGTCACCGCCCTGCTGTACGAGCGCTATCAGGCGGGGGCCCTGCCCATCACGGTGCAGAGCATGGACAACTGCTCCCACAACGGCGATAAGGT
>UQUC01000119.1 GCA_900544105.1 uncultured Oscillibacter sp. | reverse complement strand
AAGGATGGCGGGGAAGTTACGGAGCTTTTGTGGGACAAAGGGAATACCGTTGAATCCGTGGTCCTCTTGGAAAAGACAACCGAGTAAACGCTCTGAAAGACAAATCAAAACAATGGGTCCCCGGATCTGTTCTTCCTGGGGGAGATCAGATGCGAAAATAAATTTGAAAATCAAGCACCCGTCGGTTTCTGGCTCCATGGCGGCCAGTGGCTCCCGGACTATATGCCCGATGACACGGCGCTGGCCTATGTGGGCAAAGAGGGCCTGAGCATCATTGCCGGATGTTCCCATGTGGGTATCTGCAACATCATTGCACAGGCAAAAGAGTTACCGGAGAAATGTGGATCCATAGTATTTTGGGTGGCTTTCACCTGATGGAGCCGATGTCTGAACAACTACGGCGTACAGCGGACTTTCTCGCGGAAAACCGCGGAATAGAACGCTATCCCTGCCACTGCACATGTTTTGCTGCCAAGGCAGCGATCCCTCGCCACGTTCCGGTCCGTGAGATCAGCAGCGGAACGGTCCTGGAATGGGAATAAGACTGGAGAAGAAGCAAATGTCTGTCACTGCTGCTGGATAAACAGATATAACTTTCGTTTCAAAAAAAACTTCTCAAATGGGTGGGGCTGTGGTATCATACAGGCAGAGAAATGAAAGGGTGGGTGACACTATGCGCAAAGTGCGATGCTATGAGTGCGGTAAGACCTACGATTATGATACCGATGATTTCTGTCCAAAGTGCGGCGCATTCAACCAGCCGCCCAAGTCCACCACCATCGACGCCAACGGCGCGGTGATCCGGGTGGACGGGATCAATGAGCGCGGCCATGCCGGGTCCTTCGTCCATGAGGAGCTGCACGAGGAGAATCGGGAACGCAAGCGCATGGGCCTTTCCAAGGGCACCCGCCGGACGGCGGCTGCGGCGTCTCAGCCGTCCACACAGAGACCTGTGTCCCGGCAGAGCGGGAGGCAAAGCGGGAAAGCGCAGCCTGCGGTAGGCAAGCTGATCTTCTGGATCTTTGTGGCCATCATTGGGCTGAATATCCTCAGCTCCTTGTTCGGTTTTTTGCTGATGTGGTGACAGCCTTCCGCCCGTTTGGGTGAGAAATGCCGGAGAACCGGAATTGGAATGGGGGTGTCTCTGCGAATATGATTCTGATAATGAGTACCTTCTGGGTCATATACGGAATCGCCGGCATATTGGGTTTTCAGGTCATCCGAAGTGAATACAAAGGGCATGACTGGACGAAAACCTATGTTCGTTTGCTGGGCGTATCGTGGCTGATGCTGGGGGCCCCGTGGCTGCTGTTCGATCGGATAGCGGTGGATACGGCTGCGAATATCGGGACAGGTTTGCTCTGTATCATTTTGCTTGCGCTGGCCATGCCATCCATTGTGTTTACATGTTTGATTGACAAAAAATACCGGAATATTCTGAAAAACGAGCAAGAAACACCGCCTCATGTTTTATGAGGCGGTGTTTTTTTGATTTTGGGCGAAACCGGAACAAAATGGCATTGAGGGGGCAAGACTGTCCTTTTTTGTCTGCGTTCCATGATTTTGACAGCGGTATTTTTCCGTCCCATGCACAAACTATCCCTGAATACGGAAAGAAAGAGCGATGGGGATGCAAAAGCTGCTGTCAATTTTTGTTTATCTGATTTTGCTGATTTTTTTAGAGTCGGCGGCGGAAGTGACGGGGATTCCGGCCTCAGCCCCGGCGACGTTGCCGGAGGAGCCGAACTATGTAGCCATCACCTTTGATGACGGACCCCGGCGGGGCACCACCACCCGGCTGCTGGACGGCCTCCGGGAGCGGGGGGCCAGCGCCACCTTCTTCTTGGTGGGGGAGCGGCTGGCGGGGAATGAGGATCTGGTGTTGCGAATGCAGGCGGAGGGGCATCAGGTAGGGACCCACACCTGGAGCCATATCCGCCTGGACGGTACGGCTCCAGCAGCACAGCTCCGGGACATTCAGGCAGCGCAAAACGCAGTCTGTAAACTCCTGGATACGGATAGCTGCTGGCTGCGGCCGCCCTACGGCCTCATTGATCCGGCGGTCCGCACCGGCGTTACGGTGCCTATGGTCCACTGGAGCGTGGACCCACGAGACTGGGAAAGCCGGGATACGGCGAAGGTGGTCCGCTCCGTTTTAAAGGATGTACAGCCGGGAGATATCATCCTGCTGCATGACATCTACCCCTCCTCCGTGGAGGCGGCATTTCAGATTGTGGACGCGCTGGAGGCGGAGGGGTATTGGTTTGTTACAGTGGAAGAGCTTCTGGAGCTGAATGGCATCCAGCCACAGGCGGGAGCCATGTACCGGTCTGGGCGGACGTAGCTCAGTACTGCCGCACCACGGCTACCACTTTGCCCAGGATCTGAGCGTAGGTGCCGTCGATAGGCTCGTAATCGTCGTTTTCCGGCAACAGCCAGACGTGGCCGTTTTTTCGGGAAAACCGCTTGACGGTGGCCTCATCATCGATCATGGCCACCACGATCTCCCCTTGATTGCAGGCCTGCTGCTGTCGCACCACCACCAGATCACCGGGAAGAATTCCCGCATTCAGCATGGATTCGCCCCGGACCCGCAGGGCAAAGTGAACGTCCCCAGGATGTCCTGTGTGGAAGGTGAGGTAGTCCTCAATGCACTCTTGAGCCAGAATGGGACTACCGGCTGCCACATTGCCCACGATGGGCACCCGGTCCGCCGGTTCCTCCGGTTCCGGGACGGACGGCGCGGCGGGATGGGTCAGGGTGATGGCCCGCCCTTTTCCGGCGCCGATCTCGATGACGCCGGCATCCGCCAGCTTTTTCAGATGAAAGTGGACGGTGGAGGGGGATCGCAGGCCCACGGCCTCGCCGATCTCCCGGACAGACGGGGGATACCCCTGCGCCTGGATGCAGGCGGCAATGTAATCATAGATCCTCTGCTGCATGGCAGAAAGCATGAAATGACCTCCATTCTATTGGCAACTCCCGGCAGCTGCACCGGAGCAATGTATCTCACATTCAGTATACCATAGTTTTTTCTAAAATGCAAACATTTGTTCTATGACTAATACATGGTTGTGGCAGATATTTTTTGCAAAATGGACTTGAAATAGGGACAAAGCTATGGTATTATAAACTTCTGTAAGATGATTTTCTGCGCCTGTGCGCGAATGAATGTTCGGAGGTTGTCCACTATGAAGACCGTTGTTACTATTTTGCAGCTGCTTTGCGGCCTTGCTATCATCCTGATCGTGCTGTTCCAGTCCGGCAAGAGCCAGGGCCTGTCCGGTGCCATCGGCGGCGTGGCTGATTCTTTCCTGGCCAAGAACAAGGCCAAGACCATCGACGCTAAGCTGGCTCGCGCTACCAAGTGGTTCGGCGCCGTGTTCCTGGTGCTGACCATGATCCTGCTGATCCTGAACTAAAAACGGAAACGAAAGAGACGCCTGCGGGCGTCTCTTTTTTGCGTGTTGTCTTGACAAAGGCAACCCCCGGCTATGCCGGGGGAGAAAAAGAGCTTATA
>UQUC01000118.1 GCA_900544105.1 uncultured Oscillibacter sp. | reverse complement strand
GACGCGAGGCCCTCGGGCATCTTCTTGTTACCGGATGATTATTGAGCACTTACGATCCACCCTTCGCTCCTACACCCATACCACACTCTAAACGAAGCAGGGCACTGGGCGCGCCATCGGCCAGCAGATATGGTAAAAACCGCAGGTCCAGCATTTGCCGGTCCTGCGGTTTGTCTGTGTTCAGATTTGCCGGTCCCGCTTTTTTCAAAACCGTTTTCAGCGCAGGACTTCCACCTGCTCCACGCCGTACCGCCGGAACAGCTCCAGCGCTTCCGGACCAATTCGCTCACCGGACACCGCAATGGGGATCGCAGGCGGACACCCCACGGTAGGGGCGCCGCAGACCCGCCCCAATGACTGCGCTGCCGGTATGGTCTCCCGTGGGGCAAACAGTGCCTCCCGCGCGGAACATACCCGTTCTCCACGAGCCAACGGCAGCGACGGCTGCGGCGCATAAACAGCGTCGTTTGTTCCTATGGCATACACAAGCCGCTCGATATCCGCCGCACGATTCTCCGGCGTCAGCATCAGCACCAGAAAGTCCGGATCGGCGTATTCACATTCCACGCCGCTCTCTCGCAGGCGGTCTGCCAGCGCTCCGCCGGTCATCCCGGCTGGGGCCTTGACGGTCAGCCGCAGCGGGTCCGGCGGTTCCACCAGCCAACCGGCAGCCGTCAGCGCCTTCCGCGCTTCCTCCAGACGTCCGCACATCTCCCGCAGGCGATTCTGATATCCATCCGCCAGATAGCGGTTGCACAGATCCAGCGACGCCAGCGTCAGGTAGGACGGACTGGTGGAGCCAAACATGGCCATTGCTGTTTTTGCACTCTCCCGGAGAGATGCCGACGCCGCACGGCTGATGTGCAGATACGCGCCGCCGGTCAGCACCGGCAGCGTCTTGTGCGCCGAATCGCAGCACAAGTCTGCGCCCAAATCCAGCGGGTGACAGGAGGGTTCCAGAAACCGCAGATAGGCGCCGTGGGCGTTGTCCACCGCCAGCAGCGTACCGTGTTTCCGGCACACCTCTGCGAGAGCGGAAATATCCGCCATGCCGCCCAGATAGTCCGGGCTGGTGAGGTAGACCGCCGCCGGCGGCGCAGGCAGGGTCGCCAGCGTCCGCTCCAATGTATCCGGTGATACCGGGCAGCCGCAGAGAGACGTGCTGCGCTCCGGCCACAGCCAGACGATCTCAAAATCCAGCAGGGCCGCCGCATATACAAACGCCCGGTGTACGTTTCGGGCCGCCACCACCGTCCGGGACCCGTTTCCGCAGGTCAGCGCCAGATACAGCATTGCCCGGATGCACTGGCTGGACCCCTCCGTGGAGTACACCGTCCGGCCGGAGCCGAACAGTTCCCCGGCATAGGATTCACTGCGCCGGATGATGCCGTCCGCCTCATACAGGCTGTCCGCGCCTTGGATCTCGGTGATGTCCAGCGCTTCGCAACCCAGAAAGGGTTTTCCCTTGTGGCCGGGCATATGCGCCCGGACCATCCCGGAATCCGCGTACCGCCGGACAAAATCAGCAATGGGCGTTTCCATCAGCCGTCGGCCTTGGCAGAATCTTCCGCCACCTTCATCATGATGGCACATTCAATACGCTTGCGGAACAATTCACAGCCCGCCTCGTAAACGCCGCGGATGGAACCCGTAGCATGGAAGGCGTTGGCCGCGCAGCCGCCGGAGCAGTAGAATCTCGCCCAGCAGTCATTGCACTCTGGCCGGGCGTAGGCGTTGCAGGAGCGGAATTCCTCCCGCAGGGCCGTATTGGTCACGCCGTTCCAGATGTCGCCCAGCTTGTAGGCTTCCTCGCCCACGAACTGATGGCAGGGATACAGATCGCCCCAAGGGGTCACGGCCATATACTCCGTGCCGGAGCCGCATCCGGAGATCCGCTTGTAAATGCAGGGGCCGCCCGTCAGATCCAGCATATAGTGATAGAAGGTGATGGGCTTGCTTTCTTTTTCCCGGCGCAGCATATCCTTGGCCAGCAGTTCGTACTGGTCCTTCACGATCTCCAGATCCTCCGCCGTCAGTGCGGCGGGGTCCTCCGGCGCGCACACCACAGGCTCCATGCTCAGCTCGGTGAAGCCCAGATCCGCCATGTGGAACAGGTCCTTCGTAAAGTCCGGATTGGCATGGGTAAAGGTGCCGCGCATGTAATAGTTCTTGTTGCCTCTGGCCTCTACCAGCTTCTGGAACTTGGGCACGATGCGCTCGTAGCTGCCATTGCCTGCATAGTCCACCCGCAGCCTGTCATGGATTTCCTTGCGGCCATCCAGCGACAGCACCACATTGCTCATTTCCCGGTTGGCGAAGTCGATCACGTCATCGTCGATAAGCATACCGTTTGTGGTCAGCGTAAAGCGGAAATTTTTGCCCCGCTCCTTTTCCACACTGCGGGCATACTCCACCAACTGCTTCACCACGTCCCAGTTCATCAGCGGCTCACCGCCGAAGAAGTCCACCTCCAGATTGGTGCGGCTGCCGGAGTGATCCATCAGAAAGTCCAGAGCCTGCTTGCCAACCTCAAAGCTCATCAGCGCACGGTCTCCATGGTATTTTCCCTGGCTGGCGAAGCAGTAGGAGCAGTTCAGGTTGCAGGTGTGCGCCACATGCAGACACAGCGCCTTCACCACATCGCCGGAACGCTCCTTGAACGTACCGGCCATGTCTGCGAAGGTGTCGGGGGTATTGAGCTTCCCGGCCTGCTTCAGCGCCTCCACGTCATCAATGCAGTTCCGCAGATCCTGCTCCGTCACATCCTCGCGCTCGCCGTATTTTTCCATCATCGCCGTTACGATCTCATCCGCCGTGTGATCCGGGTAAAGCGCAATGATGTCATAGGCTACCTCATCCACTACATGAATGGCGCCGGAGCAGGTGTCCAGCACGATGTTGTAGCCGTTCAGTTGATACTGATGTACCATTCTTCCGTTCTCCTCGTACAGAAAAAGTGCCGCCTGAACAGGCGGCAGCTTTTTGAAAATTGCGATTGATTACTTGTTGGTGTTCTCGCACTTCTGATTTGCCACGCCGCAGCTGGTCTTGCAGGCAGACTGGCAGGAGGTCTGGCACTCACCGCAGCCGCCGTTCTTGGCGCTGTCGCACAGGCTACGAGTCTCGAGAGTCTTGATTCTTTCCATAATATGTATCTCCGATCTGTTAAATTCTAATGGATTTCCCGGCAGACCATCCGCAGACAGTCACCTAAAAATCGGAAAAATTTTAGCATATCATCTGTATAAAGTCAAGATGTTCCGGCAATTTGGCTATTGGGGATCCAGTGTGTACGGAGGAAACCTGCGCGGATTTTCCACGCGCGATTCGATCACCCGCAGACGCTCTCCGTTCCACTGTTTCCGCCCCGGTTTTTCTGCTCGTGGGTCACGGCGTGGGTCAACGGGAGATTTCCGTTCGCCAAGGCATACCAGCCATCCCAACATGACCTTCCGCCCCGAAAGTCTGGCCGTCCCGGTTTTGTCCCGGTTTGCAAAATGGCCTTGCAATCCACCTGCCGCTGTGCTATACTTCCACCGTAATTGAATAGAAAATCTTCAGGGCAGGGTGTGATTCCCTACCGGTGGTACAGCCCACGAGCCGCAAGGC
>UQUC01000117.1 GCA_900544105.1 uncultured Oscillibacter sp. | reverse complement strand
TAGTTTCTTGATGTGCGTGGCAGATAATCAAATCGGATGGCATTTGTGATATGCCTATAGTGATTTTTGTTTTTAAGCAGTTCTTTTATTTCATTTGACTGCTTATGCTCTCCATTTCGGCGGAGCAAGCCGTGTACCGCAAGGTCTGCATCGAGCTTCTCCGGGAGCTGTTCGACGCCCTGCCGAAGAAGGACAGGGACATTCTCGGCAAGACCTGCGGCGTATTTGGATACCCGGAGGCGACCTTGAAAGAGATCGGGATGTATCACATGATGAAGGAATCCGCCGTGGAGAAGGCGAAGAACCGCGCTGTCGAGAAACTGAGAGAAGCCTATCCCGGCAGCAGGCTTCAGGTATGGAAGGCTGTTCATCGTATGATGCGGAGACCGGTCCTGCCATCGGGGGAGGATGGTGAGCTGCGTCGCAATTTCCCGCAGTATGTCCGCGCCTTGGCGGAGGTCTATGGCGTGCTGAACAAGCTATGATCTGACAACATCGTCAATATTGAGCTTCATCAAATTCTGCAAAACCTTTACAAAACCTGCATAGACAGGCTGCGAAAACCGTGCTATACTATGTGCCAAAATCAGAAGCGGTATTTGAAAGAAGGTGTGCACGTTGATAGAACCCATACTCTATCTGAAGCGTCATTTGACTTCTTTTCAAATCATGATCCTCGGCTTTGCGGGTGTGATCCTGCTGGGGGCGCTGGTGCTGATGCTGCCTATCGCCACAGTACAGCGGGTCTGGACGCCGTTTCATGAGGCACTGTTCACCTCCACCTCTGCTGTCTGCGTGACGGGACTGGTGGTGCAGGATACCGGCAGCTACTGGTCTGCCTTTGGTCAGACGGTCATTTTACTGCTGATCCAGATTGGCGGGCTGGGCGTGATCACCGGCGCGGTGACGTTCCTGATGCTCGCCGGGCGGAACATCACGCTCAAAGAGCGCAGCGCCATGCAGGACGCCATCTCCGCTCCCGCGGTGGGCGGCATCGTGCGCCTGACGCGGTTTATCCTGAGAGGAACCCTGATTGTCGAGCTGCTGGGCGTGTTGGCGCTGCTGCCGGTGTTCTGCCGGGACTATGGGCTGCGGGGCGTATGGATGTCCGTTTTCCATTCCGTTTCCGCCTTCTGCAATGCGGGTTTCGATATTCTGGGGCGGGCAGACGCCCTCTATCCCTCGCTGACGGCCTATGCCGCAGACCCGCTGGTCAACATCGTTATCATGCTGCTGATCATCGTGGGCGGCATCGGCTTTCTAACGTGGGACGATGTCTGTACGCACGGTCTGCACTTGCGGCGTTACCGGATGCAGAGCAAGGTCATTCTCAGCGCGACGGCGCTTTTGATCACGATTCCGGCGTTTCTCTTTTATCTGACAGACTTTGCGGACCTCCCCGTGGGAGAGCGGGCTTTGGCCTCGCTCTTTCAGGCGGTCACACCGCGGACGGCAGGCTACAACACGGTTGATCTAACGAAAATGAGCGATACCTCGCAGGCGGTCACGATCCTGCTGATGCTCACCGGCGGCGCGCCCGGTTCCACAGCAGGCGGCATGAAGGTCACAACGCTGGCGGTGCTCATTGCCAATGCCGCGGCAGCCTTCCACAGGAGAGAGGACTCGCGGCTCTTTGACCGCAGACTGGACTATTCCGCCATCCGCAATGCCGCCACGATCTTACTGCTGTATCTGTCCTTGACGTTTGTTGGCGCGGCGGTCATCAGCGAGGTCGAGGGCCTGCCGCTGGGCGCTTGCCTCTATGAGACTGCCTCCGCCGCGGGCACGGTGGGACTGACGCTGGGACTGACGCCGCAGCTCGGGACGCTGTCGCAGAGCATTCTCATTCTGCTGATGTTTTTTGGGCGCGTCGGGGGACTGACCTTGATCTACGCCGCGTTTTCCGGGCATGACCTGACCTACGCCCGGTATCCGAAGGAAATGATCACCGTAGGCTGAAAGGAGCGCACGATGAAATCTGTATTGTTGATCGGACTTGGCCGCTTTGGGCGGCATCTTGCCATGCAGCTGAATGAGCTTGGCCATCAGGTGATGGCGGTGGACAAGGACGAGGAGCGCGTCAATGAATGTATGCCCTTTGTCACCAACGCGCAGATCGGTGACAGCACCCGCGTGGACTTTCTGCGCTCACTGGGCGTGAGCAACTATGACGTCTGCTATGTCACCATCAGCGGGGATTTCCAGAATTCACTGGAAACCACGTCGCTGCTCAAGGAACTGGGGGCAAACTATGTAGTGTCCCGCGCGGAACGGGACGTGCAGGCAAAATTTCTGCTGCGAAACGGTGCGGACGCGGTGGCGTACCCGGAAAAACAGATGGCGAAGTGGGCGGCCATCCGCTACACCACCAACCATATTTTTAGCTACATCGAGCTGGACGAACAGCACGCCATCATTGAGGTCGCCGTACCGGAGGACTGGCAGGGGCACAGCATCGGCGAGCTGGACATCCGCAGAAAATACGGTGTCAACATCCTCGGCGTAAAACGGAACGGCAAAACCGATGTGAACATCTCACCGGAAACCATATTGGACGGAAGTCTGACTCTGCTGGTGCTGGGAGAAAACAAAACGCTGAAAAAGCAATTTCGCCTCTGAACCCGCTGATTCACGCTGAAAAGAACGATCACAAGAATGGGACACACGCCATTGTGCGTGTGTCCCATTCTTGTGTCAATATCCGCTGGGCCGCGCAGCCCTGATCAATTATTGCGCGGCTTCCATGGCGGTGATGACCGGCGGTTTCTCTTCGTTTTCGAGGGTTCCGGTATAAGTGATCACCACATCATCACCCTCGCTGAAGCCTTCGACAGAAAAGTTTTCGCCAAAATCCATGACCTGATATTCCCCATCGTCCGTGATGAGCACCAGGTAGTCCGTATCCAGGCGATTGATCGTGCCTGTGACGGATTCTTTCTGCTGGCTTCCTTCCGCAGCACTGCCAGACGCGCCGCAGGCAGCCAGAAGCAAAGCTATGCTCAGGGCCAGAGCCAGCAAAACCCAATGGAATGTTTTACGTTTCATGAACTACTACCACCGAAACATCGAACAGCATGTTGCCCCGGCTATCGGAGACATTCCTCTGAACAAGCTTACCACCCGTGACCTGCAAAAGCTCTACAATGACCTACAAAGCAACGGCAGGTTGAGAAAAGTTCAGAAAAAAACCGGACTGAGCAATTCCACTGTGCGCGGCATCCACATGATGCTGCACAACGCCCTTGACCGGGCGGTGAAAGAAAAACTCATCCTCAGCAATCCCACAGAGAACTGCATCATCCCTAAAATTGAAAAACAAGAGATGAAGATCCTTCATCCAGACCACATCAGCGCATACCTTGACGCCGCCGAGCAGCGCGGCGCGCTCCCCATGTTTTATCTGGAACTGGTCAGTGGATTGCGAAAAGGTGAACTGGTGGCGCTCCAATGGAGCGACCTTGACGAAGCTAACTGTACCATCTCTGTCAGCAAACAGGCCAGTTGGGATGCAGATGGAAATCTGGTTCTAAGCCAGCCGAAAACCGGAAACTCCATTCGGGAGGTGTCTATCCCACAGGATGCCGTAGAACTGCTGAAGCAGGAACACACCAAGCACCCGGACAATCCGTGGATGTTCCCGTCCAGCAGAACAGGAGAAATGTACCACCCAGACTCGGTGGTAAACCTTCATAAGAAAATCCTCAAGGACGCGGGACTGGAGCATATCCGCTTTCATGATCTCCGACATACCTTCGCAACGCTGGCACTGCAAAATGGCGTGGACG
>UQUC01000116.1 GCA_900544105.1 uncultured Oscillibacter sp. | reverse complement strand
GCAGCCGTCTGAACCGGAGAGGCCACAGGCCGGGGAAGGCGTCGTTGATGTGGCGTCCGTGAGGCGGGAAAGAGTTGACCTGCCCACGCATCATGACTCTACCAAACCGCAAAGTCTGTCAGGTGTCTTTGTGGGGCGGGAATTCTGAAACCTGACTGCGCCCGGAGAAAGTCCCGTGAAACTGTTTTCGGACAGGGGTTCAATTCCCCTCGGCTCCACCAAAAGAAATGGACACGACTTTTCGTCGTGTCCATTTCTTTTGGCGGTGGAGCTTTTTCTCAATCCCCACATCCTTGCAAAAGAGCGGTCCCAGGTGTCGCACCTGGGACCGCTGTTGTTTAAAGCTGATTTTATACGTTGAAGCGGAAATAGATCATATCGCCGTCCTGGACCACATACTCCTTGCCCTCGCTGCGGAGCTGGCCCTTTTCCTTGGCGGCGTTGACGCTGCCGTACTTGATCATGTCGTCATAGGCGATGACCTCCGCCCGGATGAAGCCACGCTCGATGTCGGAGTGGATCTTTCCGGCGGCCTGGGGCGCCTTGGTGCCCTTTCGGATGGTCCAGGCCCGGCACTCGTCCTTGCCGTAGGTCAGGAAGGAAATGAGGCCCAGCAGGGAGTAGCTGCATTTGATGAGCCGATCCAGACCGGATTCCGCGATGCCCAGCTCGTCCAGGAACATCTGCCGGTCCTCGCCCTCCAACTCAGCGATGTCCTGCTCCAGCTTGGCGCAGATGGGCAGAACCTCGCTGCCCTCGGCTTCTGCCAGTGCACGGACCTTCTTCAGGTACTCGTTGCCCTCCTGATTGGCAAAGCCATCTTCATCCATGTTGGCGGCGTAGATAATGGGCTTTAGGGTCAGCAGGTCGGAGGTGGCGATCAGGGCCTTGTCATCATCGGAGCAGTCAAAGGTCCGGGCAGACTTGCCGCCGTCCAGATGCTCCGCCAGGGCCTTGAATACATCCACCTCATGAAGGAACTTCTTGTCGCCCTTGGCGGCCTTCTGGGCCTTGTCAACACGGCGCTGGACCATGTCCAGATCCGCCATGATCAGCTCCATATCGATGGCCTCGATATCCCCCACGGGGTCTACGGGTACGTTGGTGCCGGCGTCTGCCACTACGTGCATGATGTTTTCGTCGTCAAAGCAGCGGACCACATGGACGATGGCATCGGTCTCGCGGATGTTGGCCAAGAACTTGTTGCCGAGGCCCGCACCCTGACTGGCTCCCTTCACCAGACCGGCAATGTCCACGAACTCAATGACCGCCGGGGTCTTTTTGTCCGGCTCATAGATCTCTGCCAGCTTGTCCAGCCGTGCATCCGGCACTGCCACCATGCCCACGTTGGGGTCAATGGTGCAGAAGGGGTAGTTGGCGCTTTCAGCACCGGCGTTGGTAATGGCGTTGAACAGGGTGGACTTGCCAACATTCGGCAGTCCCACAATACCTAATTTCATATCAAGATCTCCTTTATGCTTTTATCGGACAAAAATATAAAAGCCATAGAACATTGGCAACAATCCGATGTCTTTGGCGCGTTTTGATTCGCTGATCTGGTTGCGCGGGCGTTGGGGAGGGAGATTCGCTCGCGCGGAGTGAGCCTTTTTCGTACTCGTGAACAGGGCACACTATAACATGTAAATTATAGCAGATAATATCTTCTTTCTCAAGCTGTTATATAAAAAAACTCGCCAGTTGGGAGGATTCCTTTTGAAATCTTATGTCCCACAAGATTTTCACTAATATGCCGACGCAAGCTCCTGCCAATTGTCTGAACCGGTGGGGAAAGTGGGAAATGCCCGCACATGGCCTTTGGTATAGACGCAGTTCGTTGTAAATAAGGACACCGATTTTCTACCGGCCTGCCTGAGACAGAAACGCCCGATATACCGCCAAACCGTCCACCGTGCCTGTGTGGTGGTCCTCTGCCAGCCGCTCCGGGTGCCATTGGATCCCCCAAACCGGCAAGGTTTTGTGTCGGAAGGCCTCTACTACGCCGTCCTCCGCCCGTTGCAAAACCTCCAAACCGGTTCCCAGGCGGCCAATGATCTGGTGGTGGCAACTGTTGACCATACAGCGCTCTCCGTATAGCTCGCGCAGAAAGGACGGTGCATTTTGGACGCTGTGGAGCCGGTCAACGCCGTCTATGGCGCTGTGTCCTGGCCAGTCCTGCACCAGATCGCCGCCGAAAAATACATTGATGGACTGCATTCCCCGGCAAATACCCAGGACCGGCTTGTCGAGAGCCGTAAAATGTGCCAGCAGCTCCAGTTCCAGCGTGTCCCGCTCAGGCTCCAGATCCCGGCAGGCTGTATTTTCCTGGCCATAGCGCCAGGATTCCATGTCCCCGCCACCGGGCAGCAGCAAACAGTCGCAGTCCGCCGGCTGGCTCCCGAAGCAGGGGACCCCTCCGGCACGTTCCACTGCCAGCGCATAGTTTTGGTAGGTTGCGGCGTCACCAAGAATATAGACCCGCAGGGCCATAGCACTTCCTCCTTCTTCATCCGCACGGGTAAGATATGCTCATTCTATGCTGTGTTCCTTCGCCGTGCAAGTATTTCTCTTGCAATAGCTGTGAAAATATGTCATAATAGCTAACGCAGTCCCCTTGGGGTTTGGACTTGACCGTCTGCGAGGGGGCAAATAGGATCGCTTGGAGATGTACCCAAGTGGCTGAAGGGTCCGGATTCGAAATCCGGTAGGCGCCGCAAGGCGTGCGGGGGTTCAAATCCCTCCATCTCCGCCATAAGGTGGCAACAATTCGGATATTTTAAGCGCAACGCTTAGAATACCAAAGGGTTGCCACCTTTTTTTCTTTCAAATTCCGCACTCAGAAAAAAAGATATTTTCGCGTTATTTTGGTAACCGGGGAGATTTGAACTCCCCTTTTCACAGATTCAAAGGCAAAATCCTGAGAAGCGCCCTTTTTGCGGGCGCAGAATAGAGCGATCTTTCCTCAAAATTTTATACGATCTTTCGGGCGTCTGTTTGTTGGTTTCGTCGAAGCCATCAAAAAGGCGCCTTTTTTCATTTCCCGATGTCAAAAAGGGCGTCTCTGCCCAATCCATCACCCGGCCGGAGCATTTCAGGATGCTCCGGCTTATTTTTTTGCTTACGAGGAGGACTTCACAATGAACAATCAGAACGAAACCGCGCAGCTCCGTTTCCTTGAAGAAACCGCCATTCGGCTGCGACAGAACGGTTTCACGGTGGAGCCGATTGAGGATCACCACCTGCCCGTCTGCTGGGAAAAAGGGCGTCTCTGCCGCGTATCCGGCAAGGGCAGCGTGTTGTACCGGCAAGAGAACGTGGACAGTATTCGGGCGCAGGATGCGCTGCAAACCGTGATCGACACCGCCAAAATGACTTCGGAATACATGGCGATTCTGGAAACCGCGCCGCGGCTCAAAGCCAGCGGACTGGATGGCGACTACCGTATCCTCGCGGACTTCGGTGACGCGGTGCTGGCGGGCCATCCCACCGAGCGGGGTGTCCAGTTTGTGACTTGGGAGTGGGACTTCGACCGAGAGGGCGTCCATCACGGGCACTATTTCCAGGACGACTACGATGCCGCCAAGCGGGACTTCACCGTGCGCGGCGGGCTTGTTCAAAAAGGCGCCCTTTTTGAACCGGAGCAGCTTGCGGAGCTCTACCGCGCGCTGGCGTTCGTCCGCGAGCAAGACGAAACCCTTTCGTGCGGACGGGATCAGGAGCTGGCGGAGCTGATGGAACAGGTCGGCGGACTGCTGCCCCCGAATGGGCCACGGCAGCGGGACGCGCCGGAACAGAGCGGCATGACAATGAAATAAGTATCCACGCAGGCCGGACAGAAAT
>UQUC01000115.1 GCA_900544105.1 uncultured Oscillibacter sp. | reverse complement strand
GGTAGTTTTGTACCAGAAAGAGGTGAACGAGAGCAATGAAGGAAGGAATCCATCCCAATTATCAGCAGACTACGATTACTTGCGCCTGCGGTAATGTGATTGAGACAGGTTCTACCAAGAGTGATATCAAGGTGGAAGTCTGCTCGAAGTGTCACCCCTTCTTCACTGGCAAGCAGAAGCTGGTCGATACCGGCGGACGCGTGGCTAAGTTCAACAAGAAGTTCGGCCTGAACAAGTAAGCCTGTACACTTCGTCACATCCAGCAGTGGTCTGCAACCGCAGGCCACTGCTTTTTTATTGCATTTTTTCAGAATTCGGATATACTGGACACATCAATGAAATGGGAAACCCACTTGACACGGGGCCTCCCAAACGCAAGGAGAGACACACTTGTTACCGAAAAAGGAAGAAATTCGAGATAAAGTTGTATTGGTAGGACTGAACTCCCCGGTTTTGCGGGAGGACAGCGCCACCGAGGAAAGTATGGACGAGCTGTCCGCCCTGGTGGAGACCGCCGGCGGCGAGACTGCCGGCATTGTTCTCCAGAACCGGGCCACACCGGATCCCCGGACCTTCATCGGGGAAGGCAAGGTGGCGGAGGTGCAGCTTTACGTTGAAAATGTAGGCGCTACCATGGTCATTTTCGATAATGACCTTTCCCCCTCCCAGCAGCGGGTGCTGACGGAGCTGTTGGGCGTTCAGGTGTTGGACCGCTGCGGCCTGATCCTGGATATTTTCGCTCAGCGGGCAAAAACCAAGGAGGGCCGCTTGCAGGTGGAGCTGGCCCAGTACCGCTATCTGCTGCCCCGGCTGATCGGTATGTGGAGCCATCTGGAGCGTCAGGGCGGCACCAGCGGCAAGGGACCCATCGGCTCTAAGGGCCCCGGCGAGACGCAGTTGGAAACGGACCGCCGTCTTATCAACAAGAAGATCGACAAGATCCGGGCGGATCTGGAAGAGGTACGCCGTGTCCGGGCCACCCAGCGCCAGCAGCGGCAGAAGAACGAGATCCCGGTGGTGGCCATCGTTGGCTATACCAACGCGGGCAAATCCACATTGCTGAATCAGCTCACCGGCGCCGCGATCCCGGCCAATAACCGGCTGTTCGACACGCTGGACACCACCAGCCGCCTGCTGACGGTCAGCGATACGATGGACGTGGTGGTGTCCGACACCGTGGGCTTCATCCGCAAACTGCCCCATCAGCTGGTGGAGGCATTCAAGGCCACACTGGAGGAATTGGAGTATGCCGACCTGCTGCTCCATGTTATCGACGTGTCCAACCCGGAATGGCAGCATCAGGCGGAGGTCGTGGAGAAGCTGATCGTGGAGCTGGGAGCCAATGAGATCCCCCGCATCGACGTATTCAATAAGTGCGACCGTGTGGAGGCCGGTGACCTGCGGCCCCACGGCGCCGACATCTGCTCCATCTCCGCCCGGACCGGTGAGGGCGTGGACCGTCTGCTGGAAATGATCGACCGGCGGCTGGACAAGGGCACCCGCCGGGTGACCATCCACCTGCCGTATGACAAGGGCAGCCTGCTGGATATGCTGTACCGGGAGGCCAAGGTGGAATCCGTGGAATACAGCGAGACCATTGACATTGTGGCGGTGTGTCCGCCCAAGGTGCTGGGCCAGATCGGAGACTACACCCCGGACTGGACGCCGCCGAAAGAGGACTGGGAATGATCACGCTGAAAACACAGCGGCTCCTCCTCGCCCCTTGGCGGGAGGAGGATGCCGAGGCATTGTACGCGCTGGCGTCGGACCCGGAGATCGGACCCATGTGCGGCTGGGAACCCCACGGAAGCGTGGAGGAAAGCCGGGAGATCATCCGGGATGTGTTCAGCGCGCCGGAGGTCTGCGCGATTCTGAGCAGAGAGAGCGGCGCACTGCTGGGAGCGGTGGGCTTTCAGCCATCATCGGAGATTTTTCCGGAGCTGTCTGCCACAGAGCAGCGGGAGATGGGTTATTGGCTGGGACGGCCGTATTGGGGCCATGGCGTTATGACGGAGGCTGCAACGGAACTGCTGCGCTTCGGTTTTGAGATGCTGGGGCTGGAAGCCGTCTGGTGCTCGCATTATGACTGGAACAGCCGGTCCCGTCGGGTCATTGAGAAGTGCGGCTTCCGCTATCAGTTCACGAAAGAGACAACGAATGTCATCGGAATGACCAACAAAACGGTGTTTTACGCCTTGAAAAAGGAAGAATGGCTGGCTTTTTCCGGTGAAAAGGAGTTTGCATGACGGAGTACATCGTCCCCTATCAGGACGCCGAGAGCGAGTTTACGGAAAAGCGTTCCCGCTTCATCACCCACCTCTACAAGGTGGAGACGGAGGTAGAGGCCCGGGCCCGCATCGAGGAAATGAAAAAGAAATACTATGACGCCCGGCACAACTGCTGGTGCTACCTCCTGCAAGAGGGCGGCGTGGTCCGCTACTCCGATGACGGCGAGCCGCAGGGCACGGCGGGCCAGCCTATGCTGAACGTGTTCCAGCGGCAGGAGGTCTGGAACGTGTGCTGCATTGTGACCCGGTACTTCGGCGGCGTTCTGCTGGGAGCCGGGGGACTGACCAGAGCCTACACCAAGGGAGCCGCTGATGCGCTGACCGCCGCCGGGATCGCCCGGATGGGGCTTTGGACGCTGTGGGACGTGCCCTGCACTTATCCACTGCTGGAGCGGATGAAGCTGGAGGTGGCCGCCACCGGCGGCGTGGTCCGGGACGCGGAATACGGTGCGGACATCACCCTCCGGGTGGCATTTCCCGCCGGGACTGCGGAAACGTTCCAGCTCCGGCTGACGGAGCTTTCCGCCGGGAGTCTGACTATGACGGCGGCAGGGGAGGAGTTTTTGCCGGGACCCCGGGAGGAAGCAAACTGACAACTGCTCCTTGACTTTTCGACGTTTCGGCTGAAAACGCCGGATTTTCCTTGCATTTTCTCCATAGCTTCTGTATAATGCCAATTTATGATAGATTTTTTCAGGAAGGACTGACAGCAATGGCTGACGAGATCAAGACCACGGCGGCGGAGGCCCCCGAAAGCCGCAATTTCATCCACACATTTATTGAGGAGGATATTGCCCAGGGCGGACAGTTTGAAGGCATGACCGTCCACACCCGGTTCCCGCCGGAGCCCAACGGCTATCTGCATATCGGCCACTGCAAGGCCCTGACCATCGACTTCGGCACCGCTGAGAAGTTTGGCGGCCTGTGCAACCTGCGGATGGACGACACCAACCCCACCAAAGAGGATGAGGAGTTCGTGGAGGCCATCAAGGAGGACATCCACTGGCTTGGCTTCGACTGGGGCGACCGCTTCTTTTACGGCTCCGACTATTTTGAGGAGGATTACCGTCAGGCGGTGGGCCTCATCAAAAAGGGCCTTGCCTATGTGTGCCAGCTGTCTCCCGAGGAGTTCCGTGCCCACCGGGGTGACATCGGCGTTCCTGCCACGTCTCCCTACCGGGACCGTCCTGTGGAGGAGAGCCTGGACCTGTTTGCCCGGATGCGGGCAGGGGAGTTTCCCAACGGTTCTATGACCCTGCGGGCCAAGATCGACCTGGCCAGCGGCAACTTCAATATGCGGGACCCCGTTATCTACCGGATCAACCATATGCACCATCACCGTCAGGGGGACAAGTGGTGCATCTATCCCATGTATGACTTCGCCCATCCCATTCAGGACGCGCTGGAGGGCATTACCCACAGCCTGTGCTCTCTGGAATTTGAGGCCCACCGCCCCCTGTACAACTGGGTCATCGAGCATTGCGATCTGCCTGCCCATCCCCGTCAGATCGAGTTTGCCCGTCTTGGCATTGACCACACGGTCATGAGCAAGCGCAAGCTCCGCAAGCTGGTGGAGGAAGGCCGGGTCTCCGGCTGGGACGATCCCCGGATGCCTACCCTCTGCGGCCTGCGCCGCCGGGGCTACACCGCCCGTTCCATCCGTAATTTCTGCGACCGCATCGGCGTGGCCAAGTCCGCCAACGTGGTGGAGTACGGCTTCCTGGAGCACTGCCT
>UQUC01000114.1 GCA_900544105.1 uncultured Oscillibacter sp. | reverse complement strand
CGCTGCCCGTGAGGCCGGCGCCGACTATGTGGGCGATATGGACATGGTGGAGAAGATCCAGAAGGAAAATTGGTTTGATTTCGACGTGGTCATCGCCAGCCCCGACATGATGGGTGTGGTTGGCCGTCTCGGTAAGGTGCTGGGCCCCAAGGGTCTGATGCCCTCTCCCAAGGCCGGCACCGTGACCCCCGATGTGGCTAAGGCTGTTCAGGAGTCCAAGGCCGGTAAGATCGAGTATCGTCTGGACAAGACCAACATCATCCACTGCCCCATCGGTAAGGTTTCCTTTGGCCCCGAGAAGCTGATGGACAACTACAACGCTCTGATGGGCGCCATTGTGAAGGCTAAGCCCGCCAGCGCCAAGGGCCAGTATATCAAGAGCTGCGTCGCCGCCACTACCATGGGCCCCGGCGTGAAGATGAACACTGCAAAGCTGGTCTAAGAGCTGAAAGAGGGGAGAGATCCCTCTTTCAATCCCGCTGAACGGAGGGAACGGAGATGTTCCTTCTGCGAAAACGGAAAATGATATTAAATTTTGAGAAAATGCTTGACATTATACCAAAATTTGATATAATAACAGTCGCGTTCCAAAGACAGCAGGTGGGGGAGACCCCGTAAGTCCTGCCGAGGATGGCAAAATCATTTTGATGATGCTTTTCTGTCCTCATGTCTTTCGGCATGAGGACAGTTCCTTTTTGAACGCCTCTGACCCAGGCGGACGGAGGTCCGCCGCAAATTCTCATGGAGGTGAAACCAAGTATGCCTAACGCAAAGGTCCTTTCCGAGAAGCAGGCAATCGTTGCCCAGCTGACCGAGAAGATCCAGAAGGCTACCGCAGGCGTCATCGTCGACTACAAGGGTATTACCGTTGAGGAAGACACCGCTCTGCGTAAGGAGTGCCGTGAGGGCGGCGTGGATTATGCGGTTGTGAAGAACACCCTGCTGCGCTTTGCTTTCAACAACACTGGCCTGAACGATCTGGATGATCTGCTGAACGGCACCACTTCTCTGGCTCTGGCTGATGATCCCGTGGCTCCCGCCCGTGTCATGGCCGATTATGCCAAGAAGCTGGACGGCAAGTTCGAGATCAAGGGCGGCTTCATGGACGGCAAGCCCGTCGATCTGGCCACCATTCAGTCTCTGGCTTCTATTCCCGCTCTGCCTGTCCTGCAGGCTCAGGTTCTGGGTACCATGCTGGCTCCCATTACCGGTCTGGCTGTTGTCCTGAAGCAGATCGCCGAGAAGAACGGCGCTCCTGCTGAAGAGACTGCTGCCGAAGCTCCCGCCGCTGAATAATTCAGCGCACATCCCACACAAACAAAAATAACTATTAGGAGGCAAATACAATGTCTGAGAAAGTTACCGCTATGATCGAAGAGATCAAGGGTCTCACTGTTCTGGAACTGTCCGAGCTGGTTCACGCTCTGGAGGAAGAGTTTGGCGTTTCCGCCGCTGCTATGGCTGCTCCCGCTGCTGGCGCTGCTGCTCCCGCTGCTGAGGAGAAGACCGACTTCGACGTGGTCCTGACCGGCTTTGACGCTGCTGCCAAGATCAAGGTCATCAAGGTTGTCCGCGAGATCACCGGCCAGGGCCTGGCTGAGGCTAAGGCTACCGTTGAGGGCGCTCCTTCCACTCTGAAGGAAGCTGTCAGCAAGGACGAGGCCGAGGCTCTGAAGAAGCAGCTGGAAGAGGCTGGCGCAAAGGTCGAGCTGAAGTAAGTAAGACTTTCCGCAATATAAAAAGCTCCGTGTCCATGGACACGGAGCTTTTTTGCGGATCAAAACGCATTTTAGAGAGGAAAGGATCCCTTTTTCGGATAAAAAGGTCAGCGGAGATGGCACATGGCCCAGACAGCGTTGTGGTCCGACAGCTCCGCCCCCTGGAAACGTTCCAGAGCAGAGCCGGGCTTGGCATAGGTGAGATCCTCCTTGGCTGTGGAGATCATCCGGCTTTCCGATGCGGTGGCGCCTTTCAGCAGGATCCAATCCAGACGCAGGGGCAGGGAATCGCCGTTGGGCAGAGGCTTGCGGCGGGTGAGACGCGGCTCCTTCGGAACGATCTCATAGCCGTCGGCAGCGCACAGGGGCAGCAGAGGTTCAAAGCTGCCCACATCCTCTAAGCAGCGGCGGCGCAGAGCGGGATCGGCAGCGATGGCGCCGATGTCCTCCTTGGCCCGGCCGTCGAAGGTGTTGGTGTTCAGATCGCCGCCTAAGATCAGGGGCATATCGGGCAGTTCATTGCGGACAGCCTCCAGAATGGTGGACATCTGGGCCTTGCGGCCCTCGCCGTGGGTGCGGTTTTCCAAGTGGATGGACACGACACCAACCGGCTGTCCGCCTACGTCCAGCTCCGCAAAGACAGCCAGCCGTCCGCCGATACGCTTCTGGCGGTCGAAGTACCAGTTATACTGTTCAGGCAGGCGGATCACACCGGCACGGCGGATGGGCCAGCGGGAAAAAACAGCGTTGCCATGGAAGCCCTTGGCGTTTTCATCATTCACCAGCTCAATGAACTCAAGTCCCCAGGCATAGTTCAAACCAAACGCCTGGGCCAATTCACGGGCTGTATTCTTGTTGCCGGAGCGGGCACAGCCGTCATCCAGCTCGTTGGCCAGGATCACGTCAAAGGGCTGAATATCCGGGCAATCCCGCAGAAATTCCTGAATTTCCGGCAGGTTTACGCCCCGTTCCATGTTGAACATCAGAACGCCTAGGGCCTCCGGGACCTGTGCAGGCGGTGTGACAAAGTTATCAGTCTCCGCTTGGGAAAATTGAGGGATCATGGCCATGACCTCCCTCTGCGGCCGGTCATCTAACAGCGCCCCCAGACGCTTGCGTTCATTCAGCGGGATACCTTGCATGATATTCGTTAACTCCTTTTCCTGCAAAATTTTACGGTAGGGAAGGGCTTGGAGCAAGTCTGCGGACCACAAAATAAAAGGGCTGGTGCAGACAAAAAACATGAAACGTGTAAACGTTTTCGGCATTAGATTAACAAGATTTGTAGAAAAGGTCAAGAAAAATCTGAAAATTCTCCGAAATGGTCAAAAATGGCGGACAAGTTTAGACAGATACACAAGCCGCTTGGAGACAGAGCTGCCAAGGCTTCCTTTTTGGGGCGGAATGTGGTATATTGGAAAAAAACATTGAGGAGGCATTATGACCGCAATGAAAGAACAGCCCTCCGCACGGCAGATCTACGGGACCATCGGACCGGCTTGTGCGGATGTGGAGACGCTGGAAGCGATGTTCCGGGCCGGGATGACTGGCATCCGGCTGAATCTCTCCCATGTGACACTGGCTCAGGCGGCGGATCAGGTGGGCGCGCTGCATAAGGCGGCGCAACGCTGCGGAAAGCAGGCGGAATTGCTGATCGATATGCAGGGACCGGAACTGCGGGTAGGCATATTGGCGGAGCCGATGACGCTGAATGAAGGTGAAAAAGTCGAATTAGGTGACAAGGGAATCTCCTTGCCGGAGATTGCGATTCCTGTGCTATTGCCCGACCAGGAGGTGCTTTTGGATGACGGCAAGCTGCTGCTGCGGGTCACGGAGCAGGCTGAGACCGGTGCGGTGGCGGAGGTCCTTCGGGGCGACGTTCTGCGGGGGCGGAAGAGCCTGGCTCTGCCGGGAGCGGATCTGGAACCGCCGACGATGACGGCATCCGATGTGGAGAATATCCGCGTTGCGGCGGCCTGCGGCGTCACCGGCGTTATGCAGCCCTTCGTGCGCAGCCGCCAGGATCTGGAAACCGTTCGACGGGCGCTGGACGAAAATGGCGGAGCGAATATCCGGCTATTCGCCAAGATCGAAAACCAGACGGGGCTGGAACGGCTCCCGGAATTTTTGGAAACGGCGGATGAGATCGTCATTGCCAGAGGGGATCTGGGGAACGCCATGCCCCTGTGGGAGCTGCCGGCGGCCCAGAAGCGAATCGAGGCCCAGTGCCGTAAAGCGGGGAAACCCTTCATGGTGGTGACGCAGATGCTGGCGTCCATGGAGCAGAATCCGGTGCCCACCCGGGCGGAGGTCAGCGATATTTTCAATGCTGTGGTAGACGGCGCCGCTGCGGTGATGGTCACCGGGGAAACGGCGGTAGGAAAATGGCCGGTGGAGGTCATCCGGTATCTCAGCAATACGGTCCAAGCTGCAGAGCGGTTCCTGCAAGAGGGATAAAATCGGCCCCGAATCTGTTTGCAAGCAGATTCGGGGCCGTCTTTTTGTCTTGACAAAGGCAACCCCCGGCTATGCCGGGGGAGAAAAAGAGCTTATAG
>UQUC01000113.1 GCA_900544105.1 uncultured Oscillibacter sp. | reverse complement strand
ACCAGTGACCCCCTGCTTGTAAGGCAGGTGCTCTAACCAGCTGAGCTATGCTCCCAGGTTTCCGTCATCGTCAGACGGCAAAAGCTATTATATGTGAAAGCAGGCCAAATGTCAACCCAATTTTTCAAATTTTTTATTTTTATTTTTTCAGCCCTTCTGCCCTCAGCAAAGCAGGGGGCAGAAGGTCTATTCGATCAGGCTTCGGAGGCCTTTTCCAGAAGCTTCCGGATCTCCTCCGGGGTAAACCGCTGGCGGCTGTCACAGAACTGGCAGGTCAGCTCGATACCGTTGGGGTCCTCCGCCAGCTCTGTGAGCTGCTTGCGACCCAGACTCACCAACGCCGCGGCCATCCGCTCCCGGCTGCAATAGCAGCGGTACTCCACGGGGACCGTTTCCAGGATCTCCAGTTCAAAATCCTCCATGACACGCCGCAGCAGACTCTCCGGGTCATCGTTCTCCATCAGCAGGTTGGTGACGGGTCCCGCCGCCATGATCCCCTTTTCCAGACGGTCGATCACGCCCTCCGGCGCACCGGGCAAAAGCTGGATGAGATAGCCGCCGGCGCGGAGCACGCTCCGGTCCCGGTCCACCAGCACGCCCAGGCCGCAAGCCGTGGGGATCTGCTCGGACTCCACAAAGTAGCTGGCCAGATCCTCAGCGATCTCGCCCCCCAACAGCTCCACGCTGCCCACATAAGGCTCTTTCAGATTCAGGTCCTTGATGACCGTCAGCGTCCCGCCGTGGCCCACGGCGCCGCCTACGTCCAGCTTGCCGTCCTCCCGGATTGGCAGGTCGATCTGGGGATTCTGAACGCTGCCCCGGACGTTGCCCTCGTTGTCCGCCACTACCAGTAGCGTCCCCAGGGGGCCATCGCCCTTGATGCGGAGGGTCACGCTGGAACCGTCCCCCTTCAGCTCATTGCCCATCATGGAACCAGCCGCCAGCAGACGGCCCAAGGCTGCCGTTGCCACCGGAGAAGTCTGGTGGATCTGCCGGGCACGCTCCGTCAGTGCCCGGGTGGACACCGCCGCTGCTTTTACAAAACCATCCTTTGAGATGGCACGAACCAGTTGATCGCTCATATTTTCCATTACTCCTTTGTCAGTTCACTGGCTTCCGGCAGCGGACGATCCACCGGTCCTCCGTATCCTTGGGTGCTCTAGTTGTCAGGTCACCGGTGATCTTGACGGTTTCAAAGCCCGCGTCCGTCATAAATGCCGTCAGCTCCGCAGCGCTCCACGCCCGTTCCCTGTGCTCCTCATAGTCCCGGTCCCATGTACCGTCTGCCCGCAGCTGGAACAGGTCCACCTGATAGGTGCAGATACTTGTCTTTTCCGAGAAAAATGTTCGCCAGACGCAGTAGCTTTCCTCGGTCTCGTCCGTATAGAGCTGACCGTCCATCCGCCGCAGCTTATAGGGCGTGTTGACGTCAAAGAAAAAGCTGCCACCGGGCTTTAACGCGCGGAATACCCGCCGAAAGGTCTCCCGGATATCCTTTTCCCGGGTCAAATAGTTCAGGGAATCCAGTGTGGATATGACAGCGTCCACCGGCTCTGGCAGGTGAAGCCGGGGCATGGACTGCTGGATAAACAGTGGCGGCCGTTCTAAAACCGCCGCCTTGCTCATGGCCTGGGTCAGCATCTCCTCCGACAGGTCCATAGCTGTGACCGCATAGCCCTTGGCCGCCAGCAGACAGGCAATCGTGCCGGTGCCGCAGCCCAGATCCAAAACAGTATGTACCGGGATGGCGCTTTTCTGAAACAACTTTACCAGATAGTCCGCACGGCGGCGGTACACGCCGTCCGCCATCAGGCCATCATAACTGGTGGCCAGTGCGTCATAGCTGCTCATTTCGCTTCTTCCTCGGCCTTTTCCGCCTTCAGTCGGGCAAAGACCCGCTCATACGCGCCGGTACCGTAGCTCAAAGACCGGTTCACCCGGCTGATGGTAGCGGAGGACGCGCCGGTCTGATCCAGAATATCGCTGTAGATCATACCGTCGTTCAGCAAAGAGGCCACTTCAAACCGCTGCTCCATGGAGCGCAGTTCAGAAACCGTACAGAGGTCCTGAAAAAAATCGTAGCACTCCTGAGGATCTTTCAACTGCAAAATTGCCTGATACAGCTTATCACTTTTTTCCTTTTTTCCGATTCTGATCATAAAGGAGGCACCTTTCCTTCCATAATTTCATAATTCCCGCACAAATTGCAGGGTTCACTTTCAGCATTTACATTTTAACACAGTAGTTTGAGAAATGGAAGCCCTCCAAATGTTAAATTTTAATTTCAGCCGCTGAACCCTTCTCAGCCGGACCGCATAGGATGCGACAGTGTCAGGAAAGGAGGCAGTGCTGTGGAAGCAGTCATTTCTGGCCTGAATACCGAAATTTTTTCTGCGGAGCGAGAATGGACAGTGGAGGGACTTCCGGTGCTTACCGCTCAGGTGTCTCTCCCTGAGCCTGTGGGTTTGGAAAGCCGGACCATTCGGCGGATCCGACGGTATTACCGCGCCCAATGCCGGGCCTTTCTCCGGTACTGTGACCGCTGGCTGTTTCCCATGGCAGCGCGAGCCTGCCGGGAGGTGCTGGCAGACAGCCGCCCCCTTCCCCGGTTCCAAGCGGAGCTGACCTTTCGGGTCACCTACAATGAGGGTGGTTTCTGGAGCCTGTATACCCAAACCCGAGAGCCGACCCCCGATGGACACATATTGCTGCGGCGCTGGGGCGATACCTGGGACTTACGGCGGGGCTATCCGGTTTCGCTTCTGAGCTTTTTCCCGCGGCGGCAGGGCTGGAAGCGGCGCCTGTTGACGCTGGCCGCTCAGGAGATCCAGCGTCAGGAAGCCGCCGGGTACGCCCGGTATCTGGATGGCTGGCGAAGGCGGCTGCGACAGCAGTTTAACCCCATGCGCTTTTACCTCACTCCGGAAGGCCTTGCCTTTTTTTATCCTATGTACGCCATCGCCCCCGCCGCGGAAGGCATCCCGGTCTTTACCGTCCCCTACAAAGCGATGGGGCCATATGTGCCTGCTTCAGAAACAGAGCCTCCCCCGTCCGCTCCACAGACATAGATAACAAACAGCGTCCCCGCTTCCGCAGGGACGCTGTTTGTTATCTCATTGTTCGATTATTCGCCGAAGTTGTCCTTCACCAGATCCACCAGTGCGCCGACAGCTTCCTTCTCGTCTGCGCCGTCTGCGATCAGGGTAATGGTAGTACCCTTCACGATGCCCAGGGACAGAACACCCAGCAGGCTCTTGGCGTTAACGCGGCGATCATCCTTTTCCACCCAGATACCGCTCTTAAACTCATTGGCCTTCTGAATAAAGAAGGTTGCGGGTCTGGCGTGCAGACCTACCTCGTTATTAACGGTGATTTCCTGTGTATACATGATACAGCTCTCCTTTTCTATACCAAGTAATTCCTCATCTTAAATCAAAGAGGTGTGCTCCACCAGTTTTCCGATTGTTATTTTACCTTTTTTTTTACGTTCCGTCAACGGCGTTTTTCACAAACATTTGAATTGAAATGTAGAACGCCCCCCAACAATACAGGCAGGATTCCCAAAAGCGATCCTCCATCTACAAAAGAAAGGTATGCGCTTTTCGACACATCCCGTCAGAATGGGAAGCGAGACCACGGTGCGCAAAGCGCCGGGTACGTAAAGCCGTCTTCTATATTTTTGGAAACTGCGAATCCATTTTTCCAGAAAAAACAGGCAAGATCTTGCGTGAAAACCAGGCCTTTGTGACATACTACGCCATGGGTATCGCAAACTCCCAACAAAGGAGGAGCACACATGAAACCTCGCGCTTCCCTGTTTTTGACGGTCTTGCTACTGGCTCTGTCTCTCACCGCCTGCGGCAAGGAGCCGGCCAAGAACGATCGAAATGACGCCGGGTCCGGTCAGAACAGCGCCTATGACGCCGTTTCGGACCCAAACCGGGACAACGCCCCAAGCAATGACGCCATCATTGGGCGGGACGATAATACCGTCACCGCCCCGGACACCACCCCCGCCCCCAACCCCACCAACGAATCTGCCGGAGACCTTCCCGGCGCGTCTATGGACCGGATGCTCCGCAACGGCCGTGTCCATGACCGGGACGGTGACCTGCTGGACGGTGAAAATTCCGTCACTCCCAGCGCAGACCATTGGTGAAGCTCAGTGTGTCGAAAAAGTTTTTTCACCCCGCTGAGCAAGTTTTCAGAACCTTTATCAGGTCTGAAAACTTAGGATTTTAATGGCGAAGAAATAAGTTGCCGGCCTAACCGTTTTCCGGGCGCAAGACGCCCGGAAAACGGGAGCCTTCCTCGAAACAGGCTCGCTTCATCCGCCACTGGCGGCGCTTC
>UQUC01000112.1 GCA_900544105.1 uncultured Oscillibacter sp. | reverse complement strand
GAGCTTGATGGTATTGGAAATGATGAACACGGACACGATCAGCAGAATAACAATGAGAGTCACGCTGATAACGCTGGCCACATTGCGGGCTGTGATAAATCCGGCGGAGATAGCCTCGTCCGCCCGGACCTTGGCAATGCCGTCCACCTGGCGCAGGGCCTCCACGGTTTCGGACAACAGGGCATCGTCCTGCAAATGAATGACAAAGCGGTGGCGGAAGATACTCGGATCCAGGTTTGCGTAGAGATCGTTTTCATCGTACTGGGCCACATAGCTATCCCGGGCCTGCTCCCGGGATACAAAGGTAGCGTCGGCCACATTGGGCACCGCCTCCACCTTGCTCTGCAGCGCCCGAGCGTCCTCATCAGACAGTGTCTCGTCAATAAACGCCAAAATGGCATTCTCCTTCTGCAGGTTTTTCAGGTTATAATCCGCATTGTAGGCCACCAAGGAGAATGTGCCCATAATGAGCAGACACGCCACGGTGATGCCGATGGCTGCAAAGGACATGAACCCGTGGGAGAACATATTCCGGCTGCCCTCCCGGAAAAAATATCCGAAATTACCCTTCATTTGACCACCTCATACCGTCCCATACCGTCGCCGGCCACCATACCGTCATTAATGGTGATTACGCGCTTATCAAAGTGGTTCACCAGGCCCTTTTCGTGAGTGACCACCACCACGGTGGTGCCCAGGGCATTGATCCGCTCCAACAGGGTCATGATCTCGAGGGAGCGGGCGGGATCCAGGTTGCGGGTAGGCTCATCGGCTACGATAGTGCTGGGATTATTGACCAGCGCCCGGGCAATGGCCACCCGCTGCTGCTCACCGCCGGAGAGCTGATCGGGAAAGCTCCCCTCCTTGCCCTTCAGGCCCACCAGCTCCAGCACATAGGGAATACGGTTTTTAATCTCCCGTGGCCCGGCGCCCACGGCGCACATGGCCAAGCTGAGGTTTTCTCTCACGGTCTTGCCCGTGATAAGCCGGAAATCCTGAAAGATCACGCCGATGGTGCGGCGCATGTAGGGGATCTGCTTATCAGAGATGCGGCCCATGGAAAAGCCATTGACCATGACCCGCCCGGCGGTAGGAACAATCTCCCCGGTGAGCAGCTTGATAATGGTGGATTTGCCGGACCCGGAGGGGCCCACCAAAAAGACAAAGTCCCCATCCTCTATAGTAAACGAAATACCCTTTAGGGCCTCTGTACCGTTGTCATATACTTTTTTAACATCAATAAGCCGAATCATATATTCCTCGCAATTCTCAGAAACGCGGATGCTTTCCGCGGAAAAAGTTACAAAATGGTTACATGCTTCATTATACGGTTTTTCCCCGTATTTTGCAACAGGAAAAATATGAAAAAAGTGTGAACTGTAGGGAAGTTAGGCGAAGCCCGTCAGTCCCATCCCCAAGGAAGCAGCCCCTACGGATGCCCTCCCGGGCAATTGTCCCTATGGCGTGAAAACAGGGAGGCACCGGGCTATGGTGTCTCCCTGACAGGGTCTCTTATGCTTTTTATGCGTCGATCCCGCGGCTGGTGAGGTACTTCTTGACCATTAGAGCAACCTTGAAGGTAATGGCATCATCAAATTCCCGGAGATCCAGACCCGTGAGCTTCTTGATCTTCTCCAAACGGTACACCAGCGTATTCCGGTGGACAAACAGCTTCCGGGCGGTCTCGGAAACGTTCAGGTTGTTCTCAAAGAACTTGTGGATGGTGAACAGAGTTTCCTTATCCAGCGCGTCGATGGGGTTCTTCTTGAAAACCTCCTGGAGGAACATCTCACACAGGGTAGTGGGCAGCTGATAGATCAGGCGGCCGATACCCAGATTTTCATAGTTGATGATGTACTTTTCGGTGTCAAAGACCTTGCCTACCTCGATGGCGATCTGAGCCTCCTTATAGCTCTTGGCCAGATCCCGCAGGTGCATGGCAATGGTGCCCATACCTACCACTACGGTGCTCTCACCATTGACCCGGAGGGCTTCCTCGATCTGGGCGGCAGTCTTGTTCAGTTCCTTGCTGCCCGCGCCATCCGGCAGCTGGCGGATCAGAACCACATCCCCCTCGCCGACGCTGAGGACAAAGTCGTTCTGACGGTCCGGGAACATGGCCTGAATGGTCTCCGTGGGAACGGATTCCCCCTTCTGCAAGGCCCGGATGGCGAAAATACCCCGGCTGACGTCGGTGGCCACCCGCAGTTCCTTGGCCCGCATATAAATATCGCCCAGCATGATGTTGTCGGAGATGATGTCCTTGACAAAAGAACCCCGGTCATGCTTTTCCTCATAATAGCTCTTGGCCGCGTTCAGCGCCACCGTCGCCATAGAACAGATGGTCTTACTGATCTCATTATCGCCAAAGGCGAAAACGGCGTAATCAAACTGATTTCCCCAGCCGCTGAGCGCCTTGAAGGTCTTGCCGTCAAAGCAGACCATGCTGCCGGCGGCGCCGTTTACCGCCGCCACATACTCGTTCCAGCGCTGGCCGATCATAGACAGCTCACTGCAGGCGATGACAACGCCCTCACCGTCGATCACGCCGACGGTTCGATCCGTGTTTTCCTTCAATTGCAGAACTACGTTCTGAAAGATTCTTCCGGACATGGCTGTTCCTCCTCAACACGAAAACTATGGATCACGCAGGGCCTGCCCGCGCATACCTATTGTGCAATCTGTCAGTAAGGTCATTATAGCGATTATTTTGTCGGATTGCAAGATGTTTTTTCTTTTTTCAACAAAAAATCACTTTCCTTTTTGTTGAAGTTTCGAGGTTTTCTTGTCTCCTCCGTCAGTTTTGCTAATGCCTGCCATTCCTCTTTGGTCAGCAAACGGTACGCGCCCCGCTCCAGAACCGGATCCAACAGCAAATTGCCCATGCGAACGCGCTCCAAATACAGTACCGGCATTCCCAGATACGCCAGCATCCGTTTGATTTGGTGAAATTTCCCCTCCCGCAAAATCACACGGGCTTCACTCTCCTCGCCGGAGGTCAGGATCCGCAATTCCGCCGGCTGGCAGATCAAACCGTCATCCAGGTGCAAGCCTTCCGCAAAAGCGGCACTGTCCGCCGCGCTAAGACATCCCGCTACCCGGACATAGTATTCCTTATCCACATGCTTTTTCGGAGACAGCAGCTCGTGGGCCAGTCCACCCTCATTGGTCAGCAGCAGCAAGCCTTCCGTGTCCTTATCCAGCCGTCCCACCGGGAACAGGCCCTGCCGCTGCAAATCCTGCGGCAGCAGATCCAGGACCGTTGCTCCCCGGCCGTCCTCCGTGGTGGACAGATACCCCGCCGGCTTGTTCAGCATGACCCAGGTATACCGGCGCCAGTTCAGCTTTTCTCCGTTGACCGTGATCACAGCCTGCTCCGGGTCTGCTTTTTCTTCAGCTGACCGGGCCGGTACATCGTCCACTGTCACCCGTCCCTGGCGAACCAGGTCCTTTACTTCCCTGCGGGACCATCGCCCCGTAGAGGCGATGATCTTATCCAGCCGCTGCGCCGCCATAACTGATCCTCCCACGCTGTTTTTTTCAATTTTATCATAATCGGATGGAAAATGGAATAGAAACAAACAGGAGGGATGATGACCATGATGATCCAAGCGATTCGACTCACTCGAAAAAAGGCCGCGCTGGCGGTCATTCTCGCAGGTGCCATTCTATCGGCGCTGATCTTACTGTTGGGGCAGCGCGGCGGTCCAGGTGTGTCAGAACAGCCCTGTCTTTCCAACAACGGAGAGCGGGTGGCATATCTGCGGGAACTGGGCTGGGAGATCGACCCGGAGCCGCTGACCACCCTGCAATTTCTGCTGCCACCCAAGCTCAGCGGGGACTACATCGCCTACAACGATCTGCAAAAAGCCCAGGGTTTTGACTTAGAGACCTGCTGCGGCAAACAGGTGACCCGTTACACCTACACCGTCACCAACTATCCCCAGCGGCCCGACGGCGTTCAGCTCAACCTCTACATCTGTGAGGATCTCCCGGTGGCGGGGGACGTGGTCTGCACCGGGACCGACGGATTTCAGGACACATTGGTTTTCCCACAGCAAACGGATGCCTCCTGATAGCTGACTGCTCCACAGGACCCCCCCACTTCCGACCGGGCAGCCAGCAGTTTATTGCCGCTATCATCGCCCACATGGAGCGAACCGCCAAAATGCCTAATCCATTTTGTGTTCCAGCATCCTCTGATCCCCTTGAAAATACAGAATCCCGAGGCTGTCGGGAACGCAAAATTGAATTGGGCGTAAAAAAGGCCTGCCGCTAAGCGGCAGGCCTTTCTATTGGTGCGAATTATTCGTCGATCTCGATAACAACGCCGGAACCAACGGTACGGCCACCCTCACGGATAGCGAAACGCAGGCCC
>UQUC01000111.1 GCA_900544105.1 uncultured Oscillibacter sp. | reverse complement strand
CTGTGATGGACGGTTGGGCGGTCTGCGCCAAGATCCGGGAGACCAGCAAGGTGCCCATCATCATGCTGACGGCCAAGAGCGAGGTCTTTGACCGGATCCAGGGCCTTGAAATGGGCGCGGATGACTACATCGTCAAGCCCTTTGAGATGAAGGAACTGATCGCCCGGATCAACGCCGTTCTGCGGCGGACGGAGATCCCCAATGACACCAGCAAGAAGCTCCATTTTGACAAGCTGACCATTGATCTGGATTCCTATGAGCTGATCGTGGACGGCAAAAAGATCGACACGCCGCCCAAGGAGCTGGAACTGCTGTACCATCTGGCCTCCACCCCCAACCGGGTCTACACCCGCAACCAGCTTTTGGACGAGGTGTGGGGCTTCGACTACTTTGGCGACAGCCGCACCGTGGACGTGCATATCAAGCGCCTGCGGGAAAAGGTGGAGGGTGTCAGCGACCAGTGGGCACTGAAAACCGTCTGGGGCGTGGGCTATAAGTTCGAGACTGCCGGCGGCCAAACGGCGGACAAGGCGAAGTAATATGAAGGATTGGTTCCGAGAGCGCTTCCATGGACTGTACTGGCGGCAGATGGCCGTCACCGTGGGCATGGTGTTTCTGACGCTGGTGCTGCTGGGCGTGTCCTTTTTCTCCCTGAGCTATTCCTATGCCCGGGGGCAGAAAACTGACGAGCTGATGGTTCGGGCGCTGGCGGTAAGCAAGCTGTCCGTGCGGTATCTGGAGACCGGCCGCTATCTCTCTATGGAGGAATTGCAGAAGGACGAGCAGTTCCGCCAACTGGCGGCCACTGCCGCCGTGATCTCCGAAATGGATATTCTGGTGTGCGATATGGAGGGCCATGTCCTCCTGTCCACGGATGCCACTATGGAGGGCCGGTCTGTCACCATTCCGCCATCAGTGATGGATAAGGTCTCCGCAGACGGCACCTGGGCCGGGCGGAGCCGCCTAGATCAGATCTATGCCAGCAAGCAGTTCGTGGGCGGCGTGTCCGTAGTGAATCCTGCCACTGGGGAGGTTTTGGGGGCGGTATTCACCGTCTGTGCCTCGGATTCCGTTGATAATCTGTGGCGGGCCTTCGCGGGACTGCTGATGATGACGGGCTTTGTGGTGCTGATGATCTCCTTTATGGCGTCCTCCATCACCACCATGCGGCAGATCAAGCCCATCCGGGAGATGGCTGCTGCCACCCGGCAGTATGCCGACGGTGATTTTGACGTTCGCATGAATGACTACGGCCGGGAGGACGAGATCGGCGAGTTGGCAGCTTCCTTCAATAATATGGCGGAGTCCTTGCAGCAGACAGAGCGTCAGCGCCGTGAGTTCATTGCCAACATCTCCCACGAGCTGAAAACCCCTATGACCACCATCGCCGGGTATACGGATGGTATTCTGGACGGTACCATCCCACCTGAAAATGAAAAGCAATATCTGCGGGTCATTGCCAATGAGAGCCGCCGCCTCAGCCGCCTGGTGCGGCGGATGCTGGACGTCAGCCAGTTGCAGGCCATCGATCCCCTGCGCAACGGTAATCATTTCGATGTGTGCGAGTCTATGCGCCGGGTACTGATCTCCATGGAGAAGAAGATCAATGACCGGCATCTGGATGTGGAAGCAGATATTCCCGATGAGCCGATCCTGGTGCTGGGCGACAACGATATGATCACCCAGGTCATTTATAATCTGCTGGAAAACGCCGCCAAATTCGCGCGGGAAGGCTCCACCCTCTACCTGGGTGTGGCCATGATGGACGGTAAGGCCCGGATCACCGTCCGGAATGTGGGCGAGACCATCCCGGCGGAGGAGCTTCCGCTGCTGTTTGAGCGGTTCCACAAAAGTGACAAGTCCCGCAGCGAGGATAAGGATGGTTATGGCTTGGGCTTGTATATCGTCAAGACCATTTTGCAGCAGCACAAGGAAGATATCAATGTCACCAGTGAGAATGGCGTGACCACCTTCACGTTTTCTCTGCGGGTGGAGTAAAGAGGTACTATGAGTGAGCGCAGGACCCTGCAAACGCGGGGAGAAGTCATCGAGGAATACAGCAGAGATTTCCCCGCGGAGATCGTGGAGACCTATTCCCGGCCTCTGCCGGGGGCAGTGGAGCCTGTACCCGCAGAGCCAACGCCCCGGCCCAGGAAAAAGCGTCGGGTGTGGAAGGGGCTGTTGATCCTTCTGGCCGTAGCAGCGGTGATCGCTTTGCTGGCGGCGGGGGTGCAATGGCTGATATGGGAACTGAAAATGCCCGATGACTGGGGCGAGGACGATTATTATTACTATGACCAAGATCAGGAGGATGAGGACGCGCCCATTACCATTCCCACTGTGGAAGCGGATGCGGATGCCCGCCTGGATCTGGCAAAGGACCGCGACCGTGAACTTTCGGCTCAGGAGGTCTACCGGAAGGTAAGCAACGCTGTGGTCACGGTGGCGGTGGACCTGGACGGTGGCCGGATGTCTGTGGGTACCGGCGTGATCTTCCGGGAGGACGGCTATATCCTCACCAACCACCATGTAGTGGCCGGGGGCAAGAGCTGCACGGTGCTGCTGCCCGGAGGACGGCCCTATGCGGCGAAGTATATCGCCAGCGACGCCGGGTACGATCTGGCTGTGCTGAAAATCGATGCGGAGGATGCTCTGCCCTTTGCGGAATTCGGAAATTCCGACGCCCTTTCCGTGGGCGATCCCGTGTATGCCATCGGTACGCCCTTGGATATTGAAATGGGCGGCACGTTCACGGATGGTATCGTTTCCTCCATCAATCGGGAGATCCAGCTTACCAGCCGGACCTCCATGCCGCTGATCCAGACCAATGCGGCGTTGAACAACGGCAACTCCGGCGGCCCGCTTATCGACAGTTACGGACAGGTAGTGGGTATCAACTTTATGAAACTGTATGCCCGATATTCCACGGTGGAGGGTCTTGGCTTTGCTATTCCCTCTGTGCAGGCGGAGCGGGTGGTCAATGACCTGCTGATTTATGGCGAGCCTCAGCCGGAGCCGCTGCTGGGTGTTTCCGTTCTGCAAGTGCCAGACCAGCTGGCAGAGCATCTGTGGGGCCTTCAGGTGAAGGAGGTCACAGCAGGCGGCGCGGCGGACCGGGCCGGCGTCCAGGCCGGGGATTATCTTCTGGCAGCGGACGGCAAGGAGACTCTCAGCAGCGCGGATCTGCTGCGGGCCCGGTGGCAGCACCATGTGGGCGACGAGATGACGTTGACCCTCTGGCGCTGCGGCGAGATCCTGACGGTGACGCTGGAGCTGAACGAAGCCGTGGAAAAATGATCCCTCCAAATGAAACGCAAAACCCCCGGTGGCTGAGTTCAGCCGTCGGGGGTTTTGTGATCCTTCTTGGGAAAAATCAGTGAGAGACCGGAGAGTAGCAGATAGATGCCAAAGGGACGGCGTAGCAGGTCCACATCCACCGCTGTGGCGATCCATGCCCCCGCCAGCGCCGCCGGGACAGCCACGGGAACGGCGGCTTTCCATGTGGGTACATCCAGATATCCCTCTCGCCAGTGGCACAGCAGGGCGGAAATGGCTGTGGGTAGGAAGAACAGCAGGTTGATGCCCTGGGCTGTTCGCTGGTCCACGCCTAAAAACAGCGTCATCACCAACAGCAGCAGCGTTCCGCCGCCCACACCCCATGCGGAGATCACCGCGGCTCCCAGTCCGCAGAGAAAGGGGAACAGCCAGCCCGTCACAGCAGATACCTCACCCCTGCATAAAAGAGAAAGGCGGCGAAGATCCACTTCAGAATTTTGGTGGATACCTTGCCGTAGAGCTTTCCGCCAAGCCAGCCGCCCAACAACCCGCCTGCCAGATAGGGGAAGACGGAGGCCAGATCCATCCCGCTCCGCCAGAGGTATATGGCGGCGGACACGGTGCACACCGGGAAAATGACTGCCACACAGGTGGCATAGAGCTGCCGGGACTTCAGATCGCCCCAGCGGGAGAGAATGGGCAAAAACACCATACCGCCGCCCCCACCGAACAGACCGTTGGCAAGACCGGCCGCTCCGCCGGCGATCCGGGCGGGCCATTTTGAAGCCATCACGCCACCTTCCTTTCTCGTATGTACGGACCTCCGCCGATGGGCCGAAGGGCTTTCGCTGCACCGGCGGAGGGACGGGAGCCGTTATTTCAGCTCAAAACTTTGGCAGTCGGTGCACTTGATCTCGGTGGGGTTGGCCTCGTGAGTGCCGACTCGAATGGAGGTCAGGCCGCAGTAGTTGGAGTCCTGGCAGTGGTGCGCGCAGTTGTTGACGGTGCAGCTGATGCTCTGGTTAGGGGTGCACTGGCAGCCGCCGTTGGTGCAATCCTTCATGATTCGTTCCTCCTGCATGAGAAAAAATTTGGCTTACGCCGTCAGGTAGTATGTCCCCGGACCTGAACTTTATGCGGCGGCGAACATAAAAAACAGGCGTTCCCGGAGGGAACGCCTCAGCGTGTCGAAAAAGTCTTTTCGCCCCGCTGTGCAAGTTTTCAGAACTTTTA
>UQUC01000110.1 GCA_900544105.1 uncultured Oscillibacter sp. | reverse complement strand
GCTTCAGGGAGACATCCAGATAGGTTTTCACATTCTCCGGCAGGGCAAAGGAGCACACGCCGCCGGGGTCGTGACCGATCATGGTGTGGGCCTCGTCAAAGGTCAGCATTTTGGCCTTGGTGTGGAACTGGGCCTTGTAGCGGCTGTTGTCCACCTTGGCATCTCCGGCCATGACGATGATGATGGGCTCCTCGCCGATTTTGAAGCTCATGGACTTGGCAATACGGGCACCCTCCACGCCGACAGCGATCGCCGCCAGCTCCACCGTGGCGGAGGAGATGTCAAATTCCCGGATGCGGTCTTCGATGCCGAAGCCCTTGAAATACTCTCGTACCTTTTGAATAGACATGGTAGCTTTCCTCTTTTTCTGTTTCTATATTTTGAATAGCGGTCAAGGCGTGACCGGCACATCATGAATAACTTCGCTGTAGGCTTCACCCCGCAGACAGGGGCGCAGCATGGCCTCCACCGCCGAGCTGATATTCTCCGGCAGGGCGTCCGTGGGGAACCAGTGGAGCCCAGCGTTTTTCTCCGGCTCCATCACGGCGGGCTCGCCGCTGTAGCGCCGGATTCGGAAGCACAAATCGTAATAGGTGCGGCCGTCGCCCCCGGCAACCCGGTGGCACAGGTGGATAAATTCTGCATCGGCAGGCTCTACCGTGATGCCAAGCTCCTCCTGGCACTCCCGGGCCACGGCCTGACGGGCCGTTTCGTTTTCATCTACATGGCCGCTGCCAGCAAAGTCCCAGCAACCGTCCATATAGCCGGTGTTCTGCCGCAGGTGCAGCAGCACCTCCTGCCCGTTGGTTCCCTCCCGCAGCAAAATGGGAAATACGGCGGAATAGGAGCGGTAATGCTCAGGTCTTGTCATACAACGGCCTCCTTATCGAATGTCCACCCGCTCCACGGCGGTGCAGAGACCGGTGGCGCTGTCCAGCGTGAAAATAGCCCCTTGCAGCTTACAGGGACCCTCCGGGTTGCGGTAGCGTCCCGGCAGACCACCCAAAAACGATTCCACCGACTGCGCGGGCTCTACGCCCAGAACGGATTCGATGGGGCCGGTCATCCCCAGATCCGTGATATAACCGGTTCCCTTGGGATAGACCCGCTCATCGGCAGTGGGGACGTGGGTGTGGGTGCCCCACAGGGCGCTGACCCGGCCATCCAGATAGTAGCCCAGTGCCAGTTTTTCGCTGGTGGCCTCCGCATGGAAATCCACCAGAGTAAAATCCGCAGTGCCCTGCTTCAGCAGCCGATCTGCCAGCGTAAAGGGGTTTTCGGCGTTCCATTGCAACGTGCAGCGGCCAATGAGGTTCACCACGCGGAACCGCAGGCCATTGAGATCGAAAATTTCGCAGCCATGGCCTGGCATTCTGCCGGATAGGTTGGCGGGGCGCAGGAGCCACGGTGTCTCATCCAGCATACGGCCGATCTCCATTTTGCCGAAGGTGTGGTTGCCAAGGGTCACAGCGTCGGCTCCGGCGTCATAGACCCGCCACGCCTGCTTGCAGGTCAGGCCTACGCCGGAGATATTTTCCCCGTTGACCACGGTGAACGAAATGTTTTTCAGCTTTTGCAGGGGCCGCAGATGGCGTTCCAGATGGGCGAGACCTGCCTCGCCTACCACATCGCCCACAGCCAGAACGGAATAGAGCATGGAGTACCTCCGAATATATAGGATGAGGGATCAAATCAAAAATCACTTTATTTTATCGTATTCTTCGCCTGTTTGCAACCCGCCCCCATGGAAAGCCGCCGAAAGCGGGACGATCCGGGTAGAGAAAATTTTCAGCGTGTCGAAAAAGCCTTTTCTCCCCGCTGAACTGGTTTTCAGACCTTTATAAAAGTCCTGAAAACTAAGGATCTCAATAGCGAAGAAATAAGTTGCCGACCGAACCGTTTTCCGGGCGTCTTGCGCCCGGAAAACGGGAGCCTTCCTCGAAACAGACTTGCTTCATCCGCCACTGGCGGCGCTTCGCCTGTTTCCCCTTCTTGGGTTATCTCCGCGCCAAGAGCCGCCTTCGGCGGTTGCGCTCCGAAATGCGCCTGCGGGCGCAGTCCCGCGCACACCCTTCACCCGCAAGGGGTATGCGGCATCCGTAGAGCGGCAAAGCCGTTAACGGCTGCCCTACCTTACCGTCGCGGAGAATTTACCACTTTATTGACAGTCTAAATTTTACAAAAGAGACGATTGGTTTATGGTTGCAATTCCAACGGCGGTTGCTTATAATGCTGATTATAGCGATAAGACCCGCTGATTATGGAGGAAGCGTGTATGGCAGTAAAACTGGAATTGTACCGGGTGTTCAAGGAGGTCGCGGAGACCGGCAACATCTCGGCGGCGGCAAAGAACCTGTATATTTCTCAATCGGCGGTGAGCCAATCCGTCAAACAGTTGGAAACGGCTTTACAGGCCCGGCTGTTTGCCCGGTCCCCCCGGGGCGTGACCTTGACGGGGGAGGGCCAGATGCTCTATCAGTATGTCCGCAACGCCTTGGGCCTGCTGGCTACCGGCGAGGACAAGCTCTCTCAGGCCCAGCAGCTGCTGTTAGGCACCTTGACCATCGGCGCCAGTGACACGGTGACGGGGCAGTTCCTGACACCGTATCTGGACGAATTTCACCACCAGCACCCCGGCATCCGGCTGAAGATCGTCTCCGGCCGTAGCGCCAAGGTGGTAAGCATGCTCCGCTCCGGGGCGGTGGACATCGCCTTTGCCTCCTCCCCCAAGGACAGCACGCTGGAGACCTGGCCCTGCTTTGCCACCCATTCCGTGTTCGTGGCGGGAAAGAATTACCACTGTGATTTCGACAAGATCTACACCCGGCAGGAGATGGCGGAATTTCCCTTGATCCTGCTGGAACGGAAGGCCAGCTCCCGTGTTTTTCTGGAACAGGAGTTTTTGAAGGCCGGCGTTACCCTGACCCCGGAGATCGAGCTGTCATCCCGGCAGCTTTTGGTGACGCTGGCGGGGATCGGACTGGGCGTGGCCGGTGTGACGCTGGAATTCGTCCGGAAGGATCTGGAAAGCGGCGACATCCGTTTGCTGAAAACGGACTTCACGATCCCGGAGCGCAGCGTGGATATGTGTACTTTGAAGGAAGTGCCCCCCACGGCGGCGGCTACCGCATTTATGGAAATGGTGCGGAGGGGCATGTGAGACATGGAGACCTTTCTCTTTCTGTTTGAAATGCTGGGTACCATCGCCTTCGCCGCCTCCGGCGCGGTGCTGGGGGTCCGGAAGGGCCTGGACGTGTTCGGCGTCTGTTTTCTTGGCCTGACCACCGCCTGCGGCGGCGGTATGGTGCGGGATGTGCTGCTGGGCAATACGCCCCCGGCGGCGTTTCAGAATCCGACGGCCTCCGCGGTGGCGGTAGTTACCTCGCTGATCATGTTTCTCTCCGGCGTGCGGCACCTGCTGATGGGCAACCAGCGGCGGTATGATCTATTTATGCTGCTGATGGACAGCGCAGGCCTTGGTATTTTCACGGTCATGGGTGTCCGCGTGGCATGGAACTGCGTGGAAGCGCCGTCCCTGTACCTGCTGGTGTTCGTCGGCGTACTCACCGGCGTGGGCGGCGGGCTGCTGCGGGATGTGATGGCCGGAGATATGCCCTATATTTTCGTGAAGCATATTTACGCCTGCGCCTCTCTCGCCGGCGCGGTGATCTGTGGGGTGCTGCGGCAGCCGGCAGGGGAGATGACGGCTATGCTGGTCGGCGCGGCGGCGGTGTTTGCCATCCGGTGTCTGTCGGCCCACTACCGGTGGAATCTGCCCCATCCCAACGCATGAAAAAACGTCGAAACTTTCCGGATATGGCGTGGATTTCCTGTGAAAATCGACAGGATGCGCCCCTTGACAATCCAAAAGAGCCGTGCTATCATGATTCCATTCTGAAAAAGGCTTGGAAAAGGACGCTGTCCGGGAAGAACTTCAGAGAGATGCTGTCATAGGCTGAAAGCAGCGTCAGTCAGAACCGGAACAGTCACCGCCTTGGAGCTGCCCGCCGATATGTAGGCCGGGACGGGACCTCCCGTTACAGAGGACACGAGCGGCACAACAATGCCGAAGGAATGCTTTGACCGTGCATACTTCCTGCAGAAAGGAAGGGTGTGCGCGGGAAACCTATCAGGGGTTTCCTGCGCCATTGGAATCAGGCAAAAACTGAAAGGGTTTTGTCTGCTTGCACACAAGGCGAGCCTTCGCCTTGTGTGCAAGCAGGGTGGAACCGTGGAGCTTTACGCCTCACCCCTGACCAAAACAGGGGTGAGGCGTTTTTGTTTTACCCCAAGGGCGGAAAGACCGCCGCAGGAAAGGAGACATTACTATGTCTGAGGAAATCAAGGAATTTAGCTTTGAAAATGAGGAATACCGCCAGACCTACTGGCACACCTGCTCTCACATCATGGCGCAGGCCGTCAAGCGCCTGTGGCCTGAGGTGAAGCTGGCCATCGGCCCCTCTATCAAGGAGGGCTGGTATTACGATATGGATGCACCCTTTGCCTTTACCCCGGAGCACATGACCGAGATCGAGGCCGAGATGCGGAAGATCTGCAAGGAGAAGCTGAAGCTGGAGCGCTTTGAGCTGCCCCGCGAGGAAGCCATCAAGTTCATGGAGGAGAAGGGCGAGCCTTACAAGGTGGAGCTGATCCAGGATCTGCCGGAGGATGCTCCCATCTCCTTCTACAAGCAGGGCGAGTTCACCGACCTGTGCGCCGGTCCCCATCT
>UQUC01000109.1 GCA_900544105.1 uncultured Oscillibacter sp. | reverse complement strand
GTTCCGGTCTATAACGGCACACTGCGGAATCACAGCATCCGGCTGCCGCACTGCATCCGCGAATGCAGCGGCATCCGCATTTTTGGAATGCGCATCAAATCCATTGCATTTACAACAGACGTGGCGATCATTAAGAACATCAATGCCGATGCAATCATCGCCGTTTATCCCTTTACACCACAGCCGGCAATTTCGCAGGCGGTAATTGGTATCTCGGACGTACCGGTCTTTGTCGGCGTCGGCGGTGGGATCACAGGCGGAGACCGCTCTGTCCGGCTGGCGATTGAGGCGGAAAATCAGGGAGCTTTCGGGGTCGTCGTCAATGCGCCGATTTCCAATGAAGTCATTTCCCGCATCAAGGAGGTTGTCGACATCCCTGTGATTGCGACAATCGTTTCCGACCAGATGGACATCGGCAGCCGGATCGAGGCCGGGGCTGATTTTCTCAATGTGTCCGGCGCGGCGGCGACGCCGCAGATCGTGCGCCGCATCCGTGCGCAGTTTCCGAACATTCCGATTCTTGCAACCGGAGGACCGAACGATGAAACGATCCTGGAGACCATCCACGCCGGTGCAAACGCGATCACCTACTCTCCGCCCAGCAATGGAGAACTTTTTGCTGCGATCATGCAAAAATACCGCGGAAAACTATAAATATAGCGTTTGAAAGCTGCCGGGAGTACACCGGCAGCTTGAGACTGTCAAAAAACCACGAAAAGGAGTTGGAAGACAGAGCAGCAGGGGAAGAGTGAAGGGGGCAAAGAGCCCCCTTCGCGTTCAATCAACCAGTTTTTCGAACTTTAAAAAGTTCGAAAAACTGCCTCAGCGGGGCGAAAAGTCTTTTTCGACACGCTGGAGATCCTGCGTCCCAAGCCGGGACGCAGGCTCTTTTTAAAGCGGTTCACCGGAGGGGCAGGGACACCGCCACGGTGGTGCCTGCCTCCGAGCTGTTCTCCACGCACACGGTACCGCCGTGGAGTTTGACGATCTCCCATACCAGCGAAAGCCCCAAGCCCACGCCGCCGTATTCCCGGCTGCGGGATTTGTCCACCCGGAAGAAGGGCTGGAAAATGCTCCGCTGAAAGCGTTCCGGGATGCCGGGGCCGGTGTCGGACACCCGGATCAGCAGCTTTTCCGGTTCCGGCGTCACGGAAAGGCGCACGGAGCCGCCGGGACGGTTATACTTGATGGCGTTCTCCGTCAGGTTGAACAGCAGGCGGTAGATCAGCGTGTCGCTGCCGGTCATGGTGCCGTCTCCCTCCCGCTCTAACATGACGTTATTTTTCTCTGCCAGCGGAGCAAGATCCGCGAAAATTTCATCGATCATAGGGCCGAGTTCGATGTGATCCGTACAGGGCACCGCCTGCAAGCCGCACATTTCCAGAAGGGTCCTTGTCATCTGGGTCATCCGCTCCGTCTGCTCCCGCAGAAGGCGGAGAAAGTCTGCCGTTTCCGGCAATACGTCCGGGTGCTCGGCAGAGAAAAGATCCACCTGCGCCTGCATCAGCGCCAGCGGTGTGCGCAGTTCATGGGCGGCGTTTCCAGTGAATTGCCGTTGGGCTGTGAAACCCTCGTCCAGCCGCTCCAACATCTGATTGAAGGAGACGCTGAACTGCCGGAATTCCGGCAACACCTCCTCTGTGATCTTCATATCCGACAGGTTGTTGGGCTGCACCTTTTCCACCTGCGCCACGAAGGTCCGCAGGGGTCTCAGCGCCCGCCCACTGACGAAATAGGCAAGGATCCCTCCAAGCAGTGTCACCACTGCCGTAATGTACCAGTTAGTTGCTGTGAAAGAGGTTTGCGCTCCGTAGATCACGATGGTCAGGTTGGGGTCAAGCCCCTCCCAACTGGGGTCGAAGTATTCCACCGCCCCCTCCGAGGGATCGATGGCGGTGGAGAGGTTGGCACCAATGGAGTCCATATAGTGCCTGCCGGAGCAGCCGAGCAGCCAGTTCATCGCCATGCAGGTGGAGCAGATGAGCAGAGCCGTCATCAGGGTGATCCGCCATTGCAGAGACAGCTTTTTCATGCCTGCTCCTCCTCGATCAAATATCCCTCACCGATGCGGTTGCGGACGGGGTCATAGCCCAGCGCCGTCCGCAGCTTTTTCCGCAGAGCGGAAATGTGTACCCGGATGGAGTTGCTGAAATTGTCCACGCTGTTGTCCCAGACGTGCTCCAAAAGCTCCTCCTGACTGACGGGCCGCCCCTGGTGGAGCAGCAGGTATTCCAGGATGCCGGTCTCTTTTCGGGTCAGAATCAACGGCTGTCCGGCAGCGGTGGCGGTGCGGGAGCGGGTGTCGAAGGACAGCGGGCCGCAGTGAAGCACCACATCGTTCTGGGTGAACTGCCGAAGGGTCAGGCTGCGGATGCGGGCCTCCAGCTCCTCTAAATGAAAAGGCTTTGCCAGATAGTCATTGGCTCCAGCGTCCAGCCCTTCCACCTTGTCAGCGACCTCACTGCGGGCGGAGAGAATCAGCACCCGCGTCTCCCGGTCCGTCTGACGGAGGGTGCGGAGCACTGTCATGCCATCCGCTCCCGGCAGATTCAGATCCAGCAGTACCAGATCGTACCGCTCTGAGCCAAGCAGATCGATGGCTGTGTCACCGTCATAACAGGGATCCACACTGTAAGCAAGACGACGGAGACTGCGGACGATGGTCTCGCAAAGGGCACGTTCATCTTCAACTACAAGAATACGCATAAAAACCTCCGGCATAGTGATCCGTTTGCGTTTATTATAGCACAGGCAGATAAGATTTCTGTTAACTTTCTGTTCTTAACGAAAATCTTACATCTCCTGTGGTACAATAAGGCAGCAATGAAGGGAGTGAGCAAATTGCCACAATCGAAAAAGACGATGGCGCAGGTCGGCTTGCTGTTGGCCGGGGCCGCCATGGTGTGCGTCGGCGTACTGCGGGGCGAAACGGCCACGGTGTTGAGCAAGGCCATTAAAGTATGTCTGGAGTGTGTGGGTATTGGATAAAAAACATCAAACAATTTCCCGTCTCCTTGCTCGCTGGCGGGGATGGATCCAGGCGGGGGCGGCGCTGCTGACCAATCTTCACCTGCCGAACTTCTTCAAGGGAAGTCTTTATCAGGGGGCGGGAAAAACCGTCTGCGTGCCGGGGCTGAACTGCTATTCCTGTCCCGCGGCGTCCGGGGCCTGTCCCATCGGGGCGTTTCAGGCGGTGGTGGGCTCGTCGAAATTCCGCTTTTCCTATTATATCACAGGCTTTCTCATCCTGTTAGGGGTTTTGTTGGGGCGCTTCATCTGCGGCTTTCTCTGCCCCTTCGGATGGTTTCAGGAGCTGCTGCATAAAATCCCAACGAAAAAGCTCTCCACAAAGAAGCTGAAGCCTCTGACCTATCTCAAATACGCCGTTTTGCTGGTGATGGTCGTTCTGCTGCCTGCGTTTCTGGTGAACGATGTGGGTATGGGGGATCCCTTCTTCTGCAAGTACCTCTGCCCCCAGGGGGTGCTGGAGGGGGCCATCCCACTCTCCCTTGCCAATTCCGGCATCCGGGCAGCGCTGGGCAAGCTGTTTACCTGGAAGTTCAGTATTCTGCTGGCGGTGGTCGTGCTGAGCGTGGTGTTCTACCGGCCTTTCTGCAAATGGCTCTGTCCACTGGGGGCGTTCTACGCCCTCTTTAACCGGGTGTCCCTCTTTCAGATGAAGGTGGACGGGCATAAATGCGTTTCCTGCGGGAAATGCGCCAAGGTCTGCAAAATGGACGTAGACGTGACGAAAACGCCCAATCATACCGAGTGTATCCGCTGCGGGATGTGCGTCAATGCCTGCCCCACCGGGGCCGTGAGCTTCCGCTACGGCTTTGGAGACGGAAAACAAAATATCAACATTGAAGAAAATACGGAGGAAACAACATGAAGATGAAGAAATTGACCGCTCTGTTGCTGGCGACGCTGATGGTGCTGTCCCTGGCCGCCTGCGGCGCAAAGGGCGACAGCAAGACCGACAACGGCGGCGAAACGGCCAAGACGGAAGAAGCCGCCGCCACCTATAAATCCTTGATGGACAGAGAGAACGAGATCCTTTCGGAGAACGCCGAACTTTGGGAAAAGGTCTTTCTGGAGGCGGACAAGGGTATGGCCATGATCGAGGACGGCAAGAATTACGGCGATTTCCTGCTGGACACCATCGAATCCGCCAAGGACCAGTTCAGCGATGAGGAATACGCGCTGCTGAAGAAGTCCGCGCAGGAGATCAGCGAGATCGAGAATAAGCTGACCGAGCTGGAAAAGCAGCATCCCGAAATTCTGAATGAGGAGACCGACGCCAACGGTGACGTGCAGAAATTCCCCTCCTTTGAGGGCAAGGATCTGGACGGCAACGAGGTCAAGAGCGACGAGCTGTTCTCCGCCAACGCCGTCACCGTGGTGAATTTCTGGTTTACCACCTGCAGCCCCTGCGTGGGTGAGCTTGGCGAGCTGGACGCGCTGAACAAGGAGCTGGCGGACAAGGGCGGCGCGCTCATCGGCGTCAACGCCTTCACGCTGGACGGCGACGAGACGGCCATCGCCGACGCGAAGGACGTGTTGGCCAAGAAGGGCGCCACCTATCAGAATGTGTATTTCGATTCCAGCAGCGCGGCGGGAGCCTTTACCGCCAACATCTTCGCCTTCCCCACCACCTATGTGATCGACCGGAACGGCAACATCGTGGGTGAGCCTATCGTGGGTGCCATCACCGAGAAGAATCAGGCGGAGACGCTGCAATCCCTCATCGATCAGGCCATCGCCGCCGACGCGGGCTGAGAAAAGTCCAAACGACGCTCGCTTGTACAAAAAAAGGGCCTGTTGCAAAACAGGCTCACAAAGGACGCGGGGGCAAAAGGTCTTTCTCTGACCTTTTGCCCCCGCG
>UQUC01000108.1 GCA_900544105.1 uncultured Oscillibacter sp. | reverse complement strand
TAAAGCCCTTATAGGGCTTACTCAAGCCTCCGGCTTAGCCGGAGGTTTTGACTTTTCTCGATCAGCCCGGAGGCCAGGTCATATCCCGTCCGGCCAGCACATGAAAGTGCAGGTGGGGCACGGACTGCTGGCCCGCCTCGCCGATGTTGGACACTACCCGGTATCCAGCCTCATCAAAGCCCAGCTCCTTGGACAGCTTGGCAATGACCTCAAAAATATGGGCCACCACAGCGCTGTTTTCCGCCGTTACAGCGGAAACGGACTGGATGTGGGCCTTGGGCACCACCAGAAAATGGGTGGGTGCCTGGGGAGCAATGTCATAAAAGGCGTAGCAAAGCTCGTCTTCATAGACCTTGCTGCTGGGGATCTCCCCGGCGATGATCTTACAGAACAGGCAATCGCTCATAGATAGGCTCCTTTCCGATCGGATGTTATCTCTTTTCGTGTTCCGGCACCACGGCGAAGGTCACCAGATCCTCCGTGCCATCGTTGACAAGGCTGTGGCTATGACCTTTGGGGCAGTAATGGCAGGTGCCGGGAGCCACCGGCTCCCAGACCCCGTCATACAGCACCTTGCCGGTGCCGGACAGAAAATACATGACTTCGCTGCTGGTTTCGTGGGTATGGAGGCCGATGGAAGCACCGGGGGCCAGCACGCTGCGCATGATCTTGTTGTCCGCATCCTGAACAAGCTGCAAACGCGCCTCCCCCTCGCCTCCCTTCATGTGGGAAACAACGGAGGGCTCCAGTTCATCAAAACGAATCAGCATACGCGTCTCTCCTTTTTACAGCTTGCCGGCCACGAAATCATCCACGGCTGCCAGGGCGTCATCCACCTTGCTGACCTCCGTGCCGCCGCCCATGGCGCTGTCGGGCTTGCCGCCGCCCTTACCGCCGCAGATGGGGGCGATGGCCTTGATGATGTCGCCGGCCTTCACGCCCTTGGCCACGGCGTCCTTACCGCAAACGGCCAGCAGCGTCACCTTACCGTCGTTGACAGAGGCCAGAACGCCCACCACGCCAGGCTCCTTATCCCGGAGGAAGTCGCCCTGCTTGCGCATGGCGGCAGCATCCATGCCGTCCCGCTGGGCGGTGATGACCTTCAGCTCGCCCACCGTTTTAGCGGAGGCCAGGAAGCTCCGTGCCTCGCCCAAAGATGCCTGCTCCTTGAACTTCTCCAGCTCATGACGCAGATCCTTCATCTCGTTCATCTGCTGCTCCAGACGGTTCTCCAGCTCGCCGGGGTTGGTCTTGAACATCTGTGCGATGTGGAACAGCACCTGCTGGTTGCGGTTGATGGTATCCAGCGTCAGCTGGCCCACGGTGGCCTCGATCCGGCGGACGCCGGAGGCTACGGACGCCTCGCTCTTGATGCGGAAGGGCCCCACCTTGGCAGTGTTATCCACATGGGTGCCGCCGCAGAATTCCATGGACACGCCGCCCATTTCCACCACGCGGACCACGTCGCCGTACTTCTCGCCGAACATGGCCACAGCGCCCTTCTTCTTGGCCTCCTCAATAGGCAGCACCTCCGTCACCACAGGGATGCCTTCCAGAATGGCGTCGTTGACCAGCTTATCCACCTGCGCCAGCTGCTCCGGAGTGATGGCCTCAAAGTGGGTGAAGTCGAACCGCAGACGGTCAGGCTCCACCAGAGAGCCGGCCTGATGCACATGGTCGCCCAGCACCTTCTTCAGGACCGCGTCCAGCAGATGAGTAGCGCTGTGGGCACGGCGAACACCCTTGCGGCGCTCAGCATCGATGGAGGCCGTCACGGTCTCCCCCACCTTGAACGTACCGGAGACCACCTTGCCGTAGTGCATGAACTTGCCGCCCTTGTTCTTCTGGACGTTGTTCACCTCGAACTTGGCGCCGCCGCAGGTGATAACACCGTGGTCAGCCACCTGACCGCCCATTTCTGCGTAGAAAGGCGTCTTGTCCAGTACCACAATGCCGTCCACGCCGGTCATCAGCTCTTCAGCCAGCTCGTCCTCCACAACAAGAGCGACTACCTTGGCGTCCTCCACGGTATCGTGGTCATAGCCCACAAACTCAGTAGAGGGGATGTCCTTGCCGAACTCCACGCCGGCCCAGCCCAAATCGCCCAGCGCCTTCCGGGCCTCACGGGCACGGGTCTTCTGCTCCTGCATCTCCTGATCGAAGGCGGAGCGGTCCAGCGTCATGCCGGCATCCTCCACCATCTCGACCGTCAGGTCGATGGGAAAGCCGTAGGTATCGTACAGCTTGAAGGCGTCGGCGCCGGAGAAGGTGGTCTCCCCCTTCTCCTTGTGCTCGGCAAGCAGCTGGTCGAAGATCTTCATGCCGCCGTCGATGGTCTTGGCGAAGTTCTCCTCCTCCACCCGGATGACCTTAGTGATATAAGCCTGCCGCTCCCGCAGCTCGGGATAGTGGCCCTCATTCTCGTGAACGACAGTGTCCACCACCTCATAGAGGAAAGGACGGTTCACCCCCAGCAGCTTGCCGTGACGGGCGGCCCGGCGCAGCAGGCGGCGCAGCACATAGCCGCGGCCCTCATTGCTGGGCAGAACGCCGTCGCAGATCATGAAGCTGGCAGAGCGGATATGGTCGGTGATGACACGGAGGGACACGTCCTTCTCCTGGCTCTGGCCGTAGCTGGCGCCGGTGATCTCCGTGACCTTGTCGGTAATGTTCATAACGGTATCCACATCGAACAGGGAATCCACATCCTGGCACACCACGGCCAGACGCTCCAGACCCATGCCGGTGTCGATGTTCTTCTGCTTCAGCTCGGTGTAATGGTCGTGGCCGTCGTTGTCGAACTGGGAGAACACCACGTTCCAGACCTCCATGTACCGGTCGCAGTCGCAGCCAACGGTGCAGCCGGGCTTGCCACAGCCGTACTTCTCGCCCCGGTCATAGTAGATCTCGGAGCAGGGACCGCAGGGGCCGGAGCCGTGCTCCCAGAAGTTGTCCGCCTTGCCGAACTTGAAGATCCGGTCCTCGGGAATACCGATCTCCTCGTGCCAGATGCGGAAGGCCTCATCGTCGGCGGGGGTGGTCTCATTGCCGGCGAACACGGAGGGATACAGACGGTTGGGGTCCAGACCCACCCACTCGGGGCTGGTCAGGAATTCCCACGCCCAGTGGATCGCCTCGTTCTTGAAGTAATCGCCGAAAGAGAAGTTGCCCAGCATCTCAAAATAGGTGCCGTGGCGGGCAGTGTGGCCGATATTCTCGATATCGCCGGTACGGATGCACTTCTGGCAGGTGGTGACCCGGTGACGGGGCGGCTCCTGCTCGCCGGTGAAGTAGGGCTTCATGGGCGCCATGCCGGAGTTGATCAGCAGCAGAGAAGCGTCGTTCTGGGGGATCAGGGAAAAGCTGGGCAGACGCAGATGGTCTTTGGTCTCAAAGAAGTGCAGGAACATTTCCCGCAGCTCGTTGAGACCGTAGTTCTTGGGTTGAGACATAATCATTTCCTCCATTTTTATGTAAATTTCTTGATTTTTGACTGTAAACCGGGTTTCCTAACCGGGATGGAACCGTTGGCAGCGTTCCACGGCGGCTTTCTTACCAAAAAATAAAATGCTCCGCCCCGGACATAGGGGCGAAGCATTGCTTCACGGTACCACCCTAATTATCCCCCATCCTTGGGGGCATCTTAGCCACCGGTAACGGCGTGACCCGTCCCGCTCACCGCGGACCGCTCCGAAGCGGCTGCTTTCCGGCGTAGGTAAGGGACTTGCACCAAATCTCCCTCTCGCTGATCCGGTTTCGGAAAGCTGACTTCATCCAAGCGTTTTTAAAGATTGAATACAGAAGTCATTATACCGTTTTTCCGACTGTTGTCAAGGTTTTTCCCCATGTCCTGTCCCGGATTTTGAAGGTACGGCAGCCCATCCCCGGATTTTCAATCATCTTGAAGCAACCGGAGAAATCTGGTATCTTTTATTATATAGAATAGGATCGACAAAAATCGGAACTGACGGAGGTGTGACAACCATGGCCCTATCCACTGTGACCGCGCTGGCAAAGCTGTTTGGGCAATACCTGCTCCAACCGATCCCCTTCACGTTGACCTTCTTGCTCCCGCTCCTGTTTCGCTTGATCGCCCGCAAATACATCTGGCTCACTCTCCCGTTGACCGCACTGGCGGAGGTGCTCCTGAATTGGGACAGCTTTTGCTATTACGAGGCCCGCGGCCTCGCCCTCCTGTTCACACTGACGCAGCTTGCGGTCATGGCGGTTTTCGTGTGGATCTTACAGGCCGCCGCCAAAAGCTCCCGGTAAACGCCCCGTTTCTCACAGAGGATAGGGCGAACCGGTCCACAGCAGCCGGGTCCCCACACCGGGCAGCAGCCGCTCCGCCCCCTCTATCCCCGGCAGTGGGAACTCTTGCGGCTCCAACACGCCGCCGCACAGCAGCGGCAGTGTCCGCTGGACGCACAGCACCGGCTCCCGCAGGCTGGATAGGGTAATGCTATCCCGTGGGGACAGGCCGTAAGTCACCACCGTTTCCGCCCGGAGATCGTTTCTTGGACAATCCCCCGGCAGCAGCAAAATTCCCGCTGTCACCGCCGCAGGCTCCGGCAGCAGCGCACAGCCCATCGGCGTCAGCGTCAGCAGGTCCCATCGTCTTTGGCAGACCGCCCCGGCGTCCCGCAGATGGCGAACCCCCGCGGGCAGCAGAAATTCCCACGCATCGGGACATAGAAAAAATCCTCCGTCCATCAAACCACCTCGCCCATAGTTTGAACAGCGGGAAAAATTTCATACAGGTCCTCGTTTTTTCCGTTGGAATATGATATAGTATTTCTATTCTGTTCATGAGGTGAAGTGTGTGGATTTCTGGCGGCATCTGAAAACGGTCCAGCGCCATCGGCGACTGGTGCGGCAGCACTGCTTCCGTCTGGGGCTTTACTGGCAGGGCTTGACCCACGATCTGTCCAAGTTCTCCCCGGTGGAGTTCTGGGCCGGTGTCAAATATTTTCAGGGGGACCGCAGCCCCAACGACGCTCAGCGTCGGGACAAAGGGTACAGCGCCTCCTGGATGCACCACAAGGGCCGCAACCGCCACCATTTTGAATATTGGACCGATTATGGTGTCAACGGCGAGGGCATCATCGGCGTGGAGATGCCGAAAAAATATGTGGCGGAGATGTTCTGCGACCGTCTGGCCGCCAGCAAGGTCTACCGG
>UQUC01000107.1 GCA_900544105.1 uncultured Oscillibacter sp. | reverse complement strand
AGAACTCGGTGACCCCGCTGCCCTGAATGCCGAAGCCCTTGGGAGCGGACTCCTCTACCAGTTTGTACCAGCCACGGTTTACATCGGTGATGGTGATTTTACCGTCGGAGGCCGTTGTGAACACACCGAGGTCGTTGATCTCGCCGGTGGTGGTATTATCCGAGCCATAATAGATATGGAATTTGGCATTGGAGAGAGGATCACCGGTGACGCTGTTTCGCTTCAGGATCGTCAGGGAGGGTTTGACCGCGTTGAAGAAGGTCACCGTTCTGGTGCAGCCTGCTTCCAGATGTACCTCCTGCGGGATCTCAGAGAGAATGACATTGGAAGGCACATTTTTCTCCGTGATGCGATAGCTGCCCACGGGGATGGAATCGAGGAAGATGCGCCCCGCGCTGTCCGTCGTGGCGCTGGTGGAGTAGCTGCCGTCGATCTGCTCAATGAGATAGGTCACGCCCTCGATAGGCTCTCCGGTGGCAATGTTTTTCTTCAAAATTTCGAGTCCCGGCTTTTCATAGTCAACGAAGATGACTTCGGAGGTCTTGCCGGGGCGCAGCGCTACGGTCTGCTCGGTGTGAGACACTACATAAGGCTCCGGCACGGATTCCTCCCGGACGACATACACATCAGCGGGGATGTCTGAAAGGGTTGCCGAACCGTCCGAGCCGGTGGTGACGGAGGTAGAATAGCTGCCGGTCACGGATTTAATGGACAGCACCGTACCGGGGATCGGTGTGCCGGTCTGCGCATCGGTCTTGATGATCTTCATGCTGGGCAGTTCATAGTTCGTAGCGGTAACGGTATACTGCTTGTCTCCATCCGTGGTGTCCACATAGACGCTGAGTGGGGTGGAATCTGCGCAGTAGCCTGCCGGAGCTTCCACTTCTACAAAAGACCATAAGCCTTTCGTCACGTTATTGACTTCGATAATGCCGCCGTTTTTGGTCACATCGCTGCCGACGATCTGACCGTCACGGTAGATGTTGAATTTTGCACCGTCCAGCCCGCGGGTCGTTCCAGCAGCCACCTTTCGCAAGGTAATGTCCGCATCGCCGGCAGGAGGCGTGGGCTTATCCGGCACGGGAGCATCATTCACCACCAGTTTGCGGGGCGCATAGTAATTGAAGAAGCTCTGGCGTCCCTTGACGCTGGACTTTGCCCACACCGCCCATTTTGCGGCTTCATCCTCAACGACAGACGCAATGATGCCTTTGGCGGCGTACTCCTCAATCTGCTTCTGGAACTCCGCATCCTCCTTGGCTTTTTCTTTCAACATCCAGTCGGTGTAGCCCAAGTACATTTCATAGGTATCAGCGTTGGCGTAGCCGCCGCCATCGATGTCACCATCGCCTTCGCCCTTGAAAGACTGGTGATCCCATACATAGGTCTGCGCGGCCATGAACAGGCTGCCGGGGATGTCACCCTTATAGTCCACGATATAGGTCATCATCCACTTGAAGTTTTCAAGCTGCTGGGCGTCCAGCTCACCCATGCCGCTCTGCGCCAGCGCCGTTTTCAGGACAGCGTCTGCGTCCGCGCCGGTGGCAGAGGTATAGGTGTAAGAGTTGAGGAACGATGCCGTACCCCAGCGATAGCCATAGCCGCGATCCATGCAGTAGAGCATTTTGCCTGCCGCCATCGGCGGCTTATAGCTGTACGGCGTACCGTCATGGAGAAGCCGCGTTGTCCAGTAGTTTGTGTTGCTGGTGGGCTTGATGCCGGTTCCGGTGCTGGAAGCGGCAAGTGCAGAAGTCGGAAGCAGCGTCAATAATGTCATAATGACAAGAAACGCCGACATGATCCTTGTTCTAAGTGTTTTCAAGGTTGGTTCCTCCTTATTGTCATTTAGAGATAATGAAGAAGCAGACCGGTTTTTCTCGGTCTGCTTCACGTTGATGTTGTTTGATTTTACTTGGCTGCCGGAGTATCTACCCAACTTATGGAGTAGCCATTCCATAGGAAGAGCTGGACGCAGTACCAGCACGCCTCGCCGCTGTCATTGACTCCTCTTGAAAGTCCCACGCCGGTTTCGGCGTAATTCTTTTCGAGGAGATTGTCCCGGTGTCCACCGGAGAGGTTCCATGACCACACGGCGGCCTCGGATACCGATTTACCCTGCAGCGCCCAATCTGCGATGCGGTGGATATTCTCTCCTACATACGGGCAATCGGTAACAGAGGTGTTTCGTCGTCCATCCGGTCTGGTATGAGAGTAGACACTGCTGGAGGCCATCTCGTCGGCCCGGACCTGCGCCGCCTGCATGAGCTTGTCGTTGACGCGCAGCGCGGCAGCACCATTTTCGCGCCGCAGCGCATTGGTGCGGTCAATGATGTCCTGCTTTGCAGCGGCAACGTCTGTCTGCGCAGGCTGCTCTACAGGCTTTGTCGTAGTGGACTTTACCGGTGCTTCACCAGTGTAAGGCTTGTCCGACTCGACCTGCACGCATTTGCTATCGCTGTCCCAGTAGATATTGAAGCCGACCGCTCTGCCGATGTCACGCAGCATAACATAGTTATTTCCGTTGATGTTGTACGCCGTCAGGCGGACTTCCTGCCCGTCTACAAGGATGCGGTTGGTGGAAAGCGTCGCTTTCAGCGATTCCACCGCCTGCGCCGCAGGAGCACTCAACGAAAGCCCCAGCACAAGGCCGCAGAGGACGAGTCCGGTATTCTTCGCTCTGTTCATTGTTCTGCCTCCATTCTAAATGTGTGTGGAAATCCTTCTCGCAGCTTCACCATATCACAGGCGATGGGCAGAAGTCGAACAGAACCGATCTGGCAAAACGGAGAAAAATCAAGCCTTCACTGCGGTGACGCACCAGCGCTGGTCGCGCTGATTGCGAACGCAGGTGTAAAGCGTCAGCAGGTTTTCACTTGCGTCCGCAAGACCGCTGCGGTCTGTCTCGCTGACCTTGCTGACGTCCGTCACCTTATAGGTGCGCGTCCCCAGCTTGGTCGTCAGGGTGATCTTGTCCCCGATGTTCAGCGTGTGGATCTGCCCGAAGTAGCTGTTGGCGCCGCGGTTGTGGGCGGCGAGGCAGACATTGCCCTCCCAGATGGAGGTATCTTCAAAATGCCCAACGCCTTTGGCAAGCGTCTTGCTATCCGTTCCCTGATAGATCCTCACGCTCAGACCCAGCGTGGGGATCTCGATCTTGCCGAGGGAACCGTTTATGTAGTAGAGCTCACTCGTCACATCTGTGAACAGCACAGCGGGCTGATAGCCGTTGCCGCTGCTCACCGTACTCCCTGGGGTAACCACATCGCCGTTGCCGCTGATCACGGCGCCAGCCGTGGGAAGGGTGCGCGGCGCAAGATTCGGCGTCAGGTATTCGCCGGTATGCAGCGCATTCATGCTCTCCGAGCCAAAGACGGGCGGAATGAGCGCTGCGTTCTTGCTCACATCTTCGTTGCGCATGGCGCCGCCATCCGCCGTGTGAATGACATCGATGGAGGTATTCCTGCCGAAGTCGTAATCGTCCGGCGCATCGATACTGTATTCCAGCGCATACGCCGGAGCCGCCAGAGCTGCTGTCATGCAAAGGCTCAGGCAAAGGGTGATGATCTTTTTCATTCTTCTGTCTCCTCCTCATCTGCATTTTCTCTTTTGCGTTTTACCAGCAGCGCGCCGCCGACGCCCGCGCCTGCCGCGGCCACGACTCCGATGGGGATGAGCACATAGGACCAGCGGAGCGAGGACATTGCGCCGGCGGTTTTTGCAGGCTCTGCGGGCTGGATAGGCACGCCTTCGAAAATGGCAACATAGCGAACGCGATTTAATGCGATGCGGCTCACCGTGCCGGTATAGTCCGCCGTGACGGTGTAACCCTTGACGTAGCTGCTGGTGGTGCTGCCGGTGTAGGTGGCGACGGCGGTATAGCGGTCTGCCACGGCATAACCGTCCATGTTGGCGGTATTGTCGGTCTGCCACTGAATGTCGGAGAGCGTCAGGTTTTTGCCGCCGTCCTCAATGCTCTTGGGGATGTACTGTGTATCCTGCTCGGCAAGATTGGGATAGCTGCGCTTGACGGAAAGCTGCTTTGTAGAACTGCCGTAGCCAGACGGCTCGACCTGCACGGTGTCAAGTCGGAGTGTCAGGGTTCCCATAAGCCCATCGTCCGTGATGAACTCACGCTCCTGCGGCAGCAGCGCCAGCACGGATTCCATATCCTTTTTGGCGCTCTCGATAGAAACATGCTCCGTATGCTGGCGGCTCTCGTTTTCCGGAAGCTCCTGCTTCAGAAGATCCGTCAGGGTGTACTGAAAGCCGTCCTGCCGAAAGTCCGAGCGGGGAATGCCCGCAGGATCGTCTTCCGGACTCAGATCATAGATTTTCTTCAGTTCTGTGCCATCGTCGTTTCGGACGATGGAGGTGGGATAGCAGACCTTGGCGTCCGGTACCGCGGGTTCAAAGTCCGCCGCCAGCGCAGTGGGCGTCAGTGCCAAAGTCAGGCACAACGCCGCAGCGCAGAGAGATAGCATTCGTTTCATTTTGTGTTCCTCTTTTCTTTATTTTTATAGTGATTTTTCGTCTGTTCCAGCAGAAGGTCATATTCCCAAGGCTCCAGCTCTAAGGAGAGGTAGGCACCGTCTTTCGACATACCGTCTACCCGGTAGCGCAACACCAGAGGAAGCTGCCTCTGCTTTTTCACATCCTGGGGTGAGAGCCAACCAGCGCCTTCTACAAAAACAGTGCGAATGGCGGAATCATAGTTTCCTTCATAGCCCTGCCAGAGAAGCGCCTCCCGCAGCTCTTCCCGCAGCTTTCTGCGATGGGGAACGGGAACCAAACGCTCCGGCTCCAACAGAAAACGGGGATGCAGGACTTCTAAGCAAACGTCCAGCGCATTTTTCAAAGCAGCATTCTTTTTCGTCAAGCCGCTGCGCCGGTAATCTGCCGCCAGAACGTCCTCACCCTGGGCATCGCCAAGGAAAAGGCGTACACAGCGGATGAGTTCATAAGCGTGGGCGTCATCCGCCATGCCAAGCACGCGGACCCCGTCCATAGGGAGCGTCCGGTAATGGGTAATGGCCTCCGCCAGTGCGGAGAACTGTCTCACATCCCAGCCGGGTCTTCCGGGGCGGAGATCGTCCACGGTGTAATAGGTCATGCACATTCAGACATCCTCCTCACTTCATATTCATGCCGCCCATAGTGGGGGCATTGGTCTGCTCCTGTGCGTTCAGCTCTGCCAGCTTCGGCTTTGCCCATTCCGGAAGAAACTTGTCATCCAGTACGCCAATGAAATCCTCCCGGTTCCATCTGGCTGTTTCTCCGTCCGAGAGGCAGGTGGCAA
>UQUC01000106.1 GCA_900544105.1 uncultured Oscillibacter sp. | reverse complement strand
CTCCAATCTTTTTAATGGTAAAGCTAAGATACCCGAAAGCAAGTGTGAAAGCTATGACCAAAGCCAACGAAGAAGCGGTACGAAACAGTGACGATACCAACAAAGCGGCTATGCTACCCGCATGGCCGCGGCGATCCGCGACATAATAAACTCCACGCAGGGTATCGCCACGCTGTTGCCCAAAGCTTTGTACCTTGCACTATCCGACGCGCCGGGGATGTCTGTCCAGCCGTCCGGAAAGCCCTGAAGCCGTTCACATTCCAAAGGTGTCAGGCGGCGAATGAGGTGATGTGTTTCAGAACAGGATGCGTTGATGATACACTTATCCTGACTGACGTATTGATTACCGATACCTTTTTCATCTCCGCGGCATAATGCTCCAACTGTTTTTTGATAAAGTTCTACGACCGCGTGGCGGTCTGTGGCGGTCAAGGTGTACGCCAAATCCTCCTGACAGCCAAGACCGTTGCCGCCGTTTTGCGGCTGGCGGTCTACAATATTTCCGGCAATGCAGCTGGCACCCGCGTTCTGCTCAACCAGAGGTATATTGTTACCACCTGTGCCATAACGGGCAGACATGGTGGGCGCTACCTTGTGGGGGCCAGTGTAACGGCTGTCAATGCCGTGATTTTCGTAAACAAGAGGTTGGTGTCCATGCTCCTGTGCTCGGAGGGTTCCGGACACGTTTTCGCTGCATTCCATCACGCTGCCGCCCTGGTCATTAAGGCATAAAACAGACGGCATACAGTTCCCGCCGGGGCTGCCCTTGAGGGTTGGAGCAACCGATTCGTTGTATCCAATGCCGCCTGCGCTGGCACCTGCTCCGGCGGAAAAACCGGCTACAAAGGTCTGCTGCTTCATCCCCGGCTGTGCGCCCAGCGCGCCAGCTACATCGTGCAGGTCACGCACCTCGTCCCGCTGGTTGGCGGCAAAGGCCATGACGCCGTTATAGCCGTCAAAGCCCTCCGCGGCTCCATTTGGCTGTGTTACAAAGGTCTGCATCTGCATATTGGTGGTTGCCATCAACGCGCCTGACACGCCGTTCAGGTCAATGCCCTCGTTGCGCTGGTTCACATGAAATGCCTTTAGGTCAGTGGGTTGGCTGTCCGGCTTTATGAGCCCCGCTTGGATCTTCAGCGCACGCGCCAGCATCTTCGGCAACTCCTTGCCGCGCTCAAAGGCGCGGCGCAGGATGCCCAGACAGGCTGTTTTCGATAGATAATATTTTAGGGCTGGGTACGCCTCCAGTATGCCGGACAGTGAGACGCGGATCGGGCGGCGGGGCGCGGCCCCGGTATTGAGGGGCCGCTTGCCTTCCCGCCATGGAGATCGGAACTCCCAATGACGCTGTCCGAAGAGATCCACGGGAGAGGACAGCAGATCCAAGTGGAAATACGGGATCGAAACCAGTTCGGGGTCCGGCTTGCCCGATCTGCGCTTGGGCGGAGCTCCGCCCCTTTCAGCCGTGTCTAAATCAAGCATCGTCATCTGCCCGGTCGTATCGAATCGGTACATCTATGAGACCTCCTTCTCACTGTTTTCCGTTTCGTCAAATACATCAAATAAAAGCTGGGGCGCGAGCGGCCCGGCAAAGTCAGCAAGGAGAAAGATGCGCTTGCGACGCTGCGCGACGCCACACAATTGCGCGTCCAGACAGCGCCACGCAATAGAAAACATATCGCCTGCCGTGAGATCACCGACATCGGGCCATCCGTAAGGATAGGGGCCTGGGATAAGCTCGTTGGGAAAGCAGACCCGCACGATCTCCTCCAGCACGATCCGAAAGTCCTCATACTTCGGTTTTCCGCTTGAAAAGGCCCCCGGCACGTTCTCCCAACACATCCAGCGCGGCCGTATGTTGACGCTCTCCCGGCCACGGGCTTTCTCTGCCAACCGCATTTCACGCACAATGCGCATCTGCTCCATAAAGAGGCCAGAACGCGCGCCGACAAGACCTGCCCTTGCGCCAGCAACGGAGAGATCTTGACACGGGCTGCCCCCGCAGATGATGTCCACAGGCGGCAGCTCCGCGCCACGCAGCTTAGTGATGTCACCTACATGGATCATGCCGGGAAAGCGTAGCTTTGTCACCTCAATGGGAAATGCTTCGATCTCCGACGCCCATACCGGCGTGATGCCGTTGCGGATCGCAGCCAAAGGGAATCCGCCGATACCGTCGAACAGGCTGCCCATGGTGATTTGTGTTAACCAGGTCATATCATCACCCTTTCATCTGATCGCCGCGGCGATGGTTCGGGTGGTGTTGACGGCAGCCTGCGCCGTATAAACGGCGCTCGTAATATTGGCCTTTGTTGTGGTGTCCAAGCCAAAGCTGCCGGCGATACGGGGCACCTCTCCCGCCGAGAGCATAAGCCCCACGCCCATCAGCGCGTGGTCCTTGAACACCATGAGTCCCGCAATGAGGATGGTGGACTGGAGAAAGGCGGTCAGGCACAAGCCGATGACCTGCCGCATCCAGCCCATGAATCCGTCCAGATAGCCCCGTGGGACGCTGAACATATAGAGGGAGCCGACTGCAATTTGAATCAACAAAATGCCGCCTCTCTTTAAGTTTGCGAAAAACACCTTCAGCACCGCGTAGCCCATAAGTATCACGCAAAAAAGGAGCATAATGGGGCTGGTGATGATGCCAAGGCCGAAGTGGGAGCTGTTCACCACGTCCGTAAGCGTCTGGATCTCATTGAGCTCCGTGATGATGTCCTGTCCCACCTCACCAATGCTCCGGCCATAGCCGGTGAGTCCCGCAGAAAAGGTTCCCTGCAGCGACACCGATAAGGCATAGAGCCGGACGGGGACGACGGTGAACAGGCTCACCGCCAGAAAGCCCTTGATGATGTTCATCCCGCACTGCTGCAAATTACCCCTGCCGGTGGAGTATTCGATACCGCATTCAAAGGCGCAGACCACCACGCTGACGGTAAACAGCGCCCACGCAAGGCGGGAGAAGAATAAAATGATGGCGCTGACCCATTCCAGCTCGAACAGCTCCACGCCCATATTGCCCATGAGGGCAAAGAAGTTGCCGAGAAAGCCCACGATCTGCCCGTAGAACCAATCTACCAACTGATCCAGCACTGTCGCGGCAACAAAGTCCCAAATAAATATTTCTGGTCACCTCCTCGAAATGTAGAAAGCCGCCGTCCGGATGGACGACGGCCTTGTTATGGAAGTTTGTTTAATAGTGTTCACGTTGAGATTGGTGGAGAGGTTAGATGCCAATAATGCTCCAAATGTATTTCGGGGCCGTCAGGGTGAAGATGAGGCAGGCAAAGAGGATAGCGGGACCGGTCCATTCAAATTGACCTCGCTGACGAAAATCAAAATACGCGCCGCCAAGCTTTACAAAGAACGCGATGGCGAGGATCATATCCAGCGCCGGGAACACCACCTTCTCCACCACAGCCTTGATCTGTTTGGCTGCCTCCGTCCACGTCTGTTCCACAGCACCCGCCACATCGCCGCCCGCAGCGAGGGCGGAGGTGCAGCAGAGCGCGGTCAGGAGCAGGAGCGCCAACGCCAAAATCATGATTTTTTTGTGTTTCAAGATCTCAACCTCCTTAATTTGGGGACGCCGCCCCTTGCGGAGCGGCATCCGTTGTTGTTAGCTCTTAATAACCGGTGCGGGGCAGGGGCTTGCTGGGGGCATAGACTCGGGTGACCCAGCGGGAGGTGGCCATGATCCACTGCCCGTTGTAGACGCCGCCCGCGTCCGACGTGTTGACGAACTGCGTACCGCCGGTGAGCTTGGCAAGTGCCTTGCAGTCCACGCGGGGGGCCTCCACCTGACGAAAGTTTGAAGGTACGATGCCGAACGCAGCCATAAACTCCGTCACATACTCATTGGCGGCAAGTCCCAGTGCCGCGGGCGAAGCGTCCAGCACATAGTTTTTGGATGTGCTCAGGTTATCCGCCAGCGTGCGCCAGGTATCGCCGCTGAGATTTGTGCGGTACACGATCTTATAGTTTCCAGGGGTATTCCATGTGCCGGTGTAAATGGTCTGGAGACGAACCGCCTTGACGGGCAAAGTGTCTCTCCAATAAAAAGACTCCAGCGCCGTGGTGGAATTGTTGGCAATACCGGTGAAGTTGTAGCGGACAAGCTGCCCCGGCATGACCTCCACGTAGCCGGTTTTCTTAATCGACACATTCGTGTACAGGCTCTTATTGGTCATGCTCGCCTTAACGATCTGACCGGCGTGTTCAATCTCCACCTCAATGGGTGTCTTATCCAGCCCGTAAAATTCCGCCGCCTTGGATTCTACGATCTTGTACCGCGCCAAAGGCAGGGGCTTACTGACCGCCAAGCCGTTTTTATCCGTCTTGATGGTATCCACCAGACGGTTGGTGCGGGCGTTGTAGATCTCAAAGACGGTGTTGGGGATGGGCGTCCCGGCAGGCCAGCCATTCATGGCGTTGTAGTCGGCGCTGACCTTTGTCACTTGGATCTGGCCGGTGATGGGGGTATTCTGCCACTCGATTTCCGTGGTTTCACCAGACTTTACATACACGGTCTTTTTCTGCGTGTCGGGGATGTAGCCCTCATTTTCCAATTCACGCAGATAGTAGCGGCCATCTTCCAGCCCCTCAAACCGGACATAGCCCCGGTCATCGCTGGTTTCCTGCGCGATGGGATCGTTGCCGCTGTCATAGAGGATGAAGGACACGCCGGGGATGCCCTCGCCGGTGATGGCATTGACCTTGTGGAGCAGGATGCCGGAGATAGCCTTGTTGGTCACCGTCTTGGCCGTGGTCTTGCCATCCTCCACGGTAAAATAAATGGGCGTGTTATCAAGCTGGTATCCCTTGCCTGCCTCAGTCTCCACGGCGTAATAGCTGTCACTTGCCAAGGGCACATACACGCGGCCATCCGGCCCGGTGGTGACGGTGCCCACCAGTCCGCCATCGCTGACACGGCGGATCTCGAAGGTGGTGTTGGGGATGCGCTGAGTTTCGTCCGCCGCATTGACCTTGATAAACTCCACGCCGCCAATGGGGGCGTTGTAAAAATACAAGGACTGCGTATCGTCGGGGTTGACTACAACGGTTTGGGTGCGGGTATTTTCGTCGATGGTGTAACCGTCGATGGATTTTTCCTCCGTTACCACCAGCGTACCGGTGACGCCCTTGAGAATGATCTGCCCGTTTTTATCGGTATAGTACAGACCGTTGGAGCTGATTTTCCCGTTTTCGTCGGGGACGAACTCGCCGGTAGCCGTAGTGATCTTGAAGGTGACTCCCGCCAGCGGCTTCTTCGTCACAGCGTCCAGCTTGTTGATAATAAGCGCGCCCTGACGCTTGTTCCAGAAGGTCAGATTTTGCACCGTCCCTGCCTTGATGAGAA
>UQUC01000105.1 GCA_900544105.1 uncultured Oscillibacter sp. | reverse complement strand
GAGCAGCTGATTTGTAATCAGCAGGTCGGGGGTTCGAATCCGTCCACCAGCTCCACAATTTTATATGGGGGAATTCCAGAGCGGCCAAATGGGGCAGACTGTAAATCTGTTGTCACTGACTTCGGTGGTTCGAATCCACCTTCCCCCACCAATCGAACGTAGACTTTGTCTGCGTTCGATTTTTTTGTTATGCAAAAGCATAGCAAAATAAGAAATGTGCCATTTCCTCGCCCCCGCGGGGCAACCGGAAATGATGCACGAAAACTTCATACACTGGCATTGTGCATGTTCGTGGTGCGCTGCTCGTGCATGAAGCTTTATGTCCGAATCGATTCGCTGCGTGATTTCAGCGGGTGGACCGGGGAAAGCGGGACTGGATGATTTGTGTGGAGCGGCTTCCGGCTTCATTTGCCTGCGGACCTCCTTTCCACACGATTTCTTCTGCCGATCGCCAGGACAAGTTCCCTGTCAACGAGGTAACATTATCACAAGTATTTTGTTAAGTCAAGAATAATTTTACAAGAAACTTGTTAAAATGGATTGACAGCAACACTTTTTTTCGTTATGATTAAGATACCTATGTCGAGAGCTGTCGAGGAACAGAACGAAAGGAGTTTTTTCCATGAGTTTTGGCGAACGAATTAAATTCCGGCGTGGGGAGCTGAAGCTGTCCCGTGGGGAACTGGCGGGGCGGCTGGGAGTGTCCCCCTCGGCAGTGAGCAACTACGAAAACGGTCTGAGCTTTCCTAAGGAAGATGTGATGCTGCGGCTGTTTGACAGCTTGGAGACAGATCCGAATCAACTGTTTCGGGACAGCTTCCGGGGAGGCGGACAGGCGCTGAGCTCAGAAGAACAAACTTTACTGCGGAAATTCCGGGAACTTCCCCCACTGGGACGCGAAACGGTGCAGTCTGTGACCGAAGCGCTGTGGGCCTGCCGACAGGAGACGTCCCCGCTCCCGGCGGAGCGGCCCGAGGGCAGGACGATCCCTCTATACCACACGCTGACGGCGGTAGGCTGCGTTTCCGCGGTGCCGGGAGAGGATTTTGATGAGATCTCCGTCACAGAGCAAGTGCCGCGGACGGCAGAATTTGCCGTCCGTATCAGCGGGGACGCTATGGCCCCCTATCTGGAGGACGGCGCGGTGGCGTATGTGAGCCGCACACCTCTGCAGGAGGGAGATGTGGGCATTTTCAGCGTGAACGGCAAAGTCCTTTGCCGGCAGTATGACCGGGACGATTCCGGTACGGTATATTTGTTTTCCCTGAACCGCCGCCGTGCGGACGGGGACGTGACCTTGACAGCTGCGGAGGCCGGAACGCTGATCTGCTTTGGCCGGGTACTTACAGGGACCCTGTCAAACCGAAATTGAAAGGAACCTCTTGCGCCGGGTAGATCAAAACAAAAATTTTCCGAGTGCGCAATGGGGGCATCCATCCAAAGATAGAAGATAAAAACCCCCTGCGGGAAACGGCATAGCCGCTTCCCGCAGGGGGTTTATTCAGTTAAGCGGTCAGCTCTGCCGCGTGGAGCTTATCGGCTCCGGCTTCACATAGAGCTTTACGCCCTCCATTCGCTCCGCGATCACGCGGGTCCCGATGGGCAGCACCGTGCCGTCGCTGCTGCGGGCGGTCCAGGTCTTGCCCTCCACATACACAGCCCCGGTGCCGGCCTCATTGTCAATTTCTTCCGTCACACGGGCAGGGCAGCCGATGACCCGGTCCAGATTCGTGGGGACGGTTTTTGCGTTGGCCCGCTTTATCAGGGGCCGGACCGCCGCCAGAATACCCACGGAGACCGCCAGAAACAGGGCAATCTGAAGCCACAGCGCCGCCCCTAAAAAGGACGCCAACAGAGCCACCGCCGCACCGCCTACAAACCAAATGGATACCAATGCCGCGGTAGCGGCCTCCAAAACGCCAAAGACCACCACAGCCCCCAGCCAGATCCAGTTCATCATCAAAGAACCCTCCTTTTTTGCAAAATCCATTTCTGCTTGCAGTATAGCACAGTTTTTGGCGAAAAACCACTTCCAATTTGCGGTGGGAGCACGGTTTCCGGTTGCGGATCGGCGGACAGTCTGTTATACTGATTCCATATCGTTTTGAAACTTGAAAGGAGACATGGACCATGACACTGACGGTTCCCTGTCTGTTTGGCTTGGAAAGTCTGGTGGCGGACGAGATGCGCCGCCTGGACTTAAAAAATGTCCGGGCGGAAAACGGCCGGGTCCACTGTGAAGGAACTTTGGCTGACATTGCCCGACTGAACATCAACCTCCGCTGCGGTGCGCGGGTGCTGATGGAGCTTGGCTCCTTCCCAGCCCGTGATTTTGAGGCGCTGTTTCAGGGGGTCTACGCCCTGCCCTGGGAGAATTATATCCCACGGGACGGCGAATTCCCTGTAAAGGGCTATTCCCTGAACTCTCAGCTGCATTCGGTCCCCGCCTGCCAGTCCATCGTGAAAAAGGCGTCTGCCAAGCGGCTGGGAGAAAAGTACGGCGTGGAGACGCTGCCGGAGTCTGGCAGCCGGTATCAGATCCAGTTTTCCATCATCAAGGATGTAGCGACCTTGTATCTGGACACCTCTGGCGAGGGCCTTTACAAGCGGGGCTACCGGGCTAAAAACATGGGTGCGCCCCTGCGGGAAACGCTGGCGGCAGCGCTGGTGACCCTCTCCCGCTACCGGGGAAAGGACCCCTTCTGCGACCCCTTCTGCGGCAGCGGCACCATCCCCATCGAGGCAGCCCTTATCGCCAAAAACCGGGCACCGGGCCTGGACCGCAGCTTTGCCGCCCAGAAGTGGAAGAACATGGACTCAAAGCTGTGGCTGGAGGCCGGTGACGAGGCCATGGATAAGGAGTTCCACGGCCATTATGACATCTGGGGCGGCGATATTGACCCCGCCGCCGTGGAGTTGGCGCGGCACAACGCGGAGCTGGCCGGAGTGGAGGACTGCATCCGCTTTGAAGTGGCGGACGCAGGAAAATTCCACCGGGACAGCGAATACGGCCAGCTGGTGACCAACCCGCCCTACGGCGAGCGGCTGCTGGAAAAGAAGGAGGCCGAGGACCTGTATCGAATGTTCGGCGCGGCCCTCCGGGATCTGCCCCCCAAGTGGCGGGTGCTGGTGCTCAGCTCCCACACGGAATTTGAGCGGTGCTTCGGCCGTCCCGCCGACAAAAAGCGCAAGCTCTATAACGGCATGATCAAGTGCGATGCCTTTATGTACGGAAGATGACAGGAGATCATGCTGTAACGGCGCAGCGCGCCGACGCCGCATCAGCGGCGCACAAGTGTTTTGCCGCAGGCAAAACCTTGGACCGGGCGAGCTTTGCCTGACCGGTCAGGTAAAATACGGGGTCCCCACAAAAGCGTAGATTTTGTGGGGCACATGATCAAGTGCGACGCCTTCATGTACGGAAGATAATAAGGTGATTTTTTATACAAGAAGTAATGATGAGGCGGAATATAACGATTTGCAATCGAGATTTGACGGTTTTGGTCGAAAGGGGAGCGGTCACCCGTGCAGCATATCTTCATCATTAACCCCCATGCCGGGAAAAAGGACCAGACGGGCCGCATTTATGAAATGGCGGACCGTCTGCGGCAGCATGGCCTGACTTGCCAATGTCTGCTGACCCAGCGGTCCGGCGGTGCGGAAGAAATTGCCCGGCGGCTGGTATCCTCCGGGGAGGAGATCCGGCTTTACGCCTGCGGCGGAGATGGCACTCTGAACGAAGTGGTCAACGGCGCGGCGGGTTTTGACAATGCGGCTGTGACCTGTATCCCCATCGGGACCGGCAACGATTTTCTGAAAAACTTCGGCCCGGACGCTGCCAAGTTTATGGACGCGGAAAACCTGTGGGATGGGGAGGTCCATCCCCTGGACCTCATTGACTGCAACGGCCGCCAATGTCTGACCATTGCTTGTAGTGGCATTGACGCCCGGGTAGCAGAGAGCGTTCACGAGTTGGGGGATTCCCCTATCCTCAGCGGACGGGGCAGCTATCTGGTCGCTGTGGCGGTGAATTTCCTGTTCCGTGGCATTGGCCAACGTTGGAGGGTGACGCTGGATGACGAGGCCATCGAGGATGACTTTGCCCTGGTGTCCATGTGCAACGGGCGGTATTACGGCGGCGGCTCCACACCGGTTCCGGAGGCTCGGATGGACGATGGCATTTTACATACGGTGCTGGTGAAGAACATCAGCCGCATGAAGTTCGCAGGGCTGTTCGGCGCCTATTCTGCCGGGCAGTATCGCTCACTGCCGCCGGATGTGATCCGGGTGGTGACTGCCAAAAATGTCCGCATCCAGTCGGAGAGTGACATTGTGACCTGCCTGGACGGGGAGACCATCCACAGCCGGGATGTGCGTCTGACTTTGTCGGAAAAAAGGTTGAATTTCTTCGGACCTAAGGGCTGTGATCCCAATTACGGCGCCGGTCCCAAGTGAGGGCGGGAACCGACGATTTTCTCCAATGGAAACTTCATAACTTATTTACAAATTACCCCTTTACAAACCGGGACAGTTGTACTATGATAACAGCGTTAGCACTCGAGGAGACTGAGTGCTAACGCTAAAATTGTTTATCATATGAAAATATACAAGGAGGAACCCAACATGAAACTTACCCCGTTAGCTGATCGTGTGATCCTGAAAATGGTAGAGACCGAGGAGACCACCAAGGGCGGCATCATCCTCACCGGCTCCGCAAAGGAGAAGCCCTCTGTGGCTGAGGTCATTTCCGTTGGCCCCGGCGGTATGGTAGACGGCAAGGAAGTCACCATGACCGTGAAGCCCGGCGATAAGGTCATCACCAGCCAGTATGCCGGCACCAAGGTGACCCTGGAGGACGTGGAGTACGTAGTCGTCCGTCAGAACGATATTCTGGCCATCGTCGAGTAACTCGTCACAAGCTGCACATCCCTCGCTTCGGCCTTGCGGCCAAAGCTCGCTCGTTCCGCTGCTCCTCGTTTTTCCGGCACAAACGCTTCGCTGGTTTGCGCCGGAAGGGGACGAAGGAACGGTGGGGCATGTGTCCTGACAAAATGCTTGAATTGATTTTGCCGCGACATGTACGTGGCAAAAATTCCTTGACCCCAGCCGTCCTGGACGGCGTCGCCAGTTCGCAAACTGGCGAGGGGGAATCTACTGCGCAGCCGTTAGCAGCTTTGCTGCTTTACGGATGCGGCGTGCCCTTTACGGGCAAAGGGGGGACGCAGTCCCCCACTTTAAGAAAAATTCGGAGGTATGAATTATGTCTAAGCTCATTATGCGCGGCGATGAAGCCCGCAAGGCTCTGCAGGCCGGTGTTGATCAGCTGGCCGATACTGTTAAGATCACCCTGGGTCCCAAGGGCCGCAACGTGGTTCTGGATAAGAAGTACGGCGCTCCCCTCATCACCAACGACGGCGT
>UQUC01000104.1 GCA_900544105.1 uncultured Oscillibacter sp. | reverse complement strand
TCTCAAAAACCGTGCCGGGGATGGGCTGCTTGGTCTGCTTATCCAGCTTCTGGATGGTCAGATTGGGGAGCTTCTGGTCTTTGGCCGTTACGGTCACGGTGCCGCCGCCATTGACAGTGGCCTGATCCACATGGGCGCAGACGGGAGCGGTCAGCTTGGCGTAGGGGGCGGGGGCGCTGACCTCCACAAAGGCGTACATCCCCTCCGTCACATGGGGGACGGTGATCCTGCCGGAGGCGTCTGTGACCTCCGTGCCGATCAGCTGGCCGTCCCGGAGGACGTGGAATACCGCACCGGGGAGGGGCGCATTGGCGTCGGTCAGCTTGATGAGCTGGATCTTTACCTTCGCGTCATTCTCAAAAACGAGAGATACGTCTGTTTTGCCGTCCCAATAGAATTCCTGACGGACTTTGCCGGCGTCCTTGCTCAGAGAGTAGCCGTTGGGCGGCGTCACTTCTTCCGCCACATAGCTGCCGATGGGCATGGTATCCCAAGGCACATCCGTGAGCGCGCCGCCCGCTCCGGTGGTATAGGTGCCGGTGAAATTGTTATCCACGCCGGTGATCTTGATGACTGCGCCAGCGAGTCCCTTGGTGGGATCATCCGCGTCCACCTTGCGGATCTTACCGGTGGCGGTGACGGTGGGAGTATCCGTAAAGGTGATCGTCACGGTGCTGCTGCCGCTGTTCGGCAGGACTACATATTCAGGCCCCGCGTTGTCGATCTCGTAGCCGTTCGGAGCCGCCGTTTCCGTCACAGCGTAGGTTCCGGCGTCCAAGGGAGAGAGGGTATAGGTGCCGTCCGTGCCGGTGACGATGTCCTTGGAGAAGGAGCCGTTGGTGGATTCCACATGGAACCGCGCTCCGGCAAGGCCCTTGGTGGGGTTAGTGGCGTCCACCTTCTTGACCACCAGCTTGTACTGCTCATTCGTGACGGTAAGACTGCCGATCATAACGCTCTGGACAGTGCTGGCGGGGTGGGCGGCAGAGCCAGCGCCGGTGAAGGAATACTCTTTTACGTCGCAATCGCCCCAAACATCCTGCTTGCCCAGATCCAGGATATATTTCGCCCGGTTCCGGAATGTGGTGCCGTCGCAGATCTGGTCGATACTGGTATAGCTTGCGCCCTTCAGCGAGTTCCAGACGTACATCAATTCCTCCGCGCAGGCGGTGGCGGGATCACCCAGGGAGCCGTCCTTATACCGCCACACGATGGCCTGTACCCAGGCGTTCATGTACCAGCTATAACCGGAATCCCAGATGTCATCCACGCCAAGGGCGTGGGCCTTGTCCGTGAAGATGCCGAGGGAGTGGGCGTAGTAATAGGCCATCATCATTTTAACGGTGGGATCGGTGACGGGCTTCGGATCGCCCCAGGTCTGGCCAATCAGGGAGGTGCCCATGCCGCCGCCCTTCGTCCCGCAAAAGCCCACGGAGGTCTTTCCGGCCACGCCGTAATACATCTGGTGCATTGTGCATCTGCCAAGGCTGGCGGACTGATAGGAAACGCCGCTCATGCCGAACCGCTCCAGCTTGATGGTGTCGGCCCCTGCCGCCAGCGCGGCAGTGGGGAGCAGGCCGAGGACGCAGATCAGGGCCAGCAGCATCGCGGTCACGCGATTTTTCAATGAATGCCATGTCTTTTTCATCGTTATTTGACCTTTCTTTTTAGATTTGCTCATAAGAAATGGCCTTCCGGCGATGAAGCTGGAAGGCCATGTGAGCATATTGAGTTGCGGATAGGTTATGCGTAGGGATTGTGCGCGTTGGGATCACCGACGAACAGGAAGCAGATCGTTCCGCCCTCATCAGTTGAGATCCCGACGCCGATGGTGTCGCAATCAGGGTTTATCATCGTCTGGAAGTGGCCGGGAGAATTCCGCCAATTCTCCACTGCCCGCCCCGCGATCTCGGATGCGGGCAAATTCGTGAATGCGGTGATGTTCGATCCAAATCCATGGGGATACCCGGAGGCCGCTACCGCCTCGCACTCCACCTTATTCTGGTGGTATGTGACACGCAGGGACGCGCAATGCTGCGCTGCGTCCATCAGAGCCGCGTTGACCGTCAGCTCCGGCGCGCCGTTTTCCCGGCGCACTTGATTGACCAGCCGGACGATCTCCTGCCGCGCCGCGTCTGTCTGACTGGCGCCGGATTCCGGAATGCTCGCGCCTTGCTTGCCGTCAACTACCGTCAGCGTTAAAGCGGCGGTCTGGCCATGCTGATCGGTCACGACCACGTCGGATGTGCCGCTGCTGACCGCGATTGCGGTCCAGAAGCCGGAGGTATTCTCAACGCGGATGATGTCGGGCCGTGTGGAGACCACGCTTTTTATTTCCGCGCTGGGACTGATATTCAAGCCGCTGCGGTCTCCGGGGCGGAGGGTGCTGCCCTTGTAGCTGCTGACGCGGATGCCTGATTCGGCAGGGGCGATCCCCGTGTATGGATGCCCGGTGTCGATTTGGACTCCGGCGTTCCAATACACATTGAAACCGACCTGCTTGCCCATGTCCCGCAGCTTCACATAGTTGTGTCCGGCAATGTTGTAGGCTTGCATTTCCACCTGCTGACCATCCACAAAGATGGGCTGCCAGGTAGGTTCCGCCGTGATCCCGGCTGCGACCGCGATAGAGCCGCCGGTCAGCGCCGCGCCGATCATCATGCCGGTGAACATCATACTGACATTCTTTCTCACATTTTTGCTCTCGTTCATCTTTCTGCCTCCATTCTAACTGTGTATGTGTGAAAATCTTCTTCGCAGCTTCACCATATCACAAGTGAGGGGCAGAAGTCGAACAGAACTGATTCGGCAAAAGGGAGAAAGATTCAGACCTCCGCTGCGGTAACGCACCAGCGCTGATCCCGCTGGTTGCGGACGCAGGTGTAGAGCGTCAGCATATTTTCGCCGGAGTCCGCAAGGCCGCCGCGGTCTGTTTCGCTGACCTTGAATACATCCGTCACCTTGTAAGTGCGGGTGCCCAGCTTGGTGGTCAACGTGATTTTATCCCCGATGTCCAGCGTGTGGATCTGGCCGAAATAGCTGTTGGCGCCCCGGTTATGAGCGGCGAGGCAGACGTTGCCGTTCCAGATGGAGGTGTCCTCGAAGTGTCCGACGCCCTTGGCAAGCGTCTTGCTGTCCGTCCCCTGATAAATGCGGACGCTCAGATCCAGCGAGGGGATCTCCAGCCTGCCGAGGGAACCATTTTTGTAGTAGAGGTCGCTTGTCACCTCCGTGAACAGCACGGCGGGCTGATAGCTACTGCCGCCATTCACCGTGCTGCCGGGTGTGACAACGCCGGTGGCGCTGCCACCAATGACCGCGCCGGACGCGGGAATACCACCGGGGGCAAGGTTGGGCGTGAGGTACTCGCCGGTGTGGAGGGCGTTCATGCTCTCCGAGCCAAATGCAGGCGGAATAAGCGCGGCGTTTTTGCTCATGTCGGCGTTTTTCATAGCACCGCTATCCGCCGTGTGGATGACCTCAATAGATGTGTCCCTGCCAAAGTCAAAGTCCTTCGGAGGGGCAATGCTGTATTCCAGCGCCGAGGCACTGGCCGCAAGGGATGCCATCATACTGACGGCAAGCGCGAAAGTCAAAATCTTTTTCATTCTGCATCCTCCTCATCCGCGTTTTCTTTTCTGTGCTTCACCAGCAGCGCGCCGCCAACGCCCGCACCTGCCGCAGCCACGATCCCAATGGGGATGAGCACATAGGACCAACGGAACGCGGATGCCGTGGCGGGTGTCTCCGCAGGCTCCGTGGGCTGGATGGGCGTTCCCTCAAAGATAGCCACATAGCGGACACGGTTGAGGGCGATCCGGCTGACGGTCCCGGTATAATCCGCCGTGACGGTGTAGCCTTTCACATAGCTGCTGGTGGCGCTTCCGGAATAGGTGGCAACGGCCGTGTAGCGATCCGCCACGGCATAGCCATCCAGATTGGCGGTGTTGTTCGTCTGCCACTGGATGTCCGTGAGCGTTAGGGTCTTGCCGTTTTCCGTAATGCTCTTGGGGATGTACTGGGTATCCTGCTCGACAAGATTGGGGTAGCTGCGCTTGGTGGAGATTTCCTTGGTGGAGCTGCCGTAGCCGGACGGCTCCACCTGCACGGTATCAAGTCGGAGCGTCAGGGTTCCCATGAGACCGTCATCCGTGATGAATTCCCGCTCCTGCGGCAGCAGCGCCAACACAGATTCCATATCTTTCTTGGCGCTTTCAACGGAAATGTGCTCTGTGTGCTGGCGGCTCTCATTTTCCGGAAGCTCCTGTTTCAGAAGGTCCGTCAGGGTGTAGTGGAAGCCGTCCTGCCGGAAGTCCGAGCGGGGAATACCGGCAGGATCGTCTTCGGGGCTCAGATCATAGATTTTTTTCAGTTCCGTGCCATCGTCACCGCGAACGATGGCGGTGGGGTAGCAGACCTTGGCGTTCGGTACCGCAGACTCAAAGTCCGCCGCCAGCGCGGTGGGCGTCAGCGTCAAGGTCAGGCACAGCGCCGCGGCGCAAAGGGAAAGCATTCGTTTCATGTTGTTATCCTCTTTTCTTCAGTTTATAGTGATTTTTCGTCTGCTCCAGCAGGAGGTCATATTCCCAAGGCTCCACTTCTAAGGAGAGGTAGGCCCCATCCTTCGTCATGCCGTCTACCCGGTAGCGCAGCACCAGAGGAAGCTGCCGCTGCTTTTTCACATCCTGGGGTGAGAGCCAGCCAGTGCCTCCCACAAAAACAGCACGGATGGCGGAATCGTAGTTTTCTTCATAGCCCTGCCAGAGAAGGGCCTCTCGCAGTTCTTTCCGCAGCTTCTTGCGCTGGGGAATGGGGATCAGGCGCTCCGGCTCCAACAGAAAACGGGGCCGCAGGGTTTCCAGGCAAACCTCCAGCGCGTCTTTCAGAGCAGCGTTCTTTTTCACCAAGCCGCCGCGCCAGTGATCTGCCGCCAGAACATCCTCACCCTGGGCATCGCCGGGGAAAAGACGCACACAGCGGATGAGCTCATAGGCGTGGGCATCATCCGCCATGCCGAGGACGCGGACCCCATCCATAGGGAGCGACCGGTAATGGGAGATCGCGTCATTCAACGCGGAAAAACGTTTCACACCCCAGCCGGATCTTCCGGGCCGAAGATCGTCCACGGTGTAATAGGTCATGCTCATGCAAGTATCCTCCTCACTTCATTTTCATGCCGCCCATTGTGGGGGCATCCGTCTGTTCCTGTGTCATCAGCTTTTCCAGCTTTTCCCGCGCCCAGTCGGGCAGAAACTTGTCATCCAGTACGCCGATGAAATCCTCCCGATTCCATCTGGCTGTTTCGCCGTCCGAGAGGCAGGTGGCAAAGACTGCTCGGCCACTGGAATGCGGCTCGCAGCCAAAGCCGCTCCGAGCATACAGAAGTTGGTAATCCTGCCCCCAATACTGCTCCTGCAGTGCCTCCGGCGACAGCACCAGCACCTTGCCGGTGAAGTCCTGCTCGGCGCGGTCACCGA
>UQUC01000103.1 GCA_900544105.1 uncultured Oscillibacter sp. | reverse complement strand
CGGGGAGGTTTTCCATGATCTTCGCTACCTCGTCGGGACTCAGCTCAATGTCCTGGTAGCTACCGGTGAGCGCCGCGAACAGTTCCTGATACTCCGGCTGCATCAGTTCCTCCAACAGCTTGTGCTGCTCGGCGTTGAACCGATACTCGTCCGCCATTTGCAGATGATCCTTGACTGTGACAGTGATGTGCAGGATGACGGTATCGCTTTCATCCTTGTCGCCTGAGATGGTTTCCACCCAATAAGAGATGGCGTTCATATCCCAGAAAATCTGCCGCAGAATATCCAGCTTTTCTTCCGTCAGCGTCGCCACCTCGTCCGGCGAAGCGTTGTCCGTGGTGGTCCGCACAGCATAGACCGCCAGCACATCCCGCCAGTTCGCCACCATAGCGGCACTGCCCGCGTTGTCCATATCCAGTTCGTCATAGGAGTTCTCCGCCTTGATCTGCTCGATGCGGTCTGTAAACTCCGTGTTCAGCATCGTCACAGCCTCCGGCATCGTATATCCGGTGCCGCTGTCCTCACCGGAGAAGAAGATCCCAAACGGTGACGCGATCAGGAGCCCAATCAGGCAGATGACTAGCACCATTGAGAGGACCGTGCTGCCGCCCGCCATCATCGCCGCCGCAAGGCTTCTGGCGGCGGACAGGATGGCCCGCAGCGCCCGTCCTGCCGCCTGGGATGCTTTCTGCGCGGTGGTCTGCGCCGCTTTCGCGGCTTGCTGATACCGCGCTGTCTGCACCGCTGCTTCCCGTGCGGTGCGGGCGCTGCTTTGCAGCATGACCGCCTGCTTCTGTGCGGACTCCAAAGTTTTCGCTGTATCAGCTATCTTCTTAGAACGCGGCGAATCAGAGACGATGTCACGCTCCATCGGCAAGTGCTTTTTCCTCGCTGGTTTGGGCAAGCTGGTTTCAGCCCGTTCTTTGATGTGCGGTATCTGCTCCGAACGCATTCTGTCCGGCATGGCGCTGCCGCCCCTGTCTGAATGTAAGGCTTGTGCCGTCTTGATTCGGCGGCGCGATACGGCTCGCTTTTGCTCTGCCTGCCATCGGGCAGCTTTGCGCCCGCGTTCCTCCATGAATACTCTCTGCCCCTGCCGTTGCGGTTCCGCTGCCACTGTGACCTGTGTCTCTGTCTGTGCGCCAATATAGGTATCTTTTGTCTTGACCTTGGCGGCCTTTTGCGCGGCGTTCTGGCGCGCCTGCTGCCGTCCACGCTCCGCAGCGCTCTGCGGCTGCGGCCCGGCAGAAGTGGTATCTTTTCCCTTGATAGCAGAAGGCTTTTGCTCTGTGGCATCGGCAGTAAGAGCGCCGCCCTCCGGCGGCTGCTCCTGCGGTTTCTTCTTCCGCTGCCGGGTGAGTTCCTTCTCTGCCCGACGCAGTCCGCTGGCGGCGGTGTCCTCAATGGCGTCGCCGCCATATTCATCCCGCCGCCCCTGCTGGGCGGTATCCCGGAGCTGAGTCCACAGACGATCCGAGCCGTCATCCAACACCTTGCGCAAAAGCTCCTTTGGAGCGGATACAGCTTTCTCTTTGACACGCTCACTCAGCGTCGGTTTTTCTTTAATTTTCTCCATGGGCTATCACGCAGCCAAGTCCGAGGGTTTTGTGGTCATTAAGCGGTAGAGCTTGTTCTTGGGGAAATGATCCACAAAAGGCACGATAGCGCTGCCGCACTTGATAAGCCCCCGGCCGGAGTCCACGTTGGTGATGTAGGAGAGCTGGTTATCTGAGATATTCAGCAGGTGCGCCAGTTCTTCCCGATCCGTGGCCGCCTGATTCAGCATGATGAGGAATTCAGAGTTCGCCAGCATGGTGCGGGCCGTGTGCGACTGGAGCAGGTCTTCGATATTCTGGCTGATTCCCGTTCCGCAAGCCTGATACTTTCTCATACGCTTCCACAGGGTGAACAGGAAATTGGCGCTGTATTCATGCTGGAACAGCAGATAGATCTCGTCGATATAGATCCAGGTATTCCGCTTCAGCCCGCGGTTGCGGATGATGCGGTTGAAGATGCTGTCCAGCACCACCAGCATACCAACCGGCAGGAGCTGCTTGCCAAGATCCCGGATATCATAGCAGAGGATACGGGCATTGGTATCCACGTTGGTGGGTTTTGCAAAGGTGTTCAAACTGCCCTCGGTAAACAACTCAATGGCCAGTGCCACGTCCGCAGCTTCCTTTTCCGGCTGGCGGAGCAACTCCGCATGGAAGTCCTGCAGGGTCGGGGCCTGCCCCTGATACCCGCCGCGAATGTATTCCCGATAGACCTGGGCGGTGCAGCGGTCAATGATGGACTTTTCCTTGGCAGACAGCTTCCCGGCGCCGATGAGTTGCTCACAAAGCGACAACAGAAACTCGGATTTCAGCACCACGGGATTCTCGCCGTCCCCATAGCCCTGCTCCATATCCATGGCGTTGATATGGTTGGGTGATGTGGCGGAGATATTGATGACCTGACCGCCCAACCCTTCTACCAGCGGGCGGTACTCGGATTCAGGGTCGATGATGATAATATCATCGTCGGTAGACAATGCCAGTGACACCATCTCCTTCTTGGCACTGAAGGATTTGCCGGAACCGGAAACACCCAGAATGAAGGCGTTGCCATTCAACAGCCGTTTGCGATCCGCTACGATGAGATTTTTACTGATTGCGTTCTGTCCGTAGTACACGCCGCCCCGGTCCCAGATTTCCTGCGCCTTAAAGGGCATGAGAACAGCCAGCGCTTCCGTGGTCAGTGTGCGCAGAGCATCGATGCGGCGCAGGCCCAGCGGCAGCGCCGTCACCAGCCCGTCCGCCTGCTGCCAGTTCAGCGTCGTGAGCTGACAGAGGTGCTTGCGGGCGATGGACTGGAGCGTTTCCGTGTCGCTGTCCAATTCCTCCTTGCTGTCTGCCAGATGTACCAGCGTCACCACGGCAAACATCATCCGCTGGTCGCGGGTGGTGAGATCGTCCAGCATCTCACGGGTCTCCTTGCGCTGCTGCTCCAGATCGTAGGGGACAACGGCAGAAAAGTTATTGTTGGCGTTCTGCCGGCGCTGCCAGTTGGTCACATTGGTCTCCACGCCCAGCAGGCGGTTCTGCATCTCCCGCACCGCTTCATCCGTGGGCACCGGAATGATGTCGATAGACAGCATGAGGCTGCGGTTCAGGCTGGTGAGCTCGTTGATCATAGCGTCCTTGATGTAGCTGGCATACTCCTTCAGGAACAGCACCCGGCCATACTTACCGCCCATGACAAAGTGGTCTTTCTTAAACTCCATGCTGTCCGGACAGACGGCGTCCTTGAAGGAACGGCCATGCTTCATGCAGTCTGTTAGATCCAATTGGAACTGCGTTTCTTCACCCACGCGGTAGAAATCATGAAGGATGCGGAGGCGCTCCACGGCGTCCAGTTCCTCGCAGCGGGAGTCCATGTGATTGAGTCGGGAAGTCACATCATTGACTGTGCGGTCAAAAAAAGTACGGGCTTCCTCGATATTTTTCTTATGCGCCGACAGGGTGATATAGCGTTCCTGCACCACGCTGTTGGAGGAATCGGTCACCTTGTCGAGCAGCATGGCGTTATACTCTGCTCGGGAGCCGTCCAGATAATCTCCCCTGGGAGGGATGAGGATATCTTGCTCGAAGTTCTGTCGGTTGATTCGCTTGTTGTTGATGGTGATTTTTGTAGTAGAGCCGGTATCCAACGCGTTCAGCAATTCGGAATAGCTGAGAAACATCGCCGTCTTATCCTCTTTGGATGCAATGGCGTAGTTGATATCGCTGAATCGCAGTGTCTTGGAATACTTGCTGCCAAACTGAAAGACCCCATCCGGCCAGAGTCGCCGGATGGGGATGGTGTCCTGTACAGATCTCGGTACCTTGAATTGTTCTTTGTCCTGTTTTAACGTTGTCTGCAGGGTTTTAATCAAGATTCAATGCCTCCTTCACAGATGAGTGTGCCATCAGTTTTGCGTACATATTTTCCGATTTGAACACAAGCCGTTTTGGGGTGAGAAATTCCGAGCGAAAAAACGCCAATAAAAATTGTTCCAGATTCATGCCGTTGTACTGGAAAAAACCGCCCAAGGCAAATGGGAACGCGGCCAGAATGCAGACCCAGCCGATCTCGCCATTCCCCAGCACGGGGCGCAGTCCAAAATAAACGCCTACCGCCACGGCTACCGCCAACAGGGCAAATAAAAACTGCCGCAGTGACAGTCCAAAAAACAAACTTTCCTGATAGTTGCGCACTTCCTTGTTGATGCGTACCTCCAATATATCAACTCCTTTTTGAGAATTGGCATACAGCCTCTTGTATGATCGGCACGGCTATGGTAACATAGCGCCGTATCCAAAACCGAGAGGAGGCTCTTTGCATGCCGGTCATTCTTTTGAGCATAGCAATGCTCATCATCTCTATCATTTTCAAGTTGGCCGCCGTATTTCGCTTGACGATTCCGCTGCTGTATGTGGTCGCTATGAATACATTTTGGCGTAGTTGGTATCAGGCGCACCAAAGCCTGGGTGATATTATTTTCTTTGTCCTCCTTGGTCTGGTAGTCCTGTCTTGGATCATTTCTCTGGTTCGAAAGATACAAAGCATCTTCCAGAAGCGCCAGGAAGAAAAAGACCTGGAGAGTATTGTTCGCTATCGTATCCGTGAGCAGCGAAGAAACGGTGTGCAGCCGGATGAGCACGGTGGCTATGCCATGGACCTGAGCGACATTGAATTGTCTGACGATGAGGATTAACCCAGGCCCATCAGTTCCCGGATGATCCGGTCACTCATCTTGATGGCCCCCACCAGCACCAGCATATTGAAAATCAGTTCACCTACATAGTTCCACACAATGGTGGCTGCCGCCAGCGTATCGTCCGCAATGGCAGGCGGCGAGGACGCGAACGCCGAAAAGATCACACAAGCCAAAACGATCGCACAACCCTCCAGGCAGATAGCGGCAAAACTTTTCAAAAAAGCAATGCCGATGCTGCTGGAGGGCTGTCCTGCAAAGCTGGCCAAGGGGATCGGCGCAATCGCCGTGGCGATATACAGCTTGAAAAAGCGGCTGTACACAGTAAGGATCATTACGAGGGACAATACCCAGATAAAAAGCGAGCCAAGCAGCGTCACTGCCCATAGCGGGATGGATTCGACAAAGCCCACATCCTGAATGATATCCACCATTCGACTGGGCAGTTCGGCTGCGGACAATGCCGACAAGCCGGAGGAGTCCATGATGGTGGAGATCATGCCCTGTGCGATTTGAAAAACCGCAGTCATCAGTTCCATTCCCCATGTGACCGCAGCTTGCGCCAGGACAAAGCGGATGAAGCATTTGAATGCGACTTCCGGCCGCTTGATCTCCGCAAAACTGCCGCAGGTTTTGACCACGCTCATAACGAAGAAAAGCACCAACAGCGCATAGCCTATGGCTTTCAAGCCGCCATTGATATTGACGATGATTGACCAGACACCGCCGCCTTTGAAGTTTTCCGGCGAAGTTGTGATGAGCTGCCAGATCTCCGCCAGCTTTCCATTCCACATTTCCAGTGCGGAATTTAGATTGTCTATGATCCAGTTTCCACTCCCGATGGTTTCACCTTCTTCCTTGCTCTGCCGTTCTTGACGGCAGGTAATAATTCGTTTATAATTAA
>UQUC01000102.1 GCA_900544105.1 uncultured Oscillibacter sp. | reverse complement strand
GGCATCGGCATCGCGCCGGAGGATCTGCCGCGGATTTTCGAAAAAGGCTACACGGGCTGCAACGGCCGCGCAGACAAGCGGTCAACGGGCATCGGATTGTATTTGTGCCGCCAGATCATGGAGAAACTTTCGCATACCATCCGCATTGAGTCGGAGATGGGAGTGGGAACGAAGGTGTATCTTGGGCTGGATACCGTATCCCTGTAGTACATAGAGAGCTTCGCCGGGAATCTTACAGAAATGTAAGGTTGCCGGTCTTTTTGTAAGATGATCCTAAGGCAGAAGAGGGCGCGGACGGGTATAATAAGCCTTGTCAATTAAGAAAACAGTTCAGACAGAAAGGAAAATGTGACATGGCAATTCTGGAAGTAGAACATCTGAAAAAAACATATACCACGCGCCTCGGCAGCAACTGGGTGGAAGCGTTGAAAGACGTTAATTTTACAGTGGAACGGGGCGAATTTGTTGCAATCATGGGCGAATCGGGAAGCGGAAAAACAACGCTTCTGAACCTGCTCGCAGCACTAGACAAGCCAACCGGCGGACAGGTGCGGTTAAATGGAAAGAATCTCGGCGAATTAAAAGAGAAGGAGATTGCCGGATTCCGCCGCGAAAACTTAGGTTTCGTGTTCCAGGACTTCAACCTGCTGGACATCTTCTCCCTGCGGGACAACATCTTCCTGCCCCTGGTGCTGGCGGGACGGCCCTACGAGGAAATGGAGCGAAAGCTGAAGCCCCTGGCAGAGCAGCTGGGCATCGCCGACATCCTGATCAAGTACCCCTATGAGGTCTCCGGCGGACAGAAGCAGCGGGCGGCAGTGGCCCGGGCCCTCATCACGGACCCGCAGATCGTTCTGGCGGACGAGCCCACCGGCGCCCTGGACTCCCGGTCCTCTGACAATCTGCTGGAGCTGTTCGGCGAGATCAACAAGGGCGGCCAGACCATCCTGATGGTGACCCACTCCGTCAAGGCCGCCAGCCACGCGGGGCGGGTACTGTTCCTGCGGGACGGCCGGGTGTATCACCAGCTCTACCGGGGCAGTGAGAGCCGGGAGGCCCAGTTCCGCCGCATCTCCGACACGTTGACGGTGCTGACCCAAGGCGGTGAGAACCATGGGTAAGCGCAGCTTCTTTCCCCGGCTGGCCTTGGTGAACCTGGTCCGCAACAGCCGGTATTACGGCCCGTATCTCCTCTCCTGTGGTGCGCTGGCGGCCATGTATTATATCCTGCGGTTCCTGACCTGGAACGAGGTCATCCAGACGGTGCGGGGCGCCGCCTACCTGCAGGTCATGATGTCCATCGGCTGCTTTGTGGTGGCGCTGTTTTCCATCGTGCTGCTACTGTATGCCAACAGCTTTGTGATGAAGCGGCGGCAGAAGGAACTGGGACTCTACAACATTCTGGGCCTGGAAAAGCGCCACATCGCCGCCCTGTGCTTTTGGGAGATGCTGCTGTGCGCCGCCGTCGTGATTCCCGGCGGCATCGCGGCGGGCATCCTGCTCAGCAAGCTGATTTTGCTGCTGCTTTTGAAGCTGGTGCAGATCCCGGTGCAGTTCGGCTTCTCCGTCAGCGTCAGGGGCGTGGGAGAAACGGCGGCGCTGCTGGGGGTGCTGTTTCTGCTGGCGCTTCTATGGAACCTGCTGCGCCTGGGACGGTCCCGGCCCATTGAACTGCTCCACAGCGACAGTGCCGGAGAGCGGGAACCGAAAACGAAACGGCTGTTGGCAGTCCTGGGGCTGGCGGCGCTGCTGGGGGGCTATGCCATCGCCCTCACCACCCGGAACCCGGTGAACGCCCTGATGCTGTTCTTTGTGGCGGTCATTCTGGTGATGCTCGGCACCTACTGCCTGTTTACCGCCGGGTCCATCGCTCTGCTGAAACGTCTGCGGGCCAACAAGGGCTTCTATTACCAGACCCGCCACTTCACCGCCATCTCCGGCCTGCTGTACCGCATGAAGCAGAACGCCGTTGGCCTTGCAAACATCTGCATCCTGGCCTGCATGGTACTGGTGACGGTGTCCGGGACCCTGTGTCTCTATCTGGGGGCGGAGAAATCTCTGGACGGCAGGTATCCCGACGATATTCTGGTGACCCAGACGCTAAAGGATGATACCGACCCCGCTGCAACGCTGGACCTGGTGCGGCGGACCGTGGCAGACGCTGGGCGGCAGATGGCGGATCTCCGCTATGAGACGTCCGCCTCCTTCCATGCCAGATACAGCGGCAATACGCTGCTGACGGACATGAGCCAGAGCGGCCTTCTAACGGAGATCACGGTCCTAACAGCGGAGGAGTACAGCCGCCTGACGGGGGAAACTGTCGCCCTGGAGGAAAACCAGGTGCTGGCCTATGCGGACGGCGATTTTCAGCTGCCGGAGACCTTCTTTTATGAGTATGAGGAGGCACCCATTCAGGTGAAAGCCCGGCTGGACAGCTTCCCCGCCGGGGACAGCGCCATCGTCACCAACGAGGTTATGCTGGGCCTGGTGGCGGACGGTACCCTGGCAGAGCATCTGATGAACACGGATCTGGCCCGCCGGACCTTCCGCATCCACCTGAACACCGACGGCGCCGACAGCGAAAAGCTGGCCTGCGCCAAGGCCGTTCTGGCAGTCTCCGATGGGAGATACGGCGTGGCCAGCCGCCAGGAGATGGCGGAGGAATTCTACGCAATGTACGGCGGCTTCCTGTTCCTGGGCATCTTCCTGGGACTGCTGTTCCTGATGGCCACGGTGCTCATCATCTACTACAAGCAGGTCTCCGAGGGCTATGAGGATCAGCGCCGCTATCAGATCATGCAGCAGGTAGGCATGAGCCGCCGGGAGGTGGGCGCCTCCATCCGGGGACAGATCCTGCTGGTGTTCTTCCTGCCCCTGCTGACGGCGGGGCTGCACATTCTGGCGGCCTTCCCCATGCTCTGCCGCATTCTGGAGCTGTTCGGTCTGCACGAGGTGGGCATGTTTGCTCTCTGCACGGCGGGGACGCTGGCGGTTTTCGCGGCAGTGTACGCGCTGGTGTACGGTCTGACGGCCCGGACCTACGAACGAATTGTAGGCGGTGAGGCGTAAGCGGCAGCCAAATGCGGTTTGCAGGCAGAAATTCAAATCCACTTCATCGGTAACCATCCCGCCGGGGCTTGCCCCGGCGGGATTTGTTTACAAGAGAAAAGAACGGGAATAGTGATACCTCCTATGTCTCGCACACGCGGAAAGCCTTGAGTACAGAGTGTGAAAACCGTAATTTCGACAGAAACGAAAAAAGATTACGCAGCCCAGCGGGGCCGCGACGCCTTGGAACAGCGACGCGCATAAGCGCATCGCTGTTCCGCAGGCTCTCTGCGTTCTTCGAGAGCACCTCCCGACCAAGACCCAAAAGCGGCAAAGTTTGCCGTTTTAAGCCCCGGCCACGCAGGGTTTCCGAAACGCGCGGAACGCTCCGAGGGTAGTGATAGCGCCCCCACCCAAAACACCCCGTGTTTCGCCGTGTAAGCCCTTGTGTGCGATTTTTCTCGGAGAGCCGAGTGTGTACAAGCCGCAATTTCGACAGAAACGGAAAAGATCACGCAGCCCAACGGGGCCGCGGCGCCTCGGAACAGCGACACGCATAAGCGCATCGCTGTTCCGAAGGCTTTCTACGTTCTTCTGGAGTACATCCGACCAAGACCAAAAAGCGGCAAAGTACGCCGTTCTGACACCCGGCCCGGGGATTTTCGTGAACGTGCAGTTCGTGTCGAGGGTAGTGATAGCGGCCCCGTCCGGAAGGCCCCTGTTTCGCCGTGTGAGCCGTTGTGTGCGATCTTTCTCAGAAAGCCGAGTGTGTACCCACTTTCATCCGCAAAAGCGAACGTGGGCCGTTTTGCAGACGATTGCGCCAAGACCAGTTTTACCCATTGATGGAAGCAGGGAAGGGGTGTTTGTAACGGCGTTTGAGAGACCCTTGAAGTCCGTATGACCGATGCATTGGATACGTTGATATGACTGCGTTTCCTGCACTTTTCGAGCCTTTTTCGGGGACGAAAAAGAAAGCAGGATAAAGGGTTGGCGTCGGAACCGACGCTTCACCCGGTCACTTCTGCCCGCAGTGCGGGCAGTTGACGGGGGTTTCAGCGCAGTCGGTTGTGGCGTCTTTTGAAGGGAATTTCAGAGCGGCTGGCGTCTTAGTTCCCGCAAGCGCAGGCGCCCCAAGGATTTTGGTGGTGCCTTGTGGCCGTTTCGGAAGGAAATCGAGGTAATCACCTTCGCGTGATCAATGGTGCAGGGCAAGCGTGTTTTGAGTCACCGCAGTCAATGAAAAGAAACTTTCGACCGTTCAAAAATCGCACCGCTGTAACTAAAGAGAACGCCCCCGGCAGCGCAGAAATTGCGCCGCCATAGACAAAGATAGGGCGGCGTGGCTCCGAGGGGCAAATGATAACTTTCTGATAACAGTTCGGCTTTTCGGTAGCTTTGTTCCCTTGATTACGGTATTGTTCGTTGCGAAAGGGGCTGATTTTATGCCAAAGCGACGAGCAAACGGCGAGGGCAACATCAGAAAACGAAAGGATGGTCGATGGGAGGGAAGATACACTGTCGGTCACGATCCAGAGACAGGGAAGTCCATCATCAAGAATGTCCTCGGTAAGACGCAGGCCGAGGTCAAGGAAAAGCTGAAGAAAGCCATCGAGGAAAACATCGGCATCGACTACGGGCGGGCCAAGAGCTACACGGTGGGTAGCTGGCTGGAAGTTTGGATGGAGAACTACGCAAAAGTAAAACTCAGACCGTCCACATTCAAAACCTCGCAAGGCTTTCTGAAAAACCACATCAAGCCGCAGATCGGCAACATCCCACTGGCAGACCTGACTTCTCTGGACTTACAACGGTTCTACAAGCACCTGCTGGACGGTGGCCGGGTAGACCGCATTGAGGCCAAGAAAAAGCCGAAAGGGTTAGCACCGAAAACCGTGCGAAACATCCATCAGATGATCGGCTCGGCGTACAACCTCGCTATTGAGCAGAAGTTGGTGAGCAAAAATCCCACACAAGGCTGCGCCTTGCCGAAAGTCGAACACAAGGAGATGAAAACCCTGACCGCCGACCAACTCAGCGCCTTCTTCCATGAGGCCAGGGACAGCGGCGTGTACGAGCTCTACTACCTCGACCTCGCCACAGGACTACGCCGTGGGGAACTGCTGGGGCTGAAGTGGACGGACGTTGACCTCGACCGTGGTGTGCTGAAAATCCAACGGGCCATCTCCCGGCAAAACGGCAAGGTGGTCGAAGCACCGTTGAAAACGAAAAACGCCTACCGCACCCTGCCCCTGTCGGCAGACGCGATAGACGTTCTGGTGCAACAAAGAAGAAAAACGGGCAACAGCGAGTGGGTGTTCTCGTCCCCAACCGGAGGCCCCATGTCCCCAGACAGCGTGTTGCATATGCTCCAACGAGTACTAAAGCGAGCAGGGCTGCCCCGCATCCGATTCCATGACCTCAGACACACCTTCGCAACGATGGCCCTACAAAACGGTGTGGACGTCAAAACCGTCAGCAGTATGCTGGGTCACTACTCGGCGGGCTTCACGCTGGACACCTACGCCCACGTCACCACCGACGCCCAACTCAAAGCCGCCCAGACGATGGGGAATATCCTCTCCCGTGCCGTCTGATGGTTTCCGCTACCCGTCCCGTTGGGGTCAGCATTTGGGTCAGAAAAAAGCGGTACCCCAAAAATGGAACTTATGAAAAGCAAAAGTCCTCGAAATCAGACGATTTCGAGGACTTTTGGTACGCCGTGA
>UQUC01000101.1 GCA_900544105.1 uncultured Oscillibacter sp. | reverse complement strand
GGCTCGATACCGCCGGTGTCGATGAGGGTGAACTTCCGGCCCTGCCAGTCGCTCTCCCCGTAGATCCGGTCGCGGGTCACGCCGGGGGTGTCCTCCACGATGGACAGCCGCCGGCCGATGATCTTATTGAACAGCATGGACTTGCCCACATTGGGGCGGCCCACGATGGCGATGATAGGTTTCGACATATGATGGCTCCTTTCCTGAGCGGCGTTGGTATGTTTCGTTGCCGCCGCAAGAAGTTGAATGATTGAATCTATTATATCCGCAATTTCCCTGTATGGCAAGGGAAAACGGAGACTTTTCACAGTGCGCCGGTCCGGTATTCTACGGTTCCGCGCAAAAGTAAAGGAGGGAAGAATTCTCTTCCCTCCTAAAGCAAGCAATTGTCTCTTACTTCGCCGCCACGGACTTGACAACTTTGACCTCACGGCCATTGTAGCTGCCGCACTCCTGGCACATTCTGTGAGGCAGGTGCAGAGCACCGCACTTGGGGCATGCAACGAGACCGGGGACAGCCAGCTTCCAGGTGGAGCTGCGTCTCTTATCGCGTCTTGCTTTGGATACTTTTCCCTTAGGTACTGCCATTGTGACACCTCCTTGATCTACAAAGGCCAGGCGGCCTTATTTATACTTTATTTGTTCTCCAAAAGCTTTGCAAGGACCGCCAGACGGGGGTCTACATCCTTTTTGCAGGAGCAGGGTCCCAGATTCAGGTCGGCACCGCAGCGGGGACAAAGTCCCTTGCAATCTTCAGAACACAGAGTTTTCGTGTCCATGTCGAGAATAAAGGCTTCACGAGCCAACTCGCCTACGTCCACCTTGCCGTCTTCCAGCAGGAGGATCTCGTCATCCTCCTCGTTCTGCAACTCTTCCGCCAGAATACAGCCGTAAGAAACCGCCTTCTCCTGAAGGAATTCCTTTCCGCAACGGTCACACACAGCGTCCAACGTGGTGTGAGCCGTCAACTCCAGATAAAGGACTTCCGCCCGGTTCCGAACCGCGCCTTCCACAACGACGGGCCGGCTGATGGGGTTTCTTCCGCCGAATTCCATATCGGACAGATCCAGCTCAAACTGAAAATTCAGTTCCTTGCCGGGGATATGCAGAATAGGTCTAACGTCAATGAGCATAAGCTACCTCGCAATGACACGTTTAGTATTATATAGGATTGCATCCGCAATGTCAAACAGTTTTTTTGATTTTCCGCCAGTTTTTTCAAAAACGATGGTAGGATCAAATTTCATCGTCCAACGGCGCTTCTTTTTTCTTCTCCGGGACCTCAAAACCCAGGATCCTCAGTTTGAACCCCTTGCAGATCCGCTCATACCCGGCGGCATGATAAACATCCTTGGGCCAGCGCAGGTTCCAACGGTCCCGCAGAACGCCTGCAAAGGGCCGCAGTTCCTGATCCGCCATAAGCATGGGCGTCAGATACCCTACTACCACCTGCTTGGTTTCGCCCCGGACCGTTGTGCGGTTCCAGAAACGGACCTGCTTCCACTGGGCCTCCAAGTCATTCAGCAGGCTGTCCGCCAAAGCGGGAAGCCCAGACTCCCCCGCTTCCCGCACCGCCGCCAGATAGTCCGGCGTGAAGCGATCGCAGTATTCCCGGAACGTAGACTCATATCCGAGGCGGGTAAAGCCCTCCAGCCATTTGCCGTTGTCCGTCAACGCCGCCAGCAGCCGTTCTGTCATAGGGGATCCTCCTCGTCGCCACTGTCCGCGGGAAGCTCCTCTTCCACCGGATCATCGTTCCAGGTGGAGGGATCGTCCTTGTGGGCAGCGCCGAACTGATACGCCTTCCATTCCCGGCGCAGCAGCCAGAATCCCACGCCGATAAACACCGCCGCAGCGGGAATGACCACCAGGACCGGAGAACTGCCGGTTCCGTCCCTGTACAGGCTGTACAGCAGCTTGCCGCCTAAATAAATCAGGTAACCACCAGCCAGGGCCCAGACAAAATTGACCTGACCGGTCTGCTCTTGCTTTTGTTTCTTCATAGTTTCGCCTCTTTGATTTTCGTCCCGCGCTTTACAACACGAGAAAAAGCGGGTATGATGAGAGCAGTCCACAACGAAAACGGAGGATGCTCATGCGGGAATTTACCATTGGAAAAAACGACGCCGGACAGCGGCTGGACCGCTTTGTGGCTAAGAATCTGCCGTTGCTCCCCCCTGCCCTATTGCAAAAGTATATCCGCCTGAAGCGGATCAAGGTCAACGGCAAGGGGTCTAAGCGGGATGTCCGTCTGGAGACCGGCGATATTCTTCAATTATACATCAATGATGAGTTCTTTGACAAGCCCAATGAGGAAAATCTCTTTCTCACGGTGTTCAAGCCACAGTTGAATATTGTCTACGAGGACGAAAATCTGCTGCTGGTGGACAAGCGTCCCGGTATGTCCGTCCACGCTGACGAGACGGAAAAGGTCAACACCCTCATCAATCACATTCAGGCATATCTTTACCAGAAACGGGAATGGAATCCCAAGTGGGAAAATGCCTTTGCCCCGGCGCTGTGCAACCGGATCGACCGGAACACCGGCGGTATCGTCATCGCCGCCAAGAACGCGGAGACCCTGCGGATCATCAACGAGAAGATCCGGGCCCACGAGCTGGAAAAGTCCTATCTTTGCATCACCGTAGGCCGGCCCAAGCAGCCGGAGGGAAAAATCGAGGGCTTTCTGCTGAAAAACGAGGCCAAAAAGGAGGTCCGCTTCTTCCACAAGCCGGTGCCCGGCGGCAAGACCGCCGTCACCCTTTACCGGACTCTCGAAAGCCGGGGCGGGCTGTCTCTGGTGGAATGTCGTCTGCTGACAGGCCGCACCCACCAGATCCGCGTCTCCATGGCGGAGATCGGCTGCCCCCTGCTGGGGGACGGCAAGTACGGCAAGGGCGATGTGAACCGCCGCTACCATGAGACCCGACAGGCGTTGTACTCCTACAAGCTGCGGTTTGATTTTCCCACCGACGCCGGTCTTTTGAACTACCTGAAGGGACAGGAATTTACAGTGGAAAACGTCCCCTTCCGGGAGAAATATTTCCCAGAAATACTTTCTTGATAACTTTTTTGAAAAACGCCCGACAAAATCGGGCGTTTTCCTTGACATTTCAAGGGTTTTCCGCTATGATTCTGAATTGCCGAATTTCAAAGAAACAGGGTCCCCCCTTAACAGAGAGAAGAGGCGGTATTTTTCAGGCCCCCACCGGAAAACGGGTGGGAAACGGCCTTATGAAATGGGGGAGGATACATGTCCAAAGAGTTGATTCGCCTGCGGGATCTCTGCATGGCATTCGACGACGAGCCGGTTCTCGATCATATTAACCTTTATATCAATGACAAAGAGTTCCTCACACTTCTCGGACCCAGCGGGTGCGGCAAAACCACCACGCTGCGTATCATCGGAGGTTTCGCGACGCCTACGTCGGGAGATGTCCTGTTCGATGGTGTGAGGATTAATGACGTTCCGCCCTATCAGCGGCAGATCAACACCGTTTTCCAGAAGTACGCCCTGTTCCCGCACCTGAATGTGTATGAGAACATCGCCTTCGGTCTGCGGATGCAGAAGCTGCCGGAGGCTGAGATCAAGGAGCGGGTCATGGAGATGCTGGAGACCGTCAGTCTCAAGGGCTTTGAGCACCGGCGTCCGGAGGCCCTTTCCGGCGGTCAGCAGCAGCGGGTAGCCATTGCCCGTGCACTGGTGAACCGTCCCAAGGTACTGCTGCTGGACGAGCCTCTGGCGGCGCTGGACCTGAAGCTGCGGAAAGATATGCAGATCGAATTAAAGCGGATCCAGCAGCAGGTGGGCATCACCTTTATCTACGTGACCCACGATCAGGAGGAGGCTCTGACCATGTCCGACACCATCGTGGTCATGGACAAAGGCTCCATTCAGCAGATCGGAACGCCGGAGGATATTTATAATGAGCCGAAGAACGCCTTCGTAGCGGATTTCATCGGCGAGTCCAACATCATCGACGGCATTATGCCCGAGGACAACGTGGTGCAGATGTACGGTCGGCGCTTCCCCTGTCTGGACGGCGGCTTCGCTCCCAACGAGGCGGTGGACGTGGTCATCCGGCCGGAGGACATCGACATCGTCCCCGTAGAGCAAGGTCAGCTCACCGGTACCGTCACCTCCGTGACCTTCAAGGGGATGCAGTATGACATCATCGTGGATTTCCGGGGCTTCAAGTGGCTGATCCAGACCACGGACCACTGTCCTGAGGGCGCCCGTATCGGCATCAAGATCGATCCAGACGGCATCCACGTCATGAAAAAGAGTGCCTACTCCGGTATGTTCGGCGATTATTCCTCCTTCTCTGAGGAATATGACGAGCTGGACGATGCCACCCTTTCGTCGGATGAGGAGGAGAGCGGGGATGAAGAATAACCGTCTTTCCCGCTTCGCCATCCCCTATGTGATCTGGATGGCGCTGTTCGTGGTGGCCCCCATCATCATGGTGGTCATTTACGCGTTTTCCGCCTCTGTCGGCGGCTTTACACTGGATAACTTCGCCAAAATGGGCACCTACACCGTGGTGTTCACCCGCTCCTTCAAGCTGGCCCTCATTGCCACCGCCATCTGCGTGCTCATCGGCTACCCCGTATCCTACAAAATGAGCAAGGAGGGGCCCCGGTTCCAGCGGCTGGCCATGGTGCTCATTATGCTGCCCATGTGGATGAACTTCCTGCTGCGGACCTATTCCTGGATGGCGATTTTAGAGAACAACGGCCTTTTGAATCAGCTGTTCCGGAAGATCGGGCTGATCGCCCTTTACAACAACATCTTCGGAACGGACATCAGCTTTTTTCGGATGATCAATACCCAAGGGGCCGTGGTGCTGGGCATGGTGTATAACTACCTGCCCTTCATGATCCTGCCTATCTATTCCGTGATCGTCAAGCTGGATCACAGTCTCATCGAGGCGGCCCGGGATCTGGGCGCCAACTCCGTTCAGGTGTTCCGGCGGGTGATCCTGCCCCTGTCCCTCCCCGGCGTTCTCTCCGGCATCACCATGGTATTCGTCCCCTCCGTGTCCACCTTTGCCATCAGCAAAATGCTGGGCGGCGGTACGGAAATGCTGCTGGGCGACCTCATTGAACAGCAGTACATGGGCGGCGCGTACAATCCCTATCTGGGCGCGGCCATCTCCCTTGTAATGATGGTAATCGTGGTCATCTGCATGGTGGTCATGAACCGCTTCGGCGAGGGTGAAGAACAGGCGGTGATGATGTGAAGAAGAACAATTCGTTTCTGGACCGCCTGTTTATGGCGCTGGTGTTCGTGTTCCTCTACGCGCCCATCGTGCTGCTGATCGTCTTTTCCTTTAACTCCGGCAACAGCAACATGGTCTGGAAAGGCTTCTCCCTCCATTGGTACACGAAGCTCTTCCGCAACCGGATCATCATGCAGAGTGTATACACCACCCTGCTGGTATCCCTGCTGGCCACCATCATCGCTACCGTGGCCGGGACCTTCGCCGCCATCGGCTTTTACGCCATGCGCCGCCGGGTCCGGAATCCGCTGATGACCGTCAACAACATCCCCATGATGAACGCGGATATCGTCACCGGTGTTTCCATGTGCCTGCTGTTCGTGGCGTTTTTCAGCGGTTGGGGCAACTTCGCCTCCTGGTTCAACACGTTGGGGCTGTTCCGGCTCCCCACCCACCTGACCATGGGCTTCGGGACGCTGCTCATCGCCCATATCACGTTCAACATCCCCTATGTGATCCTCTCCGTCGGCCCCAAGCTGCGGCAGATGGACCGCAATCTGGTGGACGCGGCTATGGACCTGGGCTGCACCTGGATGCAGGCCTTCTGGAAGGTCATCATCCCGGAGATCAAGCCCGGCATC
>UQUC01000100.1 GCA_900544105.1 uncultured Oscillibacter sp. | reverse complement strand
TCGTCGGCAGGGATGAATCCGGACAGGCAAAGTACGCGGGGCTGCGTGGTACCTACGATCGGGACGGCAAAGGTTTTCGCGGAGATGTGACAGGCAGCGATAAGAATGTCGGCTTTGCCATCCCGCACGATCCTACGTCGAATCAGGTGCGGGTGTTTGAGGCCCCCATCGACCTCATGAGCTACCTCTCGCTCCACCGCGAGCTGATCAATGCAGTAGCGCTGTGCGGCCTCTATGGCGGCGCACTGGAAACGTACCTGAAGGATAACCCCAGCATCAAGCGCATCACGCTTTGCCTGGACTCGGACGCACCGGGACGGGCGGCAGCCCAGCAGCTCAAGAACAAATACTCGGCCAGAGGCTATGCCGTAACGGTAGAAGAGCCTCGCAGTGGAAAGGACTGGAACGAATACCTGCAAAAAAGAAACACTCCGGAGAGGGGGCGATAACCAAGCATCGCAGAACATGACTTAACATCCCATCAAAATATCTAAGGAGGAAATATGCATTTGAACAAGAATCATACAATTTCCCGCCGTGCGCTGGCTATGCTCCTGACGCTGACATTGTGTCTCGGCATGATCCCCACCGCCTTCGCAGGGCAGCAGAACAGTTACCATGACCCCGCCGAACACTGGATGCAGGCATCCAACCGCACGAATGAGCTGGACGTCAACAGCGTTGTGACCCGTGAAACCTTCAAATGCGGCGAATGCGGCAAAGTGACGTCCTTTGAGGTATTCCGCGTTCCCGAGTATACCCGCAACGGCCAGGCCGCTCTGAGCCGTAACGTCAAATACTCGGACGGCACCATGATGGACGGCGTCGGCAAGGGCGACTGCATGGACGGTGTTCCCGGCAAAGACGCCTATTATACCGGCTATCATTATACCAAGGCAGTCTGCGAAACCTGCGGCGGTATCAACACAAACGAGCCGAAGTCTGATTACGGCTATCTCAAAAATGTTTACTGGCTGTTTGACTGCGCCGCGGAATTTACACAGAAGCTGGAGGAAACCGTGACCTACGAGTACACGGATGATACCTACCATACCGTTACCACCAAAGGTGGCACCTACTGCGCGTTTTGCTACGGTACGAACCACACCGTGAACCGCACGCTGGAGCGCCACAGCATGGAGACCGAGGTCCTGCCCCAGCCCGCCAACGGCCGCTTTGCCACCGTCGAGAAGTGCAGCCTGTGCGACTACGCCAGCTATGACTACACAGCAGCCAAGGCGGTCATTGCAGACTACTACGGCGTGGTGGACGGCCAGCCCCACACCATCACGGTCAGCGATCTCTCCGAAGCTGGCGTCCGCACTTCCATCCGCTACGGCAACAGCGCCGAAAGCTGCACCATGACCTCCGCTCCCAATTACACGGAGGAAGGTCAGTACACGGTTTATTACGAGATCACCTACACCTATCAGAATGTCAGCATGACAGAAAACGGCGTGGCAAATGTCTGGCTACGCGATACCCAGGCCAGCGAGGACGGCAAATGCACCTGCGGCTGCGATGATCCCAACTGCGGCTGCCAGGACAAGAACTGCGGCGGCAACTGCTGCTCCGACAAGGGCTGCGGCGAAAATCACCACTTCATTCTGCTGGACCGCACCAAGGCTGGCTGTACCACCCTTGGCTATGACCGCTACCTCTGCACCGAGTGCGGCAAGATCGAAAAGCGCGACTATGTGGACTCTCTCGGCCACGCATGGCAGAGCATCGTCATCCGCGATGCCACCTGCGAAACCGATGGCAAGCTGCTGGAGCTCTGCTCCCGCTGCGGCCAGATAAAGCAGACCGCCACGCCCAAGGGAGAGCATCAGTATAAGACCTATCCCGTAGCCGCCACCTGCATGAACCCCGGCTACACCGTCCGCGAGTGCTCCGTCTGCGGCGACCGCCATATCGAGGACATCACTTCCGTTCTGCCCCATAACTACGAATCCCATGTGATCGCCGCGACCTGTGAGGGCGGCGGCAAGACCATCCACCGCTGCGATGGCTGCGGCAGCAGCTTCGTGACGGACTACACCTCTCCGCTGGGCCACAGCTGGGATGAAGGCACTCTCATCACCAACGCCACCTGCACCGGCGAGGGCGTTATGGAGTACCGCTGCGTCCGCTGCGGTTATCACCGTATTGAAGGCAACGAGGCTGCTGGTCATATTCCCGGCAATCCTGCCACCTGCACGGAACCCCAGCTCTGCACCCGCTGCGGCGCTGTGCTGAAAAATGCGCTCGGTCACGATTACACGAGTGAAGTGACGGCTCCTACCTGCACGGAGATGGGCTACACCACCAACACCTGCACCCGCTGTGGTGACAGCAACAAGAGCGACTACACCGAGCCTACCGGTCATAAGCCGGGCGACTGGATCATCGACAAGGAGCCGACCACCGACTCCGAGGGCAGCAAGCACAAGGAATGCGAAAACTGTGGTGAGACGCTGGAAACCGCCGAGATCGACAAGATCTACAACAGTGGCACCACGGACAGCAGGGGCGAGGCCATCGTGGGCGGCTATCTCGTGACTGTCACCGATACCGACACCAAGGACCCCGTCGCGAACGCTGCCGTGACGCTTCACAAAGACAACAGCATCTCCATCCGCTTGCCGAATAGCCGCCTGCTGGACTATGCCGACCAGACGACCGTCACCGTGCAGCTTGTCAAGGATAAGAGCGCTGTACCGGGCATGAGCATTGCCGTTACAGACAAGAATGATAACTACTCCTCCGGTAAGACCGACGCCGCGGGCCAGATCACCGTTCCCACCGGCAGTGGCAAGACCAATGAGGACGGCAAGGTCACCGGTGGCTATGAGGACGCAGACGGTAACCGCTGGACTCTGACTGTTAAAGTTATCCGCACGGACACCAAGCGTCCCATCCCCGGCAGCGATGTTTCCATCGGCAAGACCGGCAATATCTCGATCATCCTGCCGGATGGCACGGATATGGATGCCAAGCATCAGGTGACAATCGTCGTCACCGACAACAAGAAGGTCCCGCAGGAGAATAAAAATATCACCGTCAAGAACGATCTGAACCAGACCGCCAGCGGCAAAACGGATAAAAACGGTGAGCTGACTGTCCCCGAGACGGAGGAAACCGAGCGCCACGGCGTGTATATTCTCGGTTACCCGGACGGCACCTTTGGCCCCGCGCGCAGCATGACCCGCAGCGAAGCCGCCGCCATCTTCGCAAGATTGCTGGCAGATAAGAACGGCGACACCATCTCCACCGCGGCCAACACCAAGTTTACCGATATTCCCGCCCACGCCTGGTACTCCGGCTACGTCAAGTACCTCAACAACAACGGCGTCACCTACGGCAAGAGCGGCAACACTTTCGCCCCTGATGACGCCATCACCCGCGCTGAGTTTACCACGCTGGCCGTTCGCTTCTTCGATGTGTACGGCGACGGCAACAAGGTCATCATGGAGCAGTATAAGGACTTTGGCGATGTCAGCGACGGTTATTGGGCCGCCGAGTACATCAAGGCCGCTGCCAAGAGCGGCTGGATCAACGGCTACGAGGATGGTTCCTTCCGCGCAGACCGCAACATCTCCAGAGCTGAGGTCGTCACCATCGTCAACCGCCTGCTGGCCCGCGAGGCGGATGAGAGCTACATTGCGGACAACCTTCGCAAGCTCAATACGTTCAGCGATATGAGCGGCAAGCATTGGGCGTACTACGCAGTCATGGAAGCTGCTAACGCCCACACCGCCATTCTTGGTGAAAACGAGACCTGGAGCAAGTAACTTCCCCTCTGCCGCCCTCCCATGTCGGGAGGGCGGCTTTTCCATCATCTACACTATAACACTATAATAAAGGAGAACTGAACCATGCTGAAGATCACTGCCATTGGTAACCTGACCAACGACGTCACCCTGAAAACGAACGAGACCACCGGCAAGCCTTACGCCATCCTGCGTATCGCCTCGGACCGCCGCTATAAGGATAAGGACGGCAACAAACTCACCGACTTTATCTCTGTCAAGGTGCGCGGTCCGCTGGCCGAGCGTTGTGCGGAGTTTGCCTGGAAGGGCTGCAAGCTGGCAGCCTCCGGCGATTTCGAGACCATCACCTTTGAGGACGAGCCGGAACGCCAGCCCGGTTTCCTCATCAAGGCCAGCGAGGTGGAGTTCCTCTCGCCCCGCAAGGTAGAAGAACCCGCGCAGGAAATGGAAGATGAGACCAGCTGCGAGGTCGCTGCCTGATGAAAAATACCGGGATCACATATACCAGTGCTGAACGCAGCCCTGTGATCCTGCCGGAGATGGCCGAGCTGCTCCCGCCTCTGAGCGCGGAGCAGCTCGACGCTCTGGAAGCGGATCTCATCAAAAACGGCTGCTACTCTCCCATCATTGTCAACGAGGACATGGTCATTATCGACGGGCACAACCGTCAGGCGCTGTGCGAGAAGCACGGACTTCCCTATACAATGGCTGTTTTCTCGTTCGAGGATATGCTGGAGGCCAAACAGTGGGCGCTCGATACCCAGAAGGGCCGCCGCAACTTGGAAAAGTGGGAGCTTGGCAAGATTGCCCTGAAGCTGAAACCGGAGATCGAAGCCAAGGCAAAAGCCAACATGGCTGCTGGCGGACAGAATTTCCGCCCCAGCGAGGCCGAGGAAGGTTCGGCAACATTGCCAAACCTTCCTTCTGTTGAAAAAGCGGTAGATACCCGCAAGGAGCTGGCCGAAGCAGTTGGTCTGGGCGAACGCACGATGGGCAAGGTCATACAGATCGACGAGAATGCTCCGGACGCCATCAAGGAGGCGCTTGATAAGAAGGAACTGTCCATCAACAAGGGCTATGACCTGACCCGCCAGCTTCAGGATGTGCCGGAGGATCAGCGCGAACAGGCCGCCGCAGAGCTGCTCGAGTATGAAAAGGCAAAGAAAGAGCTCAAGCAGCAGGAATCGGAGATCGACCGCAGGGGCAAGGTCGCCAATCTGTTCTGTAAAGCCTACGAAAAGGCTGTCCTCCTGACGGCCACAGAAGAAAACGTCCGCTGCTGGACGGAAGGCACCCGCATGACGCTGGAAGAACTGCGCGACACCGTGAAGGAGTCCCGTGAGATCGCCCAGATGTTTATGAGCATCGCTGATATCATCGAGCAGAAGATCCTGCCTTCAAACTGGCGGAACACCGATCCCACGGATGACACCCCCGACGAGGTGGCGGCATGAGGGAGATGCTCTCCGTCCGCCAGTGGCAGGACTTGTTCCGCAGCGGTGCGTTTCAGGACAGATCACGAGAGACGCAGATCCGCGCGGGCTGGTATGACTGGTTCTGCGCTGATTCTGCCCTTGCCGGCAGGCTGCAGCGGATCGGCAGGGTGGTCATGGGGATCACGGAGCCTGCTATTCTGGACAATTACTATGTCTGGTTTAAAAACAACTGCCCTCTGGACGGCCCCCTCTATGATGACGTGCGCTTTGAGCCGTTGGAGGGAGACCGCTGCGGACGGTACTTTGTGGTGTCTCAGGACTGCCCTTATGAAAAGCAGAAATGGACGCTGTATACGGAGCGCGGCGGTTTTCAGGAACCGGAGTTTGGGTGTCAAAGCGTCCGTGAAATGCAGGGATATCTGAATGAGCATGGAAAGGAGTTGGCGCGGGAAACAGAGCCGCCGACTGTTACGAAAATGCCAAAAAAGGAGGCGCCGACGCGATGAGCCAGAAGAAAAGTCCTTCGCCGCCCAGCCTCCCTCCTGATGCACAAAGGGAAATCCTGAACAGGCTGTCCGCGGAGACCCGGATCAGTTCTCAGGAGATCGCGGCCATCTTGGAGCGGCACGGTGTCTGCGGCGATATTGACGCCTTGCAGGATGCCTACCGAAAGCGCCTGGGCCAGCGGCTCATGGCGACGATTCGGGATGAAAGCGGCAAGCGTGAGGTGCTGGCCGCCAGCGGCGGCGAGTATGTCATCGTGGATTGCTGTAACGATCCGCAGAAGCTGAAGGCCATTCGGCACCGCATCCAGGCGCAGATGAACG
>UQUC01000099.1 GCA_900544105.1 uncultured Oscillibacter sp. | reverse complement strand
CCCCTGATGCTGGGTTATCTGCCCAAGCCCTGCGGCGTTCTGGCAAAAAAAGAGCTGGAAAAGGTGCCTTTTATCCGCAGCTGGATGAAATTGCTCCACTGCGTCTTTGTGGACCGGAGCAATCCCCGCAAGGCGGTGGAATCGTTGGGCAAAGCCACCGCTCTTCTGGAAGAGGGGTACAGCATGCTCATCTTCCCCGAAGGCACCCGCAGCCGTGGCGAGCAGGTGGGCCCCTTCAAAACCGGCGCTTTCCGGGGGGCCTCCAAAGCCAAAGTGCCCATTGTGCCTCTGTGCATCAGCGGCTCTTACAAGGTGATGGAAGCTCATGGTTTCTGGATTCATCCGGCCACAGTGCGCATCAAATTCCTGCCTCCGGTGCACACCGCCCAGCTGGATCGGGAAGCTCTGAAAGATCTGGATACTCATATCCGTCAGCTTATCGTGGAAGAAAAGGCGAAAATGTAAGTTTCCATTTTCCTGATCCAAAACACATAAAGGCCTTCTTTTGCGCATATCCATTTCCCATGGATTGCTTCAAAAGGAGGCCTTTTTTTGAAAAAGTTTTGGCAAAAGTCCTGGGGCTATGCAGCCCTGTTCGCCCTTCTTTGCTTTCTGTTCGCTCTGGCCTGGCCTGAGCCAAAATCCCCCTTTCTCCCCACTGGCAGCCAGGAAGGCGTGGATGTGCCGGTGGTGATGTACCACCATGTGCTGGAAGAAGACAGCAGTCTTTTGGGGGATTATGTGATCTCCCGTCAGGAGCTGGAAAGCGACCTTCAATGGCTGCAAAAAGCAGGCTACACCCCGGTCTCCCCCGATCAGCTCATCGCTTACGCCGCCGGAGAAGGCGAACTTCCCCAGAACCCCATCCTGCTCACCTTTGACGATGGCTACGAGAGCTTTTTTGCCAATGCCTATCCCTTGCTGCAAAAATACCAGATGCCTGCCGTGGTCAGCGTCATCGGCCGCTATTCCGACCTGTATTCCCAGCCCGATGCCGTCCGCCACCTGAACTATTCCCATTTGGATTGGGACCAGGTGAAAACCCTTTCCCAATCCCCCTATGTATCCATCGGCAGCCACAGCTACAATATGCACGACGCCGCCGGACGGGAAAGCCGTTCCGGGGCCAAAAAGCTCCCCGGCGAAACCGACGAGCACTACGCCCAGGTCTTTACCGCAGACACCCAAAAGATCCATGAGGCCATTACCGACGCCGCAGGAAAAGAACCCACGCTGTACGCCTATCCTTTTGGTTTTTACACCGCCCAAAGCGAAGAAATTTTAAAAAGCCTGGGGTATCAGATCACCCTCAGCTGTGAAAGCCGGGTGTCCCGCATTACCAGTGACCCCTCTTCCCTGTTTCTCCTGGGGCGCTTCAACCGTCCCCACGGTCTGTCCTCCCAGGACTTTTTCGCCCGGATGCAGCTGGAAGCCACAGAAGGGGTCTGAAACAAAAAACCGGCGGATGGATTCCGCCGGTTTTTAGGTTATCAGGACTTAAACCACCAAGAAGAACTTGAGCAGGAAGAGGATGGCCAGCACATAGGTCAGCACCGTGACCTCCTTGGCCTTGCCGCAGCACAGCTTGATGGCGGTATAGGCGATGAGAGCGATGCCGATACCGTGGCCGATGGAGCCGGTAACAGGCATAAAGATGAGCATCAGCGCCACAGGCACCACTTGGCTGATATCGTTCCAGTCGATGTTTTTCAGTCCGCCGATCATCAGCACGCCCACATAGATCAGGGCGGCCGAAGTGGCCGGTGCAGGGATCAGCGCGGCGATGGGGGCAATGAACATACAGAGCAGGAAGAGCACACCAGTGGTCAGGCTGGTCAGACCGGTACGGCCGCCGGCCTCCACGCCGGAAGCGGATTCGATGAAGGTGGTAACGGTGGAGGTGCCGGTGGCAGCGCCCGCGACCGTACCGATGGCGTCGGAGAGCAGTGCCTCCTTCATGTTGGGCATCTCGCCCTTCTCATTCACCATGCCGGCGCGGGAGGCGGTGCCCACCAGAGTGCCGATGGTGTCGAACATATCGATCATGCAGAAGGTGATGATCAGCGTGATGGCAGTGAACCAGCCGATGTTCATAAAGCCCGCAAAGTCAAACTTGAAGAGCGTGGTAGAGACCATGTCGGCGAAGGGCGGCACGAAGCTCGCGGTCTTAAGGCTCGCAAAGGGATTCACGCCGAGGAACGCGAAGCTGCCGATCCAATAAAGGACGGAGGAAAAGAGCATACCCAGCAGCACGGCGGCCTTGATGCCCTTCTTGGCCAGCACGACCATGACGAACACGCCGAGGAACGCGGTCACGACGGTCAGGACCATCGTGTCATAGCCAGAGCCCATGTTGCCCTTGATGATACTGGGGGTCAGGGCGCCGAAGAAGTCGCGCATCATGTAGAACGGACCGCCGTTTTCGGAATAGATGCCAATGTTGGAGCCGAGGCCCACATTCATCAGCATCAGGCCGATGGCAGGGGCGATGCCGTAGCGCACGCCGAGCGGGATGGCCTCCACGATCTTCTCGCGCACCTTCAGCACGGTGAGCACGAGGAACACGATGCCTTCGATGAGGATGATAACGAGGGCCGCCTGAAAAGCGCTGGTGTAGTCGCAATCATTGATCACGGCGATGTTGGCCACCACCACGGCGAAGAAGCTGTTGAGACCCATGCCGGGCGCCATGGCAAAGGGCTTGTTGGCCATGAAGGCCATGCAGGCGGTGCCGATGGCGGAGGCGATGCAGGTCGCAAGGAACACGCCGTTCCACAGCGGCGTGCCGACCGCGAAGCCGGTGAGCAGATTGGGGTTCAGGGCGATGATGTAAGCCATCGTCATGAACGTGGTCAGGCCCGCCAGGATCTCTGTCCGGACGGTAGTGCCGTTCTCTTTCAGTTTAAAGATTTTTTCCATAGTTTTCCCCTTTCTCTTATCACAGGGCCCCGTAAAGGTCCACCTCTGCTATAATGAAATCTTAACACAAATTCCCGTTCATGAATAGTTCTGAGATTTAACGAAAAAGTAGGTGTATCTTTGGCGTATTGTACAAAAATTGGCCTGTTATTTCGACAGAGCCGTATGGATCAGACAGAGTTGTAAGGAGGGTCGTGCAGCGTAGATCCGGATCCCGTATTTAAAACAAATGATTGGTCTGGACCCACTATATAAAATTTGGCGTTTTGTGAAACTTTTTTAAAAAACGACCGTCTATATCAATGTAGACAGTAGTTTTCATTTTTTCAGATGGAGGTGCTTCTTATGAAACGGATCTTCGCCCTTCTCCTTGCCGCGATCAGTCTGATTTCCCTGACCGCCTGCGCGCAGCCCGCGGCCAAAACCGTCAGCAAATACCAGCTGGCCGCCCCGCAGTATCCCCAGATGGCGCCGTACCCGGACGAGACCAAGTTCAGCAGACCCAACGGAGACTTTGACAGCGACGGTTTCAATCAGGTTTATAACGCATGGCAGGCAGACCGCAGAAAGCAGACGGATCAGCCGGAGGGCTATGCGGACGTGCTGGACGGCTACCTCCGCGCCGTCATCCCCCAGCTTCTCACCGGCAGCAGCGGAGAGAACAAGGTCTGCTCCCCCATCAACCTCTACATAGCCCTCGCTATGCTGGCGGAGATCACAGACGGCGAGAGCCGGGAGCAGATCCTCGCCCTGCTGGGCAGCGGCGATGTGGACGCCCTCCGCGCCGAGGCCGCCGCTGTCTGGAACGCCAACTACTGCGACGACGGCGCGGTGACCAGTATTCTGGCCAGTTCCCTGTGGCTCAATGACAAAATCAGCTTCAAGCAGGAAACTATGGACGCGCTGGCAAAGTATTATTACGCCTCGTCCTTCCGTGGTGAAATGGGCTCCGCCGCCTTTGACAAGGCGCTTCAGGACTGGATCGACCAGCAGACCGGCGGACTTCTGAAAGAGCAGGCCTCCGGCCTGACGATGGATCAGGAAACGATTCTCGCGCTGGCGTCCACCATCTATTTCCGCGCCAAGTGGAATGGCGAGTTCTCCGAAGCCAACACCGCGCCGGATACCTTCCACGCCGACAGCGGCGATACAACCTGTGACTTCATGCGTCAGCGCGGGACGAACACCTATTACTGGAGCGACCGCTTCTCCGCGGTTTCCAAGCCGCTGGAGGGCAGCGGTGCCATGTGGTTCCTGCTGCCGGACGAGGGCGTTGCGCCGGAGGAGCTGCTGGCTGACGAGCCGACGATGGACTTCCTACTCAGCGGCGGCGAGAGCGCGGAGAGCAAATACCTTATCGTCAACCTCGCTCTGCCGAAGTTCGACACGGCGTCGGACCTGGATCTGGCCGACAGTCTGAAGGCTCTGGGCATCACGGACGTCTTTGATCCGGCGGTCTCGGACTTTTCCCCCATGACTGACGATACGGCGGCTTATCTCTCCCAGGCCAAGCACGCCGCCCGCGTGACCGTTGACGAGGAAGGCGTCACCGCCGCGGCCTATACCGTTATGATGATGTGCGGCGAAGCCGCCCCGCCGGAGGAGGAAGTGGACTTCGTTCTGAACCGTCCCTTCGTGTTCGCCATCACCGGGACTGACGGCCTGCCCTTGTTTGTGGGCATCGTCCATCAGCCGTAGCCGTGATCGGAAAGCCTGCTTCGCAGGCGGCAGATACAAGGACTCTTACCGCTTCCATATCGCGGGGTTTCAGACACGCAAAGGATCTTAAACACAAGGGGCGGCATCTGCCGCCCCTTTTTCATGGCCGGAGCGGGGCAATGCTCCGTTCCGGCCACTTTTGTACAAGCCGCCGCAGAACTTATCAGATCATTCGATACGTGCGGAGCAGCTTTTAATATCTGTGTCTTTGATCTTTTTCAGTGTTTCCTTCCACACCAGCTTTTCGATCCGCTTCAGGTCCATCTCCAGCAGGTTTTTGTCGTCCCGGCTCTTTTACTGTGGGCCAAAAAAGCGGATCAGGCGCAGGTTCGATGCGAGGGTTATCGCAGGGGTGCCTCCGGGAACAAATATCTGATCTCCGGGGGTCAGAGACATGCGTTTTTCACCGCATTGCAGACTTCCGTGACACGAGAGAACAAACAGGCCATAGAAGGCGGGGCGGCTTTTCAGTGTCAGCGCTGTCCGCACCTGGATCTCCTCCATGGAAAAATAAGGACATCGGTCGTATCCCAGCAGCTGGGTAATGGTCCCCCCGGCATCCGTTTTCAGGACACGGGCCGGAATGAAGTAGGCGTTTTGAGTTTCTTCTTCCGTGAAATGCTCATACCGGACCATGGAAAACAGCGCATCATAGCCTGCTCCCATGTGACAGCAGTCATCTGAAACCTCCGTACCGGAGGCTGTGCGCTTTTCCAGACGGAGCGTCAGGTCACTGGGTTCCTGTAGCTCCATTAAAAAGCACCCGGCGCCAATGGCATGAGGAACGCCGCTTTCCACCAAAACCGTTTGGCCCGGTATGGCAGGGAAACGGTACATGCAGTCCAGCACCCGTTGGAAGTCGCCACTGTAAAACGCCTGCTGAAGCCTCGCCCTGTCAACATCCTGCCGCAGACCCAGATAAAAATAAGGAGGCTGTCCGTTTATGCTCCTTCCGTCCAGAAAATGCCAGCACTCCAGCTTTCCATACGGAGATCTCCAAAAGCGCCGGGCATCGTCTCGGGAAGGATGGACCTGCACATTCAGGCGCTCCGCAGCGTCCAGCAGCTTCAGCAGTACGCCGCAGTCCGGACCATGCTGCCGGACGAACTCTTCGCCCAGCCAGAAGCCCGGCGCGGAGGCAATTTTATCCCGCAGCGTGGAATAGGGCGCTTCCCGCAGACGGCTGAGACCGACTCCCGGCAAGGCGCCCGCTCCGGCAGCCTCCACGGTGGAAGCGATCCACTCTTCGGGAAAGTGATCGTCTACTGGCGCGTTTTCCCCCCGTAGGGCGCGGATGCTGCGTCCGCCCAGATACATGCGCCAAGCGCCGGTGTGGTCCAACATAACAGGCTCTTTCGTGAGATCCACCCTCTTTGTTAATGATTGCAACGATCATATCATGAGCAAAGTCAAAACCTCCGGCTAAGCCGGAGGCTTGAGTAAGCCCTATAAGGGCTTTA
>UQUC01000098.1 GCA_900544105.1 uncultured Oscillibacter sp. | reverse complement strand
ATAAGCTCTTTTTCTCCCCCGGCATAGCCGGGGGTTGCCTTTGTCAAGACAACGCGGTGCGGGACGCATAAAGCGTCCCGCACTGTTTTTTTCGATAGAGCGGCGTAAGCGGAGGGTGGGAACGCCTTCCACTTGCGTTTAATTTTCTAATTTGGACAAAAGACTGGCGGAGTGTGTGAGAAAGTAGTATACTCTAAGTTGGCTCCGTATGGGAACAATTATCCGATTTGAATGTTTCCAATTGGTAACATTCAATAGGGTGATTCTTATGGAGATCAGACGCTTGCGGGATTTGAGAGAAGATCATGACAAATCTCAAAAAGCAATAGCGGAATATTTGAATATGCACCGCAGCGTTTACCGGCGCTACGAAAGCGGCGAACGGGAAACTCCGGCGTGGGTGCTGGATAAGCTGGCGGACTACTACCACGTCAGTACAGACTACCTGCTGGGACGGACGGATCGGCCGGAGCCGTATCCTGTCAAATGAGACGGCTGGCGTTGTTCTGCGGCGGGTTTGCCGCAGGGATCTTTCTGGCGCAGTATCTGCTGCCGGGCGGGTGGCTGCTGCCCGGCGGCCTGGTGTGCCTCGCGCTGGGCGTTGGGGCGCTGCTTTTGCCGGAATATTGGCGAAAGCGGGCGATCCTCTGTCTGGTGGGCGCGGCGCTGGCGCTGGGGTGGAACTGGCTGTATGTCCGACAGATCAGTGTGCCTATGGAGGCCTTGGCGGACAGCCAGCGGGCCTTGACCATGACACTGACGGAGTATCCTACCGAGACCCGCTTCGGCGCAAAGGTGACGGTGCGGGCGGAGGGGGTGCCGGGGAAGCTGACCTACTACGGTGATCTGCCTCTTTTGCAGCTTTCTCCCGGTCAGTGCCTCACCGACGAGGTGTATCTGCAAAGCGCGTCCCGCATCCGGGATGACGATGTGACGGTATTCAACTCCAAGGGTGTGTTTCTTCTGGCGTACAGCCGGGGGGCGGTGGCCTTCCATGCTGGGTCGGTGGACGCGCCCCGTTGGTGGCCCGCCCGGTTGGGCCGGGCCATGCAGGAACGCATCCGGGAATTATTCTCCGGAGATGACGCCGGTTTTCTGCTGGCGCTGCTGACGGGCCGGAAGGGGGAGCTGTCCACTCAGGCAGATGTGGACCTGTCCGAGGCGGGGGTCTATCACATTCTGGCAGTCAGCGGAATGCACTGCGCATATCTGCTGGCGATGGTGGGCTTTCTTGCGGGAAAGCACCGGCGGCGTCTGACAGCGGCGGCAGCCATCCCCACGCTGATCTTCTACGCAGTGCTCACCGGCGGATCTCCCTCGGTGGTGCGGGCCTGCGTGATGCTGAGCTTTCTGACGGCGGCGCCCCTGTTCCGCCGGGAGAGCGACCCACCAACGGCTTTGATGGCGGCGCTGTTCCTGATCTTACTGGACAACCCCTTTGCGGCGAAGTCCGTCAGCTTGCAGCTGTCCTTTGGAGCGGTGGTGGGGCTGCTGTGGCTGTCTCCCAGGCTCTATCGGGTCCTGGCGGGAGAGGGGAAACATGGCAGGCTACTTACCTTTACAGCTGTTAGTATTTCGACAACCTTCGGGTGTCTGGCACTGACGGCGCCTATCAGCGCCTACTATTTCGGCAGTTTCGCCCCGGTGTCCCTTTTGAGCAACCTGTTGTGCCTGTGGGCGGTGGGCATCGTGTTCATCGGCGGGTTGGCGGCGGTACTTCTCAGCTTTTTCTTCCTGCCGCTGGGGACGGTGATCGGCGTTGTGCCCCGGCTGCTGATCCGGTACATTCTGGCCGTGTGTCACGTACTGGCGGCGCTGCCGTATCATGGCGTGTATTTCTGCAATCCCTACCTGAAATACTGGATGGGGTTCGTGTATCTCCTGTTTGCTGCCGCGTGGCTGCTAAAGCCCAAGGGTCGGCGAAAATTTGCCGTGGCCGCCGCGCTGAGCGTCCTGACGCTGGCGGTGACGGTGCGGGCGGGGGAGAGCCGGTTCTGTCACCGGCTGAACGCCGCGGCGGTGGACGTGGGACAGGGACAGAGCGTTATTTTGAGATCCGGGACGGAGACTGCCTTAGTGGACTGCGGCAGCGGAAACAGCTGGCGGGACGCCGGATGCGACACGGCGGATGAGCTGCTGACTATGGGCTGCCGCCGTGTGGACCGAGTGATTTTGACCCATTTCGACGATGACCACATCAACGGCGTGGAGCATTTATTGGCCCGGATGGACGCGGAGACCCTGACGATCCCAAAGGCGGAGGGCGGCGCGGCGCTGGACCGGCTGCTGGAACTGGCGGAGCGGTACGGCATGGATGTGGAGACCGTGACCGAGGAGACCCGTCTGCCCTTTGGGGATGGAGAATTGACCATTTTCCCGCCTGTGGGCGTCAGCGGGAGCAATGAACTGGGCCTCACTGTGCTGGCTTCGGCGGGGGAGCATAGCTTCCTCATCACCGGCGACATGGAGCGGGCCACGGAAAAGAAGCTGATCGAGACGTATGAGCTGCCGGAGCTGGATGTTCTCATGGCGGGGCATCATGGATCCAAGAACTCTACATCGAAGGAACTGCTGGACGCGGTGACGCCTGGAACGGTCATCATCAGCGTGGGAAGCAATTCCTACGGGCATCCGGCAGAGGATACCCTGCGGCGGCTGGCCCGGGCAGGCTGCGATATTTACCGGACGGACCGCCACGGGACGGTCTATCTATCATTTGATTAGGAGCACATCATGGCATACGCAAAGAAAACCACAAAGAACGAAGCCTATCAAAAACTGAAAACAGATCTGAAAGAGGGGAATCCTCTGGGGAACGCCTATCTCTTTTACGGAGAGGAGAGTTACCTCCGGGAATACTATCTGGGGGAGATCCGGAAAAGACTGATCCCCGCCGGGTTTGAGGAATTCAACTATCACGCTCTGGAGGGCAAGGACCTGACGGCCCAAAGCCTGACGGAAATGGCGGAGGCCATGCCTATGATGGCGGAGCGGACGCTGATCGTGGTGACGGACTGGGACATCTACAAACTGAACGAGGATCAGCGGGAGCGGTTCATCGCCCTGCTTGAGGATCTGCCGGAGTACTGCTGCATCGTGTTTGTGTACGATACAGTGGCCTACAAGCAGAACAAGACCATGAAAAAGCTGTGTAAGGCTATGGACGGTCATGTGACGCCCATTGAATTCAAAGCCCAGGACACCTCGGATCTGACGGCGTGGATCACACGGCGGTTCCGGGCGCTGGGGAAGCAGATCGGCCGGCAGACGGCGGAGTATCTCATTTTCCTCTGCGGCGGGTTGATGACGGGGCTTTCTCAGGAGATCGCCAAGATCGGTGCCTACGCCAAGGGGGAGGTCATCACCCAGCGGGACATTGACGCTGTGGCGGATCCTGTGCTGTCGGCGGAGATCTTCAAAATGACGGACGCGGTGTCCCAGAGCGACTACAATAAGGCTGCTGCCATTTTGGGAGACCTGCTGAAAATGCAGGAGGAACCCATCGTGATCCTGGCGGCGCTGGGGAGCCAGCTGCGACGGCTCTACACCGCTCGGATGGCCATTGACAGCGGCAAGGACAAATACTGGCTCATGGAGCTGTGGGAGATGCGCTCGGACTATCCGGCGAAGCTGCTGTTACAGTCCGCCAAGCGGGTCAGCGCCCGGTGGTGCGGTGACGCTGTGAAAATGTGTCAGGTGGCAGATCTGCGGATGAAGAGCCAACGGGGGGTAGACCCGGCAGAGGAACTGAAACTGCTGCTGGCCCGGTTAGGAGCGGCCCGAAAATGAGAAAGATCAAGGAAGTCATCGTAGTGGAGGGGCGCTACGATAAGAATACGCTGGCACAGGTGGTGGACGCCACGGTGGTGACACTGGGCGGTTTTGCTGTGTTCAACGACAAGGAAAAGGTGGCCTTTCTCCGGCGCTTGGCGGCGGAGCGGGGACTGATCGTCCTGACGGACAGCGACGGCGCTGGTTTTGTGATCCGCAACTACCTGAAGGGGGCGCTGCCCAAGGAGCAGGTGAAGCAGGCATATATCCCGGACATCCACGGCAAGGAGAAACGGAAGCGGGCTCCCGGCAAGGAGGGTAAGCTGGGGGTAGAAGGGATGAAGTCAGAGGTGATTTTAGAGGCTCTCCGCCGGGCGGGGGCCACGTTTTTAGACGAAACGGGGGAACAGGCGGCGGAAAAAACACCCATCACCAAGGCAGACCTGATGGAATGGGGGCTGGCCGGAGGAGCAGACAGCAGCCAGCGGCGGCAGGCGCTGCTCCGGCGGCTGGATCTGCCGGAGCACCTGACCGCCAACGGGATGCTGGAGGCACTGAACCTGCTGACCGATCGGGAAGAGCTGGAACGCGTCCTGACGACGGAAGAACTGTAAGCTGTAAAAAAATTCCCGCCATCGGCGGGAATTTTTATGTTCGGTTCTGTATTTTCTTTCAGAGGAAAGTCCAAGCAAGGTCGATGACAGTGACCCTACCGGTTATAGCGAACAATGTCGCGACTTCGCTGGCGGACGTTAGCCATCTGAGTTGCCAAAAGGCGCAGCAGATCACACTCAGGATCGCAAAGGTGAGGAAGATCTTTAAAACGGCCTTTTTCACGGTCCGCATCCTTTCGGTTGATTTTTTCTCGGTTCGGTCAGATATGCTCCGCCTCGTACTTTTTCAGGAAGTCCACCAGCGCCTCCACGCCCTCCTTGGGCATGGCGTTGTAGATGGAGGCCCGAAGACCGCCGACGCTCTTGTGGCCCTTCAGATTGTCGAATCCGGCGGCCTTGGCGGAGGCCGCTACCTCGGCGTCCTGCTCCTTGGAGGGGGAGAAGAAGGGGACGTTCATCAGGGAGCGGTCCTCCTTCCGGACAGCGGCAGTGAAGAATTTGCTCCGGTCCAGGAAATCGTACAGAACGGCGGCCTTTTCTTCGTTACGCTGCGCCATGGCCTCCAATCCGCCGTTGGCCAACAGATATTGGAACACCTTGCCGCAGCAGTAGATGGACCAGCAGTTGGGGGTATTATAAAGGGAGTCGGCGTCAGCGTGGGTCTTGTAGCGGAGATAGGTGGGGACGAATTCCGGCAGGTCCTCCCGGATCAGGTCCTCCCGGATGATGACAATGGCCATGCCGGCGGGGCCTACGTTCTTCTGGACGCCGGCCCAGATCAGACCGTACTTGCTGACGTCGCAGGGGCGGGAGAGGAACAGGGAGGACTGGTCCGCCACCAGAACCTTGCCCTTGGTGTTTGGCAGCGTGTGGTAGGCGGTGCCGTTGATGGTCTCATTTTCGCAGATGTAGACGTAATCGGCGTTGTCCGGGATGTCCAGATCGGAGCAGTCGGGGAGGTAGGAGAAGTTCTTATCGGCGGAGGAGGCAACGATCTTGACTTCACCGTACCGCTTGGCCTCGGCAATGGCCTTTTTGCTCCAGGCACCGGTCTCCACATAGCAGGCCACGCCGTTTTTCATCAGGTTCATGGGGACCATGGCAAACTGCACTGTACCGCCGCCCTGAATGAAGAGTACCTTATAGTTATCAGGAATGTGCATCAGCGTCCGCAGATCGGCTTCCGCCTGAGACAGGATCTCCTGAAATACCGGAGAGCGGTGGCTCATCTCCATGACGCTCATACCGCTGCCGTGATAGTTTAGCACTTCGGCGGCGATCTCCTCCAGAACGGACTCCGGCATCATAGCAGGTCCGGCGGAAAAGTTGTAAACACGGTCATATCTCATGGGCGCTTCCTCGCAATCTGAAAATTTTCTCTCATTATAATGCGGATCCCGCCGGGAATCAACGGAAAAAGCGGCAAAATCTGACGGATAAAATCTGCGGCGCTCCGGTAAAACCGTCTGCAAAGGAAAAAAACGGTGTTTCTACAATTTTTCGCAAAAAAAGGATTGACGGCGGGGAGGTTCTGTGTTAAAATCAGCATTACCTGTGAAAAAGGGCTTTTTTGTTGTGCGTTTTTTCGCTTTACGCACAGGGGAGGGCCGCTTTCAAAACCGCAGGGAGGCAGTCGGTATCCCCGGCACGCCGGGAACGATACCAATAATAAGGAGGTGCCGTTAATGCGCGTAAAAGTCACTTTGAGATGCA
>UQUC01000097.1 GCA_900544105.1 uncultured Oscillibacter sp. | reverse complement strand
TCCTCCTGGGTGGCGAAGGCCATCTCCATATCCAGCTGATAGAACTCGCCGGGGGAGCGGTCCGCACGGGCGTCCTCGTCACGGAAGCAGGGGGCGATCTGGAAGTAGCGGTCGAAGCCGGAGGTCATCAGCAGCTGCTTGAACTGCTGAGGAGCCTGAGGCAGCGCGTAGAACTTGCCGGGATGGTTCCGGGCAGGCACCAGATAGTCACGGGCGCCCTCGGGGGAGGAGGCCGTCAGAATGGGCGTGGTGATCTCCAAAAAGCCGTGCTCGGTCATGGACTTCCGCAGGGCGGCCACCACGTTGCACCGCAGGATGATGTTCTTCTTCACGGCGGGGTTCCGCAGATCCAGATAGCGGTACTTCAGCCGCTGGGCTTCGTCGGCCTCCCGGCTGCGGTTGATCTGGAAGGGCAGCTCGCTGTGCTGGCAGCGGCCCAGCACCTCCACCTTAGCGGGGACGATCTCAATGTCGCCGGTGGCCATCTTGTCGGTCTTGCTGTCACGCTCCCGGACAACGCCCTCCACGGAGATGGTGGACTCCTTGGTGATGGCCTTGAAGGTGTTCACCATGTCCTCGGTCTCCGCCACCACCTGCGTGGTGCCGTAGAAGTCCCGGACCACCACGAAGGCTAGATTGGCGCTGACCACGCGGACGTTCTCCATCCAGCCGGAAATTTTCACCTGCTTGCCTGCGTCACTGAGGCGCAGCTCTCCACAGGTATGGGTTCGATTCTGCATCATATTGTTGCTTCCTTTCCATGAAAAGTGATTTAAAATTGTATAATTAAAATCAGAAATAACGAATTGTATTTATTCGGCCGCCTGTTCCCACAGCGCGTGGGCCATTTTCTGCCCGATTTCGTGGCCGTTCTTCATCAACAGCGGCAGCGTGACCCCATGGTCAAAGTCCAGGTAACTCCACGCGTCCACATCGAATTTCAGATGCTCAGACCGCCAGACATCAGTTCCGTTGTCCTGCGCGAAGCTGATAGACATGGTATCTAAATCATCGGTTTCCGGGTATTTGACGTAAGTATCCACGATCTCTTCTAAGAAGGGGAGGGCCTGCACCACCACGTTGAAGGGGGAGCGCCGGAACCGCAATTCCCGAATCTCCGACCAGAGATCGTCAAATTCCTCTGTCCCGGCGGTAAACTCCAAGCGCCGATCCTCATGGCGGTATGTGGTGAAATCCGACAAATACACCTCAATGATGTCCGGCTCCAGCTCCGGATACAGGGTGTCCACACCGATGGGCCGGGCATACCAAAGCCCCCAGATCACCAGCAGCGCCGCCAGCAGCAGCGGCAGGTCACGCTTCAGAGTCGGCTTCATAACAGGCTCCTTTCCGTGGTTATTCCACGATCACGCTTCCTTTTTCCAGTTCGGCAAGACCGGCCTTGATCCGGTCGATGGTCTCCTGCGTATTCAGTTTAGTCTGCTCGCCGGACTTCATGTCCTTGCAGGCCACCACACCGGCGTTGATCTCGTCCTCGCCCAGGAAGATCACATAGGGGATGGACAGCTTATCGGCATAGCTGATTTTGGCCTTGAACTTCTTCTGTTCGCAGTGCAGCTGGGTGCGGATGCCCGCCTGCCGCAACTGGGTGGCCAGCGCGATGGCGGGGGAGAGGTCCTCCGTCATAGGCAGGATCAGCACATCCGCCGGGGCGGTGGGCAGCTCCGGATTCAGCATCCCCTGCTCGCCCAGCACATAGAACAGCCGGGTCAGGCCGATGGAGATACCCACGCCGGGGAGCTGCTTGTCGGTGTAGAACTCCGCCAGATTGTCATACCGTCCGCCGGAGCACACGGAGCCGATCTCCGGGTGATCCAGCAGCGTGGTCTCATAGACCGTGCCGGTGTAGTAATCCAGGCCACGGGCAATGGTGAGATCCACGGCGAAATTCTCCGCGGGCACGCCAAAGTCCGCCAGATACTTCACCACGGTGTTCAGCTCGCTAAGCCCCTGATCGAACATCTCATTTCTGCCGGTGTAGCCCTCCAGCGCCGTCAGGACCTCTGCATTGCTGCCCTTGATGGCGATGAACTTCAAGATCTCGTCGGCGTCGCTCTCGCTGACGGCGAAATCCTCCACCAGAATGGTTTTTACCTTTTCGGGACCGATCTTATCCAGCTTGTCTACCGTCCGCATCACGTCGGCGGATTTCTCCGTCAGGCCCAGCATGGCGTAGAAGCCGTTCAGGATCTTCCGGTTGTTCACCCGGATCTGGAACCGCTTCAGTCCCAGGGTGGAGAAGGTCTGATAGATGATGGAGGGGATCTCCGCCTCGTTGGTGATGTCCAGCTTACCGTCACCGATGATGTCGATATCTGCCTGATAGAATTCCCGGAAGCGGCCTCGCTGGGCACGCTCGCCCCGGTACACCTTGCCGATCTGATACCGGCGGAAGGGGAAGGAGAGTTCGTTGTAGTGGAGGGCCACATACTTGGCCAGGGGCACCGTCAGGTCAAAGCGGAGGGAGAGGTCGCTGTCGCCCTTCTGGAAGCGGTAGATCTGCTTTTCCGTCTCGCCGCCGGCTTTGGCCAGCAGCACCTCACTGGACTCGATGACGGGGGTATCCAGGGGTGTGAAGCCGTACAGGGAATAGGTCTTGCGGAGGACCTCCATAATGCGCTCCATCTGCTGCTGGGGCGCCGGGAGAAGCTCCATAAAGCCGGACAGCGTCCGGGGGGTCATTTTTGCCATAAAAATACTCCTTTTCGGGTGATATTACTGAGTTTTTCTGCTGAAACGGGGCGTTATAGGATCGTAAAAACTGCAAAAAAACGCTCCCGTCCCATAGCTTTGGGACGAGAGCTTACGCTTCGTGGTGCCACCCAAATTCGGGGCAGACTGCCCCCTTTGGCCTTCTGGTACGGGAAGGGGACCGTGGACGTTTCCGTCCCCGCTCCGCCGCTGTCCTTCCTCCGGGGCAGACGGGATGCTTTCAGCATTGCACCCCTCTCTGTGAGACTGCGTTCCGGCCTACTGCTGCGGCGTCATAGCGGTGTATTCATTTGATAGTAGCCGTTTTCCGGCGATTTGTCAAGCGATGGGCCGGTTGCTGGCGGGATTGACGATCATACGCCAGTCCAGATCACCACGGGCCAGACCCAGTACCAGCATTTCCGCTGTGGCAATGTTGCTGGCGAAGGGCACATTGTTCTGGTCGCACAGGCGGGAGATGTAACTGATCTCACCGGCCATCTTTTCGTTGCTGGGGTCGTTGAAAAACAGTACCAGATCGAATTCATTGTAGGCGATGCGGGCGCCGATCTGCTGGCTGCCGCCGTGGGCATAGGACAGGAAGCAGTGCACCTTCAGACCCGTGGCTTCCGCTACCATGTGTCCGGTGGTGTTGGTAGCGTACAGGTTATGCTGGGAGAGAATGCCGGCGTAGGCGGTACAGAACTGTACCATCAGGTCCTTCCGGTTGTCATGCGACATAATAGCAATATTCATCTGTCGATCTCCTTTCTGGGGTTCTTATCTGATTCGCAGCAGCGGCGCTTTTCCACCCTGCAATCGAATTGCGATATTTCGGTATGCGCTGGCCGCTCCGTTGTAGGAGCGCAGCAGAAGGGGAGTTCCCTGATTCAGGGACACAGGCAGCGCGTCATCCTCCGGTACCACGCCGATGAGGGGCAGACCTGCCTTGTCCATGGCGTCGTCAATGGTGGCGTGCATACTGTGCAGCAGTTTTTTTCGCACCCGGTTCACCACCAGATGCAGCCGGCCGGAGCCGAACTGCCGCAGCTCCATCACGGTATGCTGGGCGTCCCGCAGGGAGGAAGCGTCCTGCGTGGTCACTACCACGCAGCGGTCTGCACCGCAGACTGCCAGCCGGAATCCCAGTCCCAGTCCTGCCGGTGCGTCCAGCAGACAGAAGTCAAATTGCTGCCGGATCTTTCGCAGCATCCGCCGAAAGTCCTCCTCCGTCACGGCAGGCCCCCGCATTCGCACAGGCGCCGTCAGCAGATAGAGATTGGGGATACTGGGATGCGCCACCACAGCCGCTTCCAGCGGGCAGCGGTCCAGCGCCACATCGGAGAAATCCATCAGCGCCCGGTCCGTCAGTCCCAAGGCCAGATCCAGATTCCGCAGTCCGATGTCGCAGTCCACGCACAGCACCCGCTTGCCGCTCTGGGCCAGCGCGGTGCCGACTCCGGCAGTCAGGGAGGTCTTACCGGTGCCGCCCTTGCCGGACACTACCGCGATACATTGTCCGCTCACGACGCCACCTCACTTTCAGCTGCCAGTATCCTTATTATAACGGATTCTTTTTGATTTTTGCAAATGGTCTGGGATATTTTTTTGGTGTTTCGGCAATTTTTTTTATAAAAATCACCCGATGGACCACTTCTGTACCGGGGATCTGATAGTCGGCCGTCCGCTCCACCCGTCCGCCCAGGGTTTTGATAGCTTTTTGGGCGGCTTCCAGTTCCTCACCGGACTCCACGGACTTCATGGACAGGAAGTATCCACCCACCTTCACCAGCGGCAGGCAAAACTCACATAGCACACTGAGATTTGCCACGGCCCGGGATACGGCGAAGTCAAAGCTCTGCCGGTGTGCCTCGGCAAATTCCTCCGCCCGGGCGTGAACACACTGCACGTTCTGCAATCTCAGCTCGTCGCAGACCTCCTGTAAGAAGGTGATCCGCTTGCCCAAGGAATCCAGCAGCGTCATGCGGATGGACGGCTCCAAAATTTTCAAGGGCATACCGGGAAAACCCGCGCCGGTGCCTACATCCACCACGGTTTTGCCCTTGAGATCTGCCAATGTCAACAACGCGGCGCTGTCTAAAAAGTGGAGGGATGCCACATCCTCCGGATCCGTGATGGCGGTGAGATTCATCACCTTGTTTTTTTCCAGCAGCAGTTCTCCGAACCGCAGCAGGGAGGGGGCGGCGTCATCGCCCAGCCCTAATTCCGCCAGGCCTTTTCGCAGATGTGTTTCCATCATTTCTTATCTTTCAGCAGATCCCGGATCTCCGTCAGCAGCTTTTCCTCGTTGGAGGGCTCCGGCGGGGCGGGTTCTTCGGCAGGGGCTTCCTCCTGCTTTTTCAGCTTGTCGTGGAAGCCGTTGATGGTCTTGATCATCAGGAACACCGCAAAGGCGATGATGAGAAAATCCAGAATCGTGGCTAGGAAGCTGCCATATTTGATGGCAACCTCCGTAGCGGGATCGATCCCCCCGTCGGCTCCGGCGACAGCGGCCTTCAGTACGATCTTCCAGTTGGAAAAATCAACGCCGCCGGTGAGCACGGAGATCAGGGGCATGATGACGTCATTCACAAGGGAAGTGGAGATCTTACCAAACGCACCACCGATGATGACGCCGACGGCCATATCCATCACATTGCCTCGGGCGATAAAGGTTTTGAACTCTCCCATGAAGCTTTTTTCCTTTTCGGGTGCGGACACAGGAAGAACCTCCTTTTGGTCGAAAAATCTTGAAAGCTGAAACCGTTGCGCCGCAAGGGTTTCAGAGCGCAGACCGGAATAGGGCCGTTTTCAGGACCAAAATGATCCCACGGTGGTCTCTGCGGTCTGCTATAAGCTGTATCGGCCTGCTACGAATTGTATTATTCTATTCAAATAATACAATTCGTAGCCTCTGACCGATTTCTTGTTTTTATAGGGCTACGTGAAGAATTTACTTCTTGGTCGGGACCAGAACCTTGGTGCCGCCCATATAGGGCCACAGGACCTCGGGGATCTTCACGGTGCCGTCCGCCTGGAGGTTGTTTTCCAGGAAGGCGATCAGCATACGGGGAGGTGCCACACAGGTGTTGTTCAGCGTGTGGCAGAGCTGCATCTTGCCGTTTTCGTCCTTGTAGCGGATCCGCAGACGGCGGGCCTGAGCGTCGCCCAGGTTGGAGCAGGAGCACACCTCAAAGTACTTCTGCTGACGGGGGGACCAGGCCTCAATGTCGCAGGACTTCACCTTCAGGTCGGCCAGATCGCCGGAGCAGCATTCCAGCTGGCGCACGGGGATATCCATGGAACGGAACAGCTCCACGGAGAAGTTCCACAGCTTATCGTACCACGCCTTGGAGTCCTCGGGCTTGCAGACCACGATCATCTCCTGCTTCTC
>UQUC01000096.1 GCA_900544105.1 uncultured Oscillibacter sp. | reverse complement strand
ATGAAGTTCTGAAAACTTGCTCAGCGGGGAGAAAAGACTTTTTCGACACGCTGAGACCGGGAAGCCATCAGGCTTCCTGGTTTTTTGTTGAGATGGAGACCGATCCCGAAGCAAAAAACGGCTTTCCAAGGAGCGGGGGGCAGCGCGGGACTGGTAAAATTTCCTGGGAAAAACTTTGAAAGGAATCTGCAAGGAAACGTTGCAATGTCCCGAAAAGCCGTATATAATGTAGCTATGTATAATATTATGTCGACCAGATCCCAAGGGGACAGGCCGATTGGACAACGAATAAGGAGACTGCTTGATGATCCGCCTGAAAGACGTGGAAATGGAATATCCCAACGGGACCCGTGCCATCCGGGGTATCAGCGCCGCCATTGAGGACGGCGAATTTGTATTTTTAGTGGGCCCCTCCGGGTCCGGAAAATCTACCATTATCAAAATGCTCACTGGAGAGGAGGTCCCCACGGCGGGCCGTATCATGATCAACGGCTTTTCTGTCAGCAACATTGCGGAACGGCAGGTTCCCATGATGCGCCGGACGCTGGGGGTTATTTTCCAGGATTTCCGCCTGATCGAGAAAAAAACGGTCTATGAAAATCTGGAATTTGTCATGCGGGCTGTTGGTATGCCGAAAAAAGAGATCAAACAGCGCATTACATACGTTTTGCAGCTGGTGGGTCTGGAAAAGAAGGCGGAGAATTTCCCCAGCGAGCTTTCCGGCGGCGAGCAGCAGCGCGTGGCCATTGCCCGGGCGCTGGTGAACAACCCTGCTACCATCATCGCCGATGAGCCTACCGGCAATCTTGACCCGGAGCGCTCCATGGAGATCATGACGCTGCTGGTGAAGATCAACCAGCTTGGTACCACCGTGGTGGTGGTGACCCATGAAAAGGATCTGGTAAACAAATTCGGCAAGCGAGTCATCACCATTGACCAGGGCCGCATCATCAACGACAGTGTAGGCGGCTATGTGGGAGGGCATATCCATGAGTAAACACGATTTCGGATATTTCTTCCATGAGGGCCTTTCCAATATGTTCAGCCACGGCTTCATGTCCTTCGCCGCCATCGGCATTACCGTGGCGTGCCTGCTGATCATGGGCACCTTTACGCTGGTGGCCGTCAACGCGGACGCCAACTTGAAGCAGGCGGAGCGGGACAATGAGATTTTAGCGTTTGTGGATGACAGCTATACGGTGGCACAGGCCAAGGCCCTGCAAAAGAAACTGGAAGCGGTGGACAATGTGGCGTCCGTCACCTTTATCTCCCGTGAGGAGGCCATGCAGTCCTTTATCAGCGAACACCCGGATGAGGAATATTTTCAGGATCTGGACCCCAACATCCTCCGGGACCGGTTCGCCATCAAGGTCAAGGAGCTGAAACTCCAGAGCCAGACGGTGGAACTCATCAAGACCATTCCCGGCATCGGCGGCATCAACGCCTATGCGGAGCTGACCAACGGCTTCATCACAGTCCGGAATATCGCCACGGTCATCTGCCTGACGCTGATCGCGGTGCTGTTTGTGGTGTCCATGTTCATTATTTCCAACACCATCAAGCTCACCACCTTTGACCGGCGGGATGAGATCGCCATTATGAAAATGGTGGGCGCGACCAACGGCTTTATCCGCTGGCCCTTTGTGTATGAGGGCTTCATGTTGGGCCTCACTGGTGCGATCCTGGCCTTTTTGCTGCAATGGGGCTTGTATGAAGCCATTGCGCGGGGCGTTGCCAACAATGACACCTTACAGCTCCTTTCCATCGTGCCCTTCCAGCAGCTCTGGAAGCCGGTGGGCGGTGTATTTCTGGGGGCCGGCATCCTCATTGGCGTAGGCGGAAGCCTTTCCGCCATCCGGCGGTTCCTTCAGGTGTAAAGGAGGGCGGACATGAAGAAAAGCAAGCGCTATGTCCGCATCTGCGCCGCGCTGCTCTGTGCGGTGCTGTGCCTGACGGTGAATGCGGCCCCGGCCATGGCCGCTAAGGTCACCCAGGCGGATATCGACGCCCTGAAAGGGAACGCCGCCAGCCTGGATAAAAAACAAAAGGAGATCCAGAGCAAGCTCAATAGTCTGAAGAACGATAAGGCGGCGGCGGTGCAGAAAAAGACCCTTCTGGATGACCAGATCGCCAACACCAACGCCAAGATCAGCAACACGGAGGCTCAGATCTCCGACTACAACGCCCTTATTTCTCAGACGGAAACCGAACTGGCGGACGCCCAGCAGCGGGAGGAGGCTCAATATGAGCTGTTCTGCAAGCGGGTCCGGGAAATGGAGGAGCGGGGCACCATCAGCTATTGGTCGGTGCTGTTCAAGGCCAACAGCTTTTCCGACCTGCTGGGCAGTCTGGACTTTATCAACGAGGTCATGGATTATGACCGGCGGGTGATTCAGGATCTTCAGACCCTGCAGGCGGAGATCGCGGAGAAGAAAGCCGGTCTGGAAACCAATAAGGCGGCGCTGGAAGCCGCCAAAACAGAACTGGAGACCCAGAAAAAGCAGCTCAGCGCCCAGCGGGACGAGGCCAACAAGCTGGTCAAGGAGATCGACGACAACGCCGCCGAGTATCAGGCCACACTGAAGGAGCTGGAGGCTGAGGAGCGCCGCATCGAGCAGCAGGTCAAGCAGATGCAGAAGAAGCTGGAAGAACAGATGGCGGCGGAGGGAAAGAAATACAACACTAACCCCGGCGGCTACATCTGGCCGGTGGACAGCCGGTATATCACCTCCACCGTAGGCGGGCGTAATTCTCCCGGCGGCGTTGGCTCCACCAACCACAAGGGCACCGACATCGGCCGGGTGGGTTACACCAGTCCGGTGTACGCTGCCAAGGCGGGTACGGTCATCATCGCCCAGCGGTCCAGCTCCTACGGCAACTATGTGGTCATTTCTCACGGTGTGGGCAACACCACCCTGTACGCTCACATGAGCAGCATCAAGGTCAGCGTGGGAACCTATGTCAAGCAGGGACAGACCATCGGCATTACCGGCTCCACCGGACACTCCACTGGGCCCCACCTCCACTTTGAGGTGGTGGAAAACAATGTGCGGATCAATCCCCTGAGCCACGGCGCGGCGCCGAAAAAAGGGTATCTGACGGGCTACACCCTCTCTGGCACCTCAGTGGGCAAATAAAAGGAGGAAGTGCGAATGTATCTGAAAGCGATCAACGCCACGCTGGCCGCGTGGGTTGTGGGACTGTTTGCCGATGCCAATATCCGCTTAGGCGATCCGCAGGGCTTTCTGTGTCTGCGGGGACTGCTGCCTGTGCTGGCCATGGGGCTTTGTATCCTCAGCGAACTGAAAAAGAAGTAAGGAACGGCGAACCGTTCTGAATCGACCTCCTGTCCCATACCATGGGGCAGGAGGTTGATCGTTATGGTAGGAATGATGCTTTGGGAACCAAGCGGGCATTGGACCCGTCCTGTTACGTTAAAGGAGGTCAGCGTTCTGCATATCCGGTTTCTCTGCGCCCGGATGACGCGGGACCGGCGCAGGAACCCCTTAACGGAGCGGCGGAGGCTCCGTACCGCCGGGAAAAAGCTGCTGCGGCAGAGGGTGGAACAGGTGGTGCTGCCTGCCGGGGCCTCAGCGGAGGCTCTGCCGGAGGGGCTGCGCCCGGTAGAGACCCTGTCGCTCCGGCGGGCCATCGCCGCGGACTGGTGCGGAGAGTTGCTGCGGTTCCGGGGGGAAAACCCCGCCGGGGCGCGGGTGCTGATCACGGCGGATGCCCTCTCCGGCGAGGTGGTGCGGACGGTGACGGAGCTGGCTCTGCGGCACCGGTATCTCATATTGAAGGTCCCCTTCGGCGGGGAGGAGCTGTGCCGCCGTCTGCGGCGGGAATACGGTGTGTCCATCGTGCTGAACCCGGAGACGGAGCGGGAGCCGGTGTCTGTCCACATGGCCTTTGACCCCACGGAAGCGCAGGGCGGCGGCTTTTTGCCGCTATATGACGAATCACTGCCCCTGCCCCGACTTCTGCTGCCGCCGGAGGTGGAGGCCAGGCTGCCGGAAGGCCTTGACCGGGGCCAGCTTCTGTCGGTCCTGTGGCGGACCGGCGCTCTGCGGCCGGGGCAGGTGTCCGTGCAGCTGGGAGAAACGGAAAACAAAGGGGCTGTTCCCGAAATCAGAGCCTTTTGCCCTTGACAATCCGGGAGATACCTATTACAATATAAAACCATGGTAAATTAGGAGTGTTATACACTTCAGGATAATGAAAGGAACAGCCGAAATGGAAAAAGAATACAAAATGAGCCAAGCTCGTAAGGACGAGCTGGAGCAGGAACTGAATTATCTGAAGACCACCCGGTCCGACGAGGTGGCGGAGCAGATCAAGATCGCCCGCGGCTTCGGCGACCTCAGCGAAAACAGCGAGTATGATGAGGCAAAGAACGAGCAGGGCAAGCTCTATTCCCGCATTGCCGAGCTGGAAGTGATCCTGCAGCACGTGGTCATCGTGGATGAGTCCGCCGCGTCTGACACCATCACCATCGGCTGCACCGTCACCGTTCAGGGCACCGACGGCAAGGAAGCCAGCTATAAGATCGTCGGCTCTCAGGAGTCCGATCCCATGCACGGCATCATCTCCGAGGAGTCTCCCTTCGGTAAGGCCTTCCTGGGCGCCAAGGAAGGCCAGGAGGTCGTGGTGGAAGCGCCCTTCGGCAACATCCGTTACACCGTCAAGAAGATCGAACGCTAAGGAGAAGAATCATGGCTGAACAGAAGAATCCCCAGGCCCAGCCGGAGCTGAGCCTGTCCGAGCAGACCCGTATTCGCCGGGAGAAGCTGACGAATCTCCAGGCGGAGGGCCAGAACCCCTTTGTGATCACCCGCTTTGACTGGGATGCGACCTCCCAGCAGATCAAGGACAACTTCGACGCTATGGAGGGCAAACCCGTCAAGGTGGCAGGCCGCCTCATGAGCAAGCGCGGCATGGGCAAGGTATCTTTCTGCGATTTGCAGGACCGGGACGGCCGCATCCAGCTCTACGCCCGTCAGGACGAGATGGACGAAGAGGTCTATAAGAAGTTCAAGAAGTTCGACATCGGCGACATCGTGGGCGTCGAGGGCGAGGCGTTCCGCACCCAGCGGGGCGAGATGAGCGTCCGGGCGCATAACATCACCCTGCTGTCCAAGTCCCTCCTGCCCCTGCCGGAGAAGTTCCACGGCCTGCAGGACAAGGAACTGCGGTTCCGTCAGCGCTATGTGGACCTGATGGTGAACCCTGAGGTGAAGAAGAACTTCGTTATCCGTTCTCAGTTCATCAAGTTCATGCGGAACTATCTGGACAACATGGGCTACATGGAAGTGGAGACCCCTGTTTTGAACACCATCGCCGGCGGTGCCGCCGCCCGGCCCTTCATCACCCATCACAACACCCTGGACATTGACATGTACATGCGCATCGCCACGGAGCTGCCGCTGAAGCGGCTCATCGTGGGCGGCATGGACCGTGTATATGAGATCGGCCGCATTTTCCGCAACGAGGGCATGGACCCCAAGCACAACCCCGAATTCACCACCGTGGAGATGTATCAGGCTTACGCCGACTTCCACACCATGATGGACATTGCCGAGGGTATTCTGGCAGGCGCTGCCAAGGAGATCAACGGCAGCTATCAGGTGGAGTGGATGGGCGAGCAGATCGACCTGACTCCCGGCTGGCGCCGGCTGACCATGGTGGACGCCGTCAAGGAGTATGTGGGCGTGGACTTCGGCGCCATCACCGATGACGCCGAGGCTGTGGCCGCGGCCAAGGCCGTGGGCGTGGAGCTGGCGGATGCTGCCGAAAAGACCTGGGGCAACGCCCTGTATGCCTGCTTCGATCAGAAGGTGGAGGAGAAGCTGATCCAGCCCACCTTCATCACCATGTATCCTGTGGAGGTCAGCCCCCTGACCAAGCGCAGCCCCGCCGACCCCCGGCTGACGGAGCGCTTCGAGCTATTCATCTGCCACAGTGAGCTGGCCAACGCCTATTCCGAGCTGAACGACCCCATCGACCAGCGCCAGCGCTTTGAAAAGCAGGTGGAGCAGCGGGAGCGGGGCGATGACGAGACCGAAATGCTGGACGAGGATTTCCTCACCGCCATGGAATACGGCATGCCTCCCACGGGCGGCATGGGCATGGGCATCGACCGCTGCGTCATGCTGCTCACCGGCGCGGACACCATCCGGGAGGTCATCCTGTTCCCCACAATGAAGACCCTGGACCCAAAGAAGGCTGAAAACAAAGCCGAAAAAGCAGTGG
>UQUC01000095.1 GCA_900544105.1 uncultured Oscillibacter sp. | reverse complement strand
AGACGCAGGTTATATCCTGCGCCTGCTTTTTACCGTTTTGCTGTTGATCGAAAAAATTGTGTTTACAGAACCTTGGAGAGGAAGGCCTTTAGCCACAGGACGGAATTGCTGCAAAAAATGGCGGATATAGCTAAAAAACGCCATATTCGCAGGGAAAATGGACGATTCATTCACGAACTGCCAAATATTTGAATAATAGAATGAATATTTTGCGAAATATTCATTCTGGGCAGCTCATCAGCCCCAACTGGTAAAAGGCCACAGCACTGGCTGCCGCCACATTCAGGGAGTCCACCCCGTGAGTCATAGGGATCATCACCGTATAGTCGCAGTGAGCAATGGTGTTGGAGGCAAGCCCGTCTCCTTCCGTGCCCATGACCACAGCCAGCTTAGGCTCCCGGGCAAGATGAGGGTCATTCAGACGGATGGAGTCCTCCCGCAGGGCCATGGCAGCAGTCTTGAAGCCGTATTGCCGCAAAGTCTCCGTCCAATCCACACCCTCCGGCAGATAGGTCCAGGGTACCAGAAACACATTGCCCATGCTGACCCGGCTGGCCCGGCGGTACAGGGGATCGCTGCCGGCGGCGGTCAGCAGTACCGCGTCCATCCCCAACGCCGCAGCGGAACGGAAGATGGCGCCAATGTTGGTAGGGTTCATCACGTTTTCCAGTACGGCGATCCGCCGGGATTTGGCGCAGATCTCCTCCACCGTGGGCAGCGGCGGCCGCCGCATGGCGCAGAGCATCCCCCGGGTCAGATGAAAGCCGGTGAGCTGGGTCAGGACCTTCAGCTCCGCCGCGTAAACGGGAATATCCGCCGGACAGCGGGCCAGGATCTCCGCACCCTTGCCGTTGACGTGCTTTGTCTCCATCAGGAAGGATACCGGCGTACACCCGGCGTCCAGTGCCCGGCCGATGACCAGAGGGCTTTCCGCCACGAACAGGGCGTTGGCCGGATCCGCCCGGTTCAAAAGCTGATTTTCCGTCAAGCGGGCATAGATATCCAGTTCCGGGGCGGCAAAATCGGTGATGGGGATGATCGTGGGCATGGCGGTTTCCTCCTGAGCGGTGTCGTCTGAAAATGGGGCGATGCGACAAAAAAACTCTGTCCCTCTATTATAAGGGGACAGAGTGGGAAAGGCAAGAGGTGTTACAGTTCCGGAGACCGCTTTCGACCAAGCCCTCCGGCGGGGATCAGAGAAGCGGCTCCGGTGGGCACCCGATAGACCAGGGGATAAGCCGCGGCGCAGACGGCCAGCCCAGCCAGCACATCCAGAACGGAGTGCTGCTTGAGGAATACGGTAGACAGGCTGATGAGCACGGCCATGGTCAGGAAGCCCAGCCGCCAGCCCTTGGCGCGGAAGCGCCGGATATCCCGGGCGGCGAAGTACACCGCGAAGGAGCCGATGACGTGAATAGAGGGGCAGACGTTGGTGTTGGTGTCTGCGGCATACAGCTTTGCGGTGAACCGCGTCAGCAGGTCGCCGCCCAGCAGTGTGGGCCGCAGATGCTGGCAGTTGGGGAAGAGAAGGTAGGTCACCAGAGCAAAGGAGTACGTCAGGATGATGAACCACATCATCCGCCGGAAAGCGGGGATGTTATAAAATAAGGTGTAGAGCAGCATTCCACCTACAAAAAGAAACCAGAACGCGTAGGGGATGACGAACCACTTGCAGAAGGGGATCCAATGATCCAGCGCGCAGCGCATGGGGGCATAGTAGACGGCGGGGCGGTAGTTTTCCAGATAACAGAATACCAGACTGAAAATCGGCCAGAACAGCAGCAGCTTCAGATGCCGGAACTGCGGGGTATTCAGCCGGCTCAGACGGAACTGGCGGTAATCGATCAGAGGCAGCTTCATAATCAAGATCCTCTCAGCCGCGGGAAAATGCGGCGTGTCAGTAGAATAAAAATCACATTTTGGAGATTATAGGCGGTTCTGCGAGAAAAAGTGTGAAAAAATTTTTAACAAATATTAAACACTTGCAGAGAATGGAACATAGCGCCGCTGGCCGGAAAAACGGCAGGCACCTCTGCAAAAGCTTGCTTAGGAAGTCTTAACAAAAATTAACGGCTGTTTTGTGCAAAATGACCATTGCAAAAATCGGGGAAAGCGATAAAATAAGGGCCTTGTGAAAAAATGTGTGTATGCGGTGGAACCGCATGGAGAGGAGTTTTTTGTGTCATACCATTATTTACTGGATCTGGCGTTGATTTTGTTAAGTACGAAGCTGCTGGGCCTTCTGACACAGCGGTTTCAGATGCCTCAGGTAGTGGGCGCTTTGCTGGCGGGCCTGATCCTGGGTCCTGCTGGACTGAATGTTCTGACAGAAACTGAATTTATTTCCCAGCTCAGCGAATTGGGCGTCATCGTGCTGATGTTCTCCGCCGGTATGGGAACGGACATCAACGAGTTGAAAAACAGCGGCAAGGCCGGCTTCTGGGTGGCTCTGCTGGGTGTGATCGTGCCCCTGCTCATGGGCACGGCTCTGGCCTGGGGCGCTGCGGCCGTGGACTTGATCGAGAGCACTGGTATGCTGGAAAATGTATTTGTGGGCACGATTCTCACGGCAACCTCCGTCAGCATCACGGTGGAGACGCTGAAGGAGATGGGCAAGCTGGAAACGAAGGTGGGCAACACCATTCTGGCAGCGGCCCTGATCGACGATGTGCTGGGCCTTGTGGCGCTGACTCTGGTCAGCAGTCTGGCCGGCGGCGGGGAGAGCGTTGGCTTGGTCCTGCTGAAGATCCTGGGCTTCTTTATCTTCGCGGCTGTGGCCGGTGTGGGGGCCAACCGCCTGTTTTGCTGGATGCTGAAGCGGCAGGGGGGCTGGGCAAGCCACCGCAACTCCGTTCTGGCCTTTGTGCTCTGCCTGGTGATGGCCTACTGCGCGGAGGAGTTTTTCGGCGTGGCGGACATCACCGGCGCCTATGCCGCTGGTCTGGTCGTGGCTTGTACCCCCAAGGGCACCTATATCCAGTCCAAGTACAATCCTCTTGGCTATCTGCTGCTGACGCCGGTGTTCTTTGCTGCCATCGGCATCAACGTCAAGCTGGACGGCGTCAGCGGCGGGATGCTGGCATTTTCCGTCCTGCTGCTGGTGATCTCCGTTATTTCCAAGCTGGCGGGCTGCGGCTTGGGGGCGAAGCTCTGCGGCTTTACGGAGCGGGAGAGCATTCAGGTGGGCGTGGGCATGGTCTGCCGCGGCGAGGTGGCATTGATCGTAGCCAACCGGGGCCTGTCCATGGGTGTCCTCAGCAGCGCGATGATGACGCCGGTGGTCATTACCGTGGTAGGCGGCACGATCCTGACGCCGATCCTGCTGAAGCTGGTTTTCCGCGGCGAACCGCAGGAAAAGCTGGTGGAGAGCCGCTTGGCGGACCGCTACGAGAAGCCGGAGCAGTTGGAGGACGCCTCTCAGCAGCTGTTGGATGCTGATGCGGCCATGATGCGGAAGAACAAGTAACACGGCTGCCAAAGGAGGCCCATTCAATTTTAAATCTGCAATAGAAACATACGAAGAACCGCCCCGGTCTTGTCGTGAAGCAAGACCGGGGCGGTTTTTGGCAGATGATTATGTGGTCACAGGGCGGTGGGCAGCATGGCCGCGCCGATGATCCCGGCGTGGTAGCCCAGCGTACAGCCGAGGATGCGGGTGTGAGTCTGCAAATACTGATTGCCATAGACCTGGGGCGCAACGGCTTCCCGCAGGGGAGCCAGCAGCGCCTCTCCCTGATTGGCGATGCCGCCGGAGAGCGCCACCACCTCGGGATAGAAGCAGTTGATGACGTTGGCGATACCTACGGAGAGGTAGTGGATGTACCGCTCCACCACGGCGACGGCGGTAGGGTCTCCCTGCTCCTTGGCACGGAAAATGGTCTGGCCGTTGACATCACCAACCTCTGCGGCGGTGGCGTGGAGCAGGCTTTCCGGATGCTGGGCCATGGCCTCCTTCGCCATGCGGATCAAACCGGTGGCGGAAGCGTAGGTTTCAAAGCAGCCTTTTCTTCCGCAGGCGCAGGGAGTGCCGCCGTCCTCAATTACCATATGTCCCAGCTCCGCTGCGCCGCCGGTGCAGCCCGTCAGAATCTTTCCATTCAGCACCACACCGCTGCCTACGCCGGTACCAAGCGTCAGGATCACGGCACTGTCCACATTCTGAGCGCAGCCCGCTACCACCTCGCCCAGCGCGGCGGCGTTGGCGTCGTTGGCCAGACGGACGGTATAACCGCTGTATTTCTGAACGGCGGCCCGGAGATCAAAATTTTCCCAATATAGATTGACAGAGTAGCGTACGATACCGCTGTGATCCTCCACAATGCCGGGACAGCCTACGCCCACGCCGCCGATCACATGGGGATCGTAGCCTTCCGCCAGAGCTGTGATCAGCCCGGCGATCTCGCGGGCCACGTGCTCGGGTCCCAATTCCCTCTGAGTGGGGCAGGAGGCTTCCTTCAGGATCGTGCCGCCTTCTGTGACAACGGCCCCTTTGATGCTGGTGCCGCCGAGATCAATGCCGATGTAGTGCATACGTTATTACCTCCTCGATACATTCCCCGCAGGGCGGTGAGAAATTTACCCTATACGCAATTATATAGCAGAAGCCGGAAAGAAGCAAACGGTTCCGGCGGGAAGTGCGGAAAAATGGCGGACGGCATCTGTACCGGGATTTGGTGGGGGGATCTTTTTGTGCAGAGCTTCAAAAGATGAAATGAAAATTTTACAGATTGCTGTCTTTTCACAAGAATAGGTTTGTGATAAAATGACTGAGAAAAACGATTACTTCAAAATGGGAGAGAATCGGCGTTTCTTTTGAAATGGCGGAAGGAGTGCGTGAGATGCGAAAGACAAAGATTGTATGTACCCTTGGCCCCTCCACGGACCGGGAAGGCGTCCTGCGGGAGATGATCCAGGCAGGGATGAACGTGGCCCGCTTCAACTTTTCCCACGGGACCCACGCGGAGCATAAGGCACGGCTGGACGCGCTGAAGGCACTGCGGGAAGAGCTGGACGCACCGGTGGCGGCCATGCTGGATACCAAGGGGCCTGAGGTCCGACTGAAGGACTTTGCCGGCGGACGGGTCCATCTGACCGCCGGCCAGGAATTCACCCTGACCACCGTCCAGGTGGAGGGCGATGCGCACCGCTGCTCCATCACCTACGGAGAACTGCCTGGTGACGTCAAAGCGGGGGATACCATCCTGCTGGACGACGGTTTGGTGCGGCTGACCGTTCTGGAGAGCAGCGAGACGGAGATCCGCTGCCGGGTGGAAAATGACGGTGATATGAAGAATCACAAGGGGGTCAATGTCCCCGGTGTGCGGCTGAATATGCCCTACATGAGCCAGCAGGACCGGGACGATCTCCTCTTCGGCGTGGAGCAGGGGTTCGACTATGTGGCAGCCAGCTTTGTCCGTTCCGCCGCAGACGTACGGGAGCTGCGGCACGTGCTGGACAAGGCCGGCTCCCGGATGCGGATCATCGCCAAGATCGAAAATCAGGAGGGCGTCAGCAATCTTCCGGAGATCCTGGACGCGGCGGACGGCATTATGGTGGCTCGCGGCGATATGGGTGTGGAGATCGACTTTGCGGAGATCCCCCTGATCCAAAAGAATATGATCGCCCGGTGTGTGGCCTGCGGCAAGCCGGTCATCACCGCCACACAGATGCTGGATTCCATGATGGAAAATCCTCGGCCCACCCGTGCGGAGATCACCGACGTGGCCAACGCCATCTATGACGGCACCTCTGCCATCATGCTCTCCGGCGAGACGGCGGCGGGCCGGTATCCGGTGGAATCCGTGAAAACCATGGATGCCATCGCCCGGCGGACGGAGAGTGACATCAACCATGTCAAGCGCATGACCCAGATGGCCGGCGGACGAAACCGGCTTTCCGTGGCGGCGGCTACCGCCCACGCCGCCTGCACCACGGCGCAGGAGATCGGAGCGGACGCCATTCTCACCGTCAGCCAGCGGGGAACTACCGCCCGGCTGGTGAGCCGGTTCCATCCCGGCACCCCCATCATCGCCTGCTTGCTGGATCAGCAGGTCCGGCGGCAGATGGCCCTGTACTGGGGTGTGGAGCCTATTATGATGCCCTACGCCAGCAGCACTGACGAGCTGGTGGACTTTGCTGTTCAGGCGGCGGCCCAGGCGGGTGTGGTCCACGAGGGCGATCTGGTGGTAGTCACCGCCGGTGTGCCGGTGGGTGTAGCCGGAACCACCAACATGATCCGAATTCAGCAGGTGGGCGGCGCATTGGTGAACGCCGTTGGCATCGGGGAGAAAAAAGCCTCCGGTCCGCTGTGCATCTGCCACAGCACTGACGAGGTGGCGGAGAAATTCCAGCCCGGCGATGTTCTGGTGGTGCCCTATACCACCAATGAGCTGCTGCCTTATATCCGGCAGGCGGCGGCGGTCATCACTGAGGAGGCTAGCGTGGAGTGCCATACCGCCACCATCGGACTGGCGCTGGACAAGCCGGTGATCGTAGGAGCCGCCGGTGCTGTTCAGCGACTGACGGATGGCACGATGGTCACGGTAGATTGCACCCGTGGGCTGGTTCGGGCCATGCCCTGAATTACTGTATATAACCGCATGTATTAGAAGCCCGGGAGGAAGGATTCCTCCCGG
>UQUC01000094.1 GCA_900544105.1 uncultured Oscillibacter sp. | reverse complement strand
GGACTCGAACCTGCGACCTCCGGGTTATGAGGCAGTCTCAAGGGCAAATCGGAGTTGTTTCGGCTCCGATTTGTGCTTTTTACCACCGTTCGCTCGGCGGATTTTCCATTGTTTCCGTCCAGCCCTGCCCGCTTTTTTCGGATCCTGGGTCAAAAGTGGGTCAGGGTATGCGAACGCTCAGAAGCGTTTTCACAGGATAGTCTTGCGGTGTGGAAGTCATCAAAGCGGCGTCTGCGACGCCGCTTTGATGCTGTCAAGATTGCTTGTTTTAAAGCTCGCTGTATGGAAAACACATCCGTTCGGAACGTTTTTGTCCATAAACATCGGATAAATTTACAGGCTTCCGGTGCAGCAGTCATCCTGGGCTTCCTGACAGAACTTGAGGAACTGTTCACATTCGGCATCCAGCATATATCCGCGTTTGGTGATCCAGCCGACCTGCATGGTCGTGTCAGCGGGAAGGGAGAGGGGGCGGGTAATGAGATCGGATTCGCTGTAGCCTTCCAACAGCCAGCCGGAGCCAAGGTTATAACATTCTGAGTGGCGGATGATATTCAGCATGGAGCTACGGTCTGATACGGCGATGGATTTTTGCGGATGTACGGGGAAAAAGACCTCCTCAGTATAGCCGTATGGATCGTTGCCGCCGTCGTAGAAGATATATGGGTAAGGACTGAGCATGGAGAGGGTGATATTGGGTTCTTTGGCAAGCGTATGATTCTTGGACAGGAAAACATGGAGCTGGTTGCTGCAAAGACTGTGGAATTCCAGATTGAAGCGCTCAAGCTCATGCTGAATAAACTCTGCGTTGGTATCATAGTAGGATATAAAGCCAAGCTGACTCCGACGGGCTGCCACATCCTGAATGATATCGCTGACTTTTCCCTCCTGAAGACGGATAAAATAGTTGTGTTCCTTCAATAGATTTGCCATTTTTGCAACTGCTTTCGCTACAAAAATATAGTAACGGGAGGTGATGGACATTGTAATCATGCCCTGAGGTTCCGTTTGCAGATAGTGATCCTGCATGGTATGGAACTGTTTGATCAGACTGTAAGCGTCATGGAGAAATTCTGTGCCGCGGCTGGTGAAGGTGATGCCCCGGCTGCTGCGTTCCAGCAGGGGAAAGCCCAGTTCACTTTCCAGCTGCTTGATCGCCTTGCTGATGCCGGACTGAGAGACAAATAGATTTTGGGCTGCCTGGTTGATCGAGTTGCTCTCTGCCAGCGCAACCAGATACTGTAACTGCTGAAGTGTCATAGAGGTTCAGGACTCCTTTGCTGTTGAAAATATAGCGGCTGCTCAGGCAGGAACAGAGAGCCTGTACAATCCTGTTCACAATACACAATACAGACAAATGTCTTTTGTACGCCACTCGAGTAATGACTTTTACTCATATCGCTATGTGAAAAACAGTTGCTTCACTTCTAAGAATGTACCTGTTATAATACAAAAAAGCAAGGGGTTCCGCCAAACTTTTATGCTAAAATGAACAAGGAGAAGGGACGACCATCATGAAAGAAAGTCACATGAGAACAAAGCTGGCCCATACAGGTGATTTGGAGTTGGCGAAGAAAATTCAATCCAGTGTTTCTGTTCCAAAGGTGCTGCCTATCTATATGAGCAGTGTGTTCACGTTTGATGACGTGCCCTCTCTGGATGCTGTTTATGCAGGAGAGGCCGATGGCTATGTGTACTCCAGAATGACCAATCCCAGTACGGATGCCGCGGAAGAAATGCTGGCGGCAGCTGAGGGGGCTGATGGTGCGCTGGTGTTTTCCTCAGGCATGGCAGCAATCATCAATGCCATTATTGCCAATGTGCAGGCCGGTGACCATATTGTTTCCTCACCAGTCCTATATGGCGGCGTATATGATTATTTTAAGCATGAACTGCCCCGCTTTGGCGTGGAGGTCACCTTTGTGGAGTTTGATGACCCAGCCAAGGTGGAGGCTGCTATCCGCCCCAATACCAAAGTGGTCTACACTGAGACCATCAGCAATCCCTTGATGGAAGTGAATGACCTGCCCGCCATTGCCGGGATCGCCCACGCCCACGGCTGCAAGCTCGTGGTAGACAATACCTTCGCCACCGCCGCCGTGGCCCGGCCATTGAGCATGGGCGCCGATATTGTGGTCTACAGCGCCACGAAGTATTTGGGCGGTCACAGTGACTTGATTGGTGGCGCAGTAGTGTCCGATAAGGAAAATATTGCTCAGATCCACCGTTGTTTTACTCTGTACGGTGCCATTATGGGCCCCATGGAGGCGTGGCTGCTGTGCCGGAGTCTGCGGACCTTGGATCTGCGAATGGAACAGCACTCTAAAAACGCTTTGAAGGTGGCGCGGTTTTTAGAGGGCCATCCCAAGGTTGAGAAGGTTTACTATCCCGGTCTGGAATCCTCTCCCTCGCATGGGCTGGCCGCCAAGCTGTTTGTGGACGGCCGCTGCGGCGGTATGCTCAGTGCCGATATTGCCGGCGGCGAGCAGGGGGCCAGCGCCTTAATCCGTGAGTGCTCCACGATTAAGTTTGTGCCCAGCCTGGCCAGCTTTGCCACCACGATCTCCTATCCGGCCAAGACTTCCCATCGAGCCTACAGCCCTGAGGATATGAAGGCCGCAGGCATCTCCATGGGGCAGCTGCGATTCTCCATTGGTCTGGAGGATGCGGAGGACATCATCGCCGAATTGGATGAGGCGCTGGAGAAGGTCTAAGCGTTCTATTGCATGATCTCCGGCTGCTGCGGGACACAATTCCCACGGCAGCTGGTCTTCATAAAACATGAAAAGTGAGGAAGCTATGAACGAGGTATTGAAAACGATCGCCGCGAAGTACAAGGATGACATTGTCCATACCGCTTCGGAGCTGATCCAGCGCAACTCCCAATCTCTGCACGAGGGCGAAGTGGCCGCTTATGTGCAGGAGAAGATGAAGGAACTGGGCTACGACAAGGTGGAGGTGGACCGCTATGGCAACGTGTTCGGCACCATGAAGGGTACCGGCGGCGGCAGTTCTGTGATGCTCAACTGCCACATGGATGTGGTCTACGAGGGTGATGAGAGCCTGTGGCCTTACCCCCCCTACAGCGGCGCGATCGCCGAGGGCCGGGTCTGGGGCCGGGGCGCCTCCGATACCAAAGGCACCATGGCCATTCAGATCTATGTTCCCTTCCTGCTGAAGGAAGCCGGCCTGCTGCCCAAGGGTGACATCATCACCGCCGCTGTGATCTCCGAGGAGATCGCCGGCTACGGCGCTATGGTCCACACCCAGGAGAACCGAATGCTGACGGATTACGCCATCGTAGGTGAGGCTACGGAGAATGACATTGCCATCGGCAGCCGGGGCCGCTGCTGCGGCGTCATCACCATTACCGGCAAGTCCTGCCACGCTTCTATTCCCCATGTGGGCCACAATCCCTTCGATTTTCTGGCCCAGTTGCTGCCGGAACTGCAAAAGGTCCCCATGGGCAGCGACGGACTGTTCGGCAGCTCCACTATGTCCTGCACCCGCATCACCTCCTCTGAGGAGGGTACCAATATCATCCCCAATGAGATCGTGCTCTATGTGGACTACCGCCAGAGCGGGGACGATACCCCGGAGGAAGTCCAGCGAAAGCTGGAAGCTGCCATCGCAAACTGCCATGTGGACGGCGTCACCGCTAAGGCGGAGCTGCTCTACTTCCCCCTGACTACCTATACCGGCGTGGAGGGACGCGGCTATCAGGGTGAGAATCCCTTCGTCGCCAGCGCTGACGCCGACTATATCCAGAAGGTCAAGGCCGCCATTGAGGACGCCGTGGGCCGCGAGATTCAGACCAAGCCCTGGGCCTTCGCCACCGACACCGGCCACTATGCCGCCAAGGGCGTCAAGTGTCTGGGCTATTCTCCGGCAGAGATCAAGCTGTGCCATACCACCCGGGACAGCATCGACATTGCCATGATGGAGGAGGGCACCGTAGGCTATCTGGCGGCAGTTCAGACACTGGCCAACGAGCCTAAGTAAGCGTCCGGGCTTTCTACGCCCATAGGGAATCCCTGCTTTACGCAGCTTTGATATTTGGAGAGGAGAAGAAACCTATGAAACAGAAGAAACCCTTAAACCTAAACCCCTTTGTCCTGATTTTCGCGGTAGTTGTTGTGGCGTGGCTGTTCACGTTCATCATTACCCCCGGTACCCTGGTAGACGGCGTTTATACCGCTCTGCCCAAGAACGCCTTTAACTTTAACAATGTATTCAACCTGTTCCGGGCCGTGCCCATGGGCATCAAGGATACCTCCAATCTGGTGATCCTGGTGCTGGTGATCGGCGGTGCGCTGGAGATCTACAAGAGCACCGGCGCCATTGACTCCAGCATCACCAAGATGGTCCATAAATTTGGCTCTGGCTCCCGCACGTTCCTGCTGATCGCCTTGATGGTGCTGTTTTCCGTCATCGGCGGCTTCCTGGGCTGGATCGAGACCCTGATCCCCTTCGCACCCCTGGTGGTGGCTATGATCCTGGCACTGGGATATGACGGCATCGTGGCCTGTGCCGTGCTGATCATCGGACTGATGGGCGGTTTCGTTACCGGCCCTACCAACCTCTACACCGTAGGCGTGTGCAACGGCATTTTGCAGAACATGGGCCTGCTGTCCGCTGACAGCGACGTGTTCGTAGGCTTGGGCTTCCGCGCCGTGCTGTGGGCTATCATGACCATCATCGGCGTGGCCTACACCGTGGTGTATGCCAACCGTATCGCCAAGGACCCCGCAAAGAGTTTAGTCCACGGCGTAGACGTCTCCGATCTGGTGCTGGACACCAGCAAGGACGTCACCGTTACCGGCCGCCACGTGGCGGTGCTGCTGAGCATTTTGGCCGCTATGATTATGACCGTCATCGGTATGCAGAAGGGCTTCGGCGGCGTGAAGTGGGGCATTGATGACGTATCCGCCGTTTTCTTGGCTTCCGCGCTGTTCTCTGGCATCGTAGGTAAGCTGCATCCCTCTGAGATTGCAAACTCCTTTGTTAAGGGCGCCGGCGGCGCTGTGGGCGGCGCGCTGGTGATCGGCTTCGCTCGTGGCGTGTACTGGGTCATGAACTCCGCCAACATCAATGCCACCATCGTTTATAACGCCACGCAGCTGCTGAAGGGCCTGCCCCCGCTGGCCGCCGCTATCGGCATCGTAATTCTGGTGTCCTTCATCAACGGCCTGATCCCCTCCGGCTCCGGCAAGGGCGCTCTGCTGGCTCCCATCATCGTTCCCATCGCTATGGAGCTGGGCCTCACCAGCCAGACCGCTGTTCTGGCCTATCAGTTCGGCGATGGCATCACCAATATGTTCTGGTTCAGCTACGGCACCCTGATGATTTTCCTGAACTATGCCAAGGTGCCTGTCCAGAAGTGGTACAAGTTCTTTCTGCCCTTGATGGCCATCTATTTCTTGTTCGCGTTCGTTTCCATGGGCGTGGCCATTGCCATCGGCTTCTAATCTGATTTACCATAATAATTGCTTTGCCGGGGCCGCTGGTTTGATCCCAGTAGCCCCGGCATCCTTATAACAAGGAGGCTCTCCGTGTCTGTTCAGAGGAAACAACGATTGATTCATGCGGTGGAAATGCTGGCAGGCGTCACAGTTTTGTGCGCAGGCGTCACATTGGGCATTATCGCGGGACTGGGGCAGACCACCTCCACGGCGGCAGCCTCCGCTATTGCGGGCGCCGCCGGGATCAAGGTGGGGACCGCCAGCATTTACCTGTACGGCGTGTTTTTTTTGCTCCAGATTCTCATGCTGCGGAGCAAGTTCAAGTGGGAGCGCTGCTTCCAACTGCTTCCCATTTTGGCTCACGGCGTTCTGCTGAACTTTTTCCGCTACCGCTTTGCGCCGTTCCAGCACCTTGCTCCCCAAGGGTATCTCCAGCAGATGCTTTGCTTCTTGTGCGGAATGGGGCTGATCAGTCTGGGCTTTACCATTACCAAAAACTGCAACTTCACCAACTATCCCGCCGAGGCGTTCTGTGCGCTGGTAGCGGAACGGGTCCGTATGCGCTATGGTACCTGCAAGATATTTTTGGATTTTGCCTATGTGATTTTTGCTCTGCTGATTTGCTGGCGGGCCGGTCTGGGGCTGGGCGTGGTGCGGGAGGGCACGGTAATCTTTGCCTTGCTGGACGGTGTGCTCATCAACCTGATGACCCCGGCAGTCCGGGGCTGCTTTGACCGACTTGACCATATCCTAAAAACGTAAACGATGCTGAAAGAAAACCAATATGAGATTCTTAGGAGGAAGAACGAATGAACCTCATAGTGAGCCTTGCAGCTCTCTTGTTGTGCCTATCATAGAGCGAATACAACGAAAGCGAAAGATATTGATCAGTTTATGAGTCACTCATAAATTTTATGGTGCAATCGAAATTACGATCTTGTGGTATAAGTTGATGACGAATCTAATACAATTAGACAACCGAAACTTGATGAATCCATGCATCCCAATGAGACCGTAGTTGTTCTGTTGGACGCAATTCTGCTGGAAGCACAAAGCCCCGCTGTGGTTGGGGGAGGGAAAGCGTTTGCAACTGAAATTGCCGACAGGGATATCTGCATATTAGCAGAAAAAGGGACCGCACAGAGAATACTGCTTAGCAACCTCAGAAAACGGCAAATGAGCCCTTTTGACAAGCGGCCGTCCGGCATTTCAGAAGCACACAAAGCGCACCGAGGGTGGTGATACCACCCATGCCTCGCACACGCGGAAAACCATGAGCGCCGGATGTACAAATCCCGATTTCGGCAGAAACGAAAAAGATTACGCAGCCCAGCGGGGCCGCGACGCCTCGGGACAGCGACGCGCATAAGCGCATCG
>UQUC01000093.1 GCA_900544105.1 uncultured Oscillibacter sp. | reverse complement strand
ATGACCGGGACCTGAAGGAAGCGTTTCCCACAGCGGAATTAAAACCCCTGCGGAATATTGAGCAGAGCTGGGCGGAGGGCTGGTACAAGCCCTACTGCCTGTTTGACGGAGACAATATCGTAGGCGAGGCATTCCTCTGGCTGGGACATCCCGGCTGGGCATTGCTGGATTACCTGTGCGTTTCCAGTATCCGCCGCAACGGTGGCGTCGGTGCATCCATCCTGGAGAAGCTGCGGGAGCGGGAGGCGGACACGGTGATCTTCGGAGAGTCGGAAGCTCCGGAGGACGCGCCGGACCCGGAGATGGCCCGGCGGCGGTTGGGGTTCTATGCCCGGTGCGGCCTGCGGACCGCCGGGTATGATACGGAGATGTTCGGCGTCCACTACAAGACCCTGTATCTCGCCGACGGCCCGGTGGATGACGCCGCCCTGATGGAAGAACACCGGTTCGTTTACGAGAATACATTTTCTGCGGACAAGTACCACAAGTATGTTCGGATCCCCTTTGATCCCAAGGCGGCACCGGGGCCAAAGGTGCCCTGGCAGCAGTAAGGCGGAAAACGCCGATCTTTTGGAGAAAGAAGCGTAGCTATGAAGATTTTAGCCTTTGAATCCTCCTGCGACGAGACCGCCGTGGCGGTGGTGGAGGACGGACGGCGGGTGTTGTCCGATGCCATTGCATCTCAGGCAGACCTCCATGCCCTGTACGGCGGCGTGGTACCGGAGTTGGCCTCACGCAAGCATGTTGAAGTGATCGCGGCCCTGACAGAAAAAGCCTTGGCGGACGCCGGCTGCACCCGGCAGGATATTGACGCTGTGGCTGTCACCTACGCCCCCGGCCTCATCGGGGCCGTACTGGTGGGCTTGAGCTTTGCCAAATCCGTGGCCTACGGCCTTGGGGTGCCTCTGATCCCGGTGCACCATGTCCGGGGGCATATCGCCGCTAACTATCTGGCCTTCCCGGAGCTGGAGCCACCCTTCCTGGCACTGGCCATCTCCGGGGGCAACACCATGATTGTGGACGTCCGGGATTATACGGATCTGGAAATTTTGGGTGCGACCCGGGACGATGCGGCGGGAGAATGCTTTGACAAGGCGGCCCGGGTGTTGGGACTTCCCTACCCCGGCGGCGCACCTATGGATAAGCTGGCCCAGCAGTCCAAGGGCGGTGTCTACACCCTGCCCCATTCCCATGTGGAGGGTGCCCCGCTGGATATGAGCTTTTCCGGCCTGAAAACGGCTGTGGTGAATCTGGCCCATCACGCCGAGCAGGTGGGCGAGCCGCTGGATGCCCCGGCACTGGCCCGGGACTTCGCCCAGGCTGTCAGCGATACGCTGGTCCCCCGCGTCATGGAAGCCGCAAAGCAGTCTGGCCGCACCGCCATCGTCGCCGCCGGCGGCGTGGCGGCCAACTCCGTTATCCGGGCGGACCTGGAGCGGGCCTGCGAAAAAGCCGGCTGCCGGCTGTATCTGCCGCCGCTGCGGTGGTGCGGCGACAATGGTGCCATGATCGGCGCACAGGGGTATTACGAATATCTGGCGGGCCATACGGCGGGCATGGACCTGAACGCCTACGCCACCCGCGACATCAGCGAATAAACGATACCGGCGGTCATTAGACCGCCGGTGAGACTGTCGATAAAGTTGTGAATTCTCCGCGACGGTAAGGAAGGGTGTGCGCGGGAAACCCAAGAAGGGTGTCCTGCGCCATTGAAATCCTTAGTTTTCAGAACTTTTATAAAGTTCTGAAAACTGGCTCAGCGGGGAGAAAAGATTTTTTCGACACGCTGACCGGCGGTCATCGGACCGTCGGTATTTTTTGCCGATATATGGAGAAACGCCGCGGCTAAGCCGCGGCGCTTCTCGTGATTTAAGAGAGAATTAGAGAAGAAAAAGAGAAGAAAGAAAAATCAATCCTGAAACAGCGGCGTGGAGAGATAGCGGTCACCGGTATCCGGCAGAAGAACGGCAATGGTCTTGCCTTCGAATTCCGGCCGTTTGGCCAGTTGTAAGGCAGCCCACACAGCGGCGCCGGAGGAGATACCCACCAGCACGCCCTCTCGCTTGCCGATCAGCTTGCCGGTGGCGAAAGCGTCCTCATTTTCCACGGGGATGATCTCGTTATACACCTTGGTGTCCAGTACGTCGGGGACAAAGCCTGCGCCGATACCCTGGATCTTGTGAGCGCCGCCGTGACCCTCGCTGAGGACGGGGGAGCTCTTAGGCTCCACGGCCACCACCTTCACAGCGGGATTTTTGCTTTTAAGGAACTGCCCTACGCCGGTAAGGGTGCCGCCAGTGCCTACGCCGGCTACGAACGCATCTACCTGACCGTCCGTATCCGCCCAGATCTCCGGGCCGGTGGTCTCAAAGTGGGCCTTGGGGTTGGCAGGATTTACGAACTGACCGGGAATGAAGCTGTTTGGGATCTCCCTTGCCAGCTCGTCGGCCTTGGCGATGGCGCCCTTCATGCCCTGGGAGCCTTCGGAGAGAACCAGCTCCGCGCCATAGGCCTTCATGATCTGGCGGCGCTCCACGCTCATGGTCTCCGGCATGACGATAATGATCCGGTAGCCCCGGGCGGCGGCTACGGAGGCCAGACCGATGCCGGTGTTGCCGCTGGTGGGCTCAATGATGACGGAACCGGGCTTCAAAAGGCCCTTGGCCTCAGCGTCATTGATCATGGCATTGGCAATGCGGTCTTTCACGCTGCCGGCGGGATTGAAATATTCCAGCTTGGCCACGATTCTGGCCTTCAGACCAAATTCCTGTTCCAGATGGGTCAGCTCCAGCAAGGGGGTATGGCCGATCAACTGATCGGCGGCGGTATAGATACGAGACATAAGATGATCTCCTTTTTATGTTGTAGAATGATTTGTTGAGAAATGGAAAACGGATCATTCCTGACAACATCGGAAGCCTGGTGTCATACGGTTCATGGAAATCCTCTTTTCTGAGCGAATAAATACAACCAATCAAGTAGGTTAATGGGATTATACGGCGGCGTATTTCCGTTGTCAAGAGGAAATTTAAAAAAATCCGGGTTTCCAACAGAAAAACCCGGCGGACACAGAATGTGTCCGCCGGGGATCAGATGGATCGGATGGAGTTGTCTGCAAATGGAGATCACGTCTTGTAAATGCCGCCGCCTACAAATTCCCGCATCAGGGAGGTCTGGGGTACGTCATCTGCCGGGACTGGCAGGAAGTAGTCCAGGAATTTCAGGAGCCGCTTGGCTTCCAGATATTCGTCGCTGCCCCGGGGGACGCCGAACAGCAGCGGCTGCACATAGGGCTTCAGCAGGGCAGTTTCGTAAATGAGGGAGGAGTTGAACACCGTATCGGCGCTGTCCTGATAGGGGAAGATGTTCTGTTCCTCGCCCCGGCGGACAGAGGGCCACATTTTGATGGTGGCCTGAGCACCGTAGCCCCGGGTCCGGGCGTCCCGTTCAATGCGGCGGAGCAGCCGGGCGTCGGTGGTGGGAATGCGGTTGTGATCGTCGATATTCAGGGTGGTCAGGCAACTGATGTAAATTTTGTACTTGCTCTCCTTGGGCAGAGAGTGGGAAAATTCGTCGTTCAGGCAGTGGGTGCCCTCGATCACCAGTACATCGCCGTCTCCCAGCGTCAGCTTTTCACCGTTGTATTCCCGGACGCCCTTCTTGAAGTTGTAGGTGGGCATATCCACTGTTTCACCCCGCAGAAGGCGGCTCATGTCGCTGTTGAACTGCTCCACGTCCATGGCCCCCAGTCCCTCAAAATCGTACTGGCCGTTGGCGTCTCTGGGGGTGTCCTCCCGGTTGCGGAAGTAGTTGTCTGTGGCGATGGGATGGGGCCGCAGGCCGCAGGCCATCAGCTGGGTGGACAGCCGGTGGGAGAAGGTGGTCTTGCCGGAGGAGGAAGGACCGGCGATCATCACGAAGCGGACGTCCTTCCGCCGGGCGATCTCCTCGGCAATGTCACCCACTCGCTTTTCCATCAGGGCTTCATGGGCCAAAATCAACTGGGTGGCGTTGCCCTCGGCGATCATGTCATCCATTTCCCCTACGTTGGAGATATACATGGCGGCGGAGCGATCCTCGGCGTCATGCATGGCCTGGAACACCTTCATAGAGGGCGTGAACTTCCCCACCTGCTCCGGTTCCTCCAACGACGGCAGGCGGAGGATGAAACCATCCTCGAACAGTTCCAGGGCAAACCACTGAAGATAACCGGTGTCCGGCACCATGTAGCCGTAGAAATAGTCGGTGAAGCCGTCCAAAGTGTAAAGGTTGACCCGGGAGCTGATGCGGTATTTCAGGAGCCGGGCCTTATCCTCCATGCCGTTTTCTGTCAAAAAGGCTGCGGCGTCTTCGATATCCACAGACTGCTTTTCAATGGGCAGGACCTGGCGGACCAGCTCCCGCATCCGGTCCTCGATCCGGTGCAGCAGGGCGCTATCCAGAGCAAAATCGCCTCTGGCCCGGCAGAATAGAGCGTTGCTCAGGGAAAATTCTACCCGGACGTGCTCCACCTGTTCCCGGCCTACCACGTCATAAAATGCCTTGAGCATCAGGAGAATGGCGCTGCGCTCATAGGTCTGGCGGCCTGGCTTGTCGGCGGCAGTGACCATGGAGAGGGAGCAGTCCCGCTTCACGGTCTTTTGCAGCTCACGGAGCTTGCCGTCCCGGTTTACCAGCAAGATCTGGTGGGGATAGTTCTCCTGAAATTCCGCGGCGATGGCGCGGTAAGTGGTTCCGTAGGGATACTGGTGTATCGTGCCGTTCACGGTGACGTTCAGCATGGTTTCCATAGAATTCTCCTTTCAAATATGGCTGCGGGAGGGTTCTCTCGGTGATCGTTCACTTTTTTTATTATACGGTACGGAACTGCCGGGTTCAATGGGTAAAGTGTAAACATCTGCCCAAAAGCGGACCGGACCGGCCCCGCCCCTTGCTTTTTGAAGGGTTTCATTGTAAAATTTTCACAGCTACATTGCAGGGAGGACAACGCCATGGCAAAACGAAACAGCCGCAATACACGGGGACGGATCATCTCCGCCGCTTGGAAGCTCTTTTATGAGCAGGGGTATGACGGCACCACGGTAGAGGATATCGTTTTTGAATCCGGCACCTCCAAAGGCTCCTTCTACCACTACTTTGACGGCAAGGATGCCCTGATGGGCACCCTGGCCTATGTGTTCGACGAAAAGTATGAGGACCTGATGCCCACGCTGGACCCGGAGAAGGGTGCCATCGAGACGCTGGCCTACATCAACCACGAGCTGTATGTGATGATTGAGTCCAGCGTGTCCATCGACCTGCTGACCCGTCTGCTGTCCACCCAATTGCTGGCGCGGGGAGAAAAGCACCTGCTGGACCGGAGCCGGGTCTACTTCCGCTTGCTGAAGAAGATCGTCCGTCAGGGTGCGGAGCGGGGGGAATTCCGCCCCGGCCTGGCCCAGGAGGAGATCGTCCGGGCCTTCGCCATGTGGGAACGGGCACAGCTTTATGACTGGTGTCTGTGCGGTGGAGACTATTCTCTGGTGGCCTACGCGGATAAAACGACGCCTCTGTTTTTGGAGAGTTTCCGAGTCGGAGAATAAATCTTATTTTTTGTTTTTCAAGTATTCCATCTTTCTGTACAGTATAAAACCATTGAAATATAAAGAAAAATCTGATATTATAAGAAACGCCGTATAGAATTGATTCTATACGGCGTTCTGTATTTCATTCTTGTTTGCGTTGTGGTATGATACCAAACATTGAAGTGTTAAAGGAGAGAGTATTGTATGACATCCGCACAGATCGCGATCATGACAACGATCATTTTGTATCTCTGCCTGGTGATCTTCACCGGCGTGATGATCGGTAAACGAAGCAAGAAGAGCGCTGAAGGCTTTTATCTCGGCGGCCGGGGCATGGGCCCCCTGGTCACGGCCATGAGCGCGGAAGCCAGCGATATGAGCAGTTATCTGCTTATGGGTATCCCCGGCCTCGCCTATCTCAGCGGCGTGGCGGACGCAAGCTGGACCGCCATCGGCCTTGCCATCGGCACCTACCTGAATTTCCTGCTGGTGGCCCGCCGCCTGCGGCGTTACAGCGTGGAACTGGACGCTATCACCATCCCCAGCTTTATCTCCAAGCGCTACGGGGAGAAAAAGCCCATCATTATGGGTATCGCCTCTCTCATCATCCTGGTGTTCTTCGTGCCCTATGTGGCCTCCGGTCTGGCGGCCATCGGCAAGCTGCGGGACGGCGACAACCACGCCCTGTACAAGATCATCCCCGACCCCGGCAACGCCAACACCGGCCGGATCACCGACGGCGGCCTCATCGTGCCCTACACCATCGGCTCGGCCCTGACCGCCCTGAGCGGCTCCACTGCCGGCTCCGCTGACATCCAGACCATGCTGTATGGCGACCCCATGAACTACGAACTGGGCCTGTTCGGCCCCTACTCCATCCGCATTGACGAGAGCGTAAAGGCGGTGGAACGGATGAACACCATCCTGGGGGATGTGATGGTGGGCGGCAACCTGATCGCCAAGGACGGGTTCTGCATCGCCACCCTGGCCAAGAGCGGCGGCTGAGCCCATGGCGGTCGACCTGGAGGCCGTAAAAATCTACTGCCGGATTGACGGGGACGGGGAGGACGACCTCCTGCTGTCCCTGATGGACGCGGCAGCGGAGTACCTGGAGGGGGCCGGGGTGGCCGCCCCGGAGGAGCCCACCTGGCCGATTTTCTCCCCCTTGGCTACAGTCTGGCCCTTCTTCACGCACAGACTGCTGCAATGGGCATAGAAGGACTTCACTCCGTTTCCGTGGTCCAGCTGGAGATACAGACCATAGGAGTCGTCCTGACCCACA
>UQUC01000092.1 GCA_900544105.1 uncultured Oscillibacter sp. | reverse complement strand
TTGCAAACGAAAGACACCCCTGATGGGTTTCTTTCGTAACGATCTTCCTTTCCGAAGACGGCTTATCCCTGCGTATTCCGGCGTCCGAACGGAAAAAACGCCGCCCAGGATGGACGGCGTTTTTTCCGGAACAAAAAGAAGGAAAACAATAAAAGGGGAAATTGGCTGGATTTACTTGTGATCCACGGAATACATGTGCTCAATCAGGCACAGGATCTTATCGGAATAGCCGATCTCGTTATCGTACCAGGAGACCACCTTCACGAAGGTGTCGGTCAGGGCGATACCGGCCTTGGCGTCGAAAATAGAGGTGTGGGTGTTGCCCAGGAAGTCGGAGGACACCACGGGCTCGTCGGTGTAATCCAGAATGCCCTTCAGCTGGCCCTCGGCGGCCTTCTTCATGGCCTCGCAGATCTCGTCATAGCTGGCGGGCTTCTCCAGGTTTACAGTCAGGTCCACCACGGACACGTCCAGGGTGGGCACGCGCATGGACATACCGGTGAGCTTGCCGTTCAGGCTGGGGATCACCTTGCCCACGGCCTTGGCGGCGCCGGTGGAGCTGGGGATGATGTTGCCGGAAGCGGCGCGGCCGCCCCGCCAATCCTTCACGGACACACCGTCCACGGTTTTCTGGGTGGCGGTGGTGGAGTGAACGGTGGTCATCAGGCCGTCGGCAATGCCGAAGTTATCGTGCAGCACCTTGGCAATGGGGGCCAGGCAGTTGGTGGTGCAGCTGGCGTTGGACACGAAGGTCATATCGGAGGTGTAGCTGTCCTGGTTCACGCCCATAACGAACATGGGGGTGTCGTCCTTGGAGGGGGCGGACATGACCACATGCTTGGCGCCGGCCTCGATATGGCCCTTGGCCTTGTCCTTGGTCAGGAACAGGCCGGTGGACTCGATGACGTACTCCGCGCCGATCTCCTTCCAGGGCAGGTTGGCGGGGTCACGCTCGGCGTACACGGGAATCACGTGGCCGTCCACGATGATGGAATTATCGCCGGAGGACACCTGGGCATTGATCCTGCCGTGCATGGTGTCATACTTCAGCATATAGGCCAGGTAATCGGCGGGACACAGGTCGTTGATGCCCACGATCTCGATCTCGGGGTGCTGCAGGCTGCAGCGCAGGACCATGCGGCCGATGCGGCCAAAACCATTGATGCCGACTTTGATGCTCATATAAACACAGCTTCCTCTCCGTAATGGAATATATCAAATGTATGGTACGTTTAGTATTATATGCGATGAATTCCAAAAATGCAAGACCCTTTTTAAAATTTTTCTGATTTTCCAGAATGCGACAAATATCTTGTGTTTTTCCTCTTTCTTTGATATAGTATGGTATAAATTTGCATGACAGACAGAACGTTCCGGGAATAAGCGTCGGGCTTTTCCGGAATCGTAAACAATAGTGGAAGGAGGCTGTATCACATGGAATACAGCGAAGCCGAAAAGCAGATGCTCCGCGAGGTGCTGCCGGGGATTGCCGTCCAGCTGCGCGGGGCATTGGCCAATATACATGGGGCTCTGGGCCGCCTGGCTCCGGAGCGGCTGCGGGACCGGGACACCGGAACGGACCGCAGCGCCGCCATTCTGTGCCAGAGCTATTACAAGATCCTGCGGGTGGTGAACAACCTGTCCGACGCCCCCATGCTGGCGGAGGACAAGCCCCTGGACACGGAGAACGTGGAGCTGGTGGAGCTGCTGGAGGGTCTGTGCCGCCAGGGGCAGGTCCTGGCGGAGCTGATGGACCTGCGCCTGGTGTTCACCTGCCGGGACCGGGCCCACGTCATCGCCGCCAACCGGGAGCTTTTAGAGCGGCTGTTCTGGAACCTGGTGTCCAACGCCATGAAATTCACGCCCCCCGGCGGGACCATCGAGGTGGCCCTGCGGACGGGGCCGGAGTGCGTGCTACTGTGCGTGAAGGACAGCGGCCCCGGCATTCCTCAGGACAAGATGGAGCGGCTGTTTGACCGCTGGCAGCACAGCAGCATGGACCTGCCGGTCCACGGGCTGGGCCTGGGCCTGCCTCTGTGCCGCCGCATTGCCCAGGGCCACGGCGGCAGCCTGGTGGTCTCCTCCCGGCAGGGGGAGGGCACCGCGGTAACGGTGCGCCTGCCGGACCGCCGCAGCGGCGTGACCCTGGTGCGCCAGCCGCTCTTCCACTATGCCGGCGGCTTCAACCCGGTGCTGGTGGAGCTGGCCGACGCCTTGCCGGTCCAGGCGTTCACCAGGAATTATATTGATTGAAGGATTGCCGTTTTTTCCCTGTTTTATGCATAGGAGGTCACACATGGAAGGAAAACGCGTATTGGTGGCCATGTCCGGCGGCGTGGACAGCAGCGCCGCCGCTCTGCTGCTGCGGCAGCAGGGGTACGAGTGCGACGGGGCCATGCTGCGGCTGTATAACGGCGAAAAGGCGGGGACCTGCTGCTCTGCCGACGACGCTGACGACGCCCGGTCCGTGGCCTATCGCCTGGGCATGAAGTTTTATGTGTTCAACGAGACGGAGCGCTTCGCCCGGGAGGTCATGGACCGGTTCGTGGCGGAATACTGCGCCGGACATACCCCCAACCCCTGCATCGACTGCAACCGCTGCCTGAAGTTCGGCGCGCTGCTGGACCGGGCCCTGGTGCTGGGGTATGACTACATCGCCACCGGCCACTATGCCCGGGTGGACCGGGACCCGGTCACGGGGCTGTATCGCCTGCTGCGGGGCCGGGACCGGCGGAAGGACCAGAGCTATGTGCTCTATCAGCTGACCCAGGGCCAGCTGGCCCACCTGCTGCTGCCGGTGGGGGACTATGACAAGCCCGCCATCCGGGAAAGCGCCCGCCAGGCGGGGCTGCTGAACGCCGGCAAGGCCGACAGCCAGGACATCTGCTTTGTCCCCGACGGGGACTACACGGCGTTTTTACAGGAATACGGCCATGTGACCCTGGAGCCCGGGAACTTTGTGGACCGGGAGGGCCGGGTGCTGGGCCGCCACCGGGGCCTTCCCTGCTACACCACCGGCCAGGGGAAGGGGCTGGGGGTGTCCGCCGGGAAGCACGTCTATGTGGTGCGGAAAAACGCCCGGGACAACACCATTCTGCTGGGGGATGACCGGGACCTGTTCACCAGCCGCCTTACCGCCTGCCGGGTGAACTGGATCGCCGGGGCCGCCCCGGCGGACACCATCCGGGTCACCGCCAAAACCCGGTACAGCCAGACGGAGGCCGAGGCCGCCGTGACCCCCCTGCCGGACGGGCGCATGGAGGTGGTCTTTGACCGGCCCCAGCGGGCCGTCACCGCCGGACAGGCGGTGGTGCTGTACGAAGGGGACCAGGTGCTGGGCGGCGGCGTCATCGAGGACTGAGAAAAAAGACTTGCGTTCCATATGAACAGCAATCCAGAGGAGGACCTTAAAGCGGTCAACGAGTATTGATCTTCGGAGCAACCTCAGATCGGAGGAGCGTTATGATCATTAACTGCGTATGGGAGCATAATGGCAGCGACACCTTGCTTTATGCCGCAAATTTTATCGGTGCATATACCCGTGGCGAAAGCCTTGAAATCGCAAAGACAAAGATGCCGCAGGAAATCGTTTCTTATTGCAGCTGGCTGGGCATGGATGCCGCAGGCAAAACAGAAATCGTGATCGTCGGAGAAAAACGCTCCGAGCTTACAATTTCGGATGCGGATTCCGATGTGCTTTTTGAAAGCGAACAAGCACAACTGACAATAGAAGAATATGAGGCGCTTAAAACCCTTGCGCTGAAGTCAGCAAAGGATTTCCTCGCATTGTACGAATCTATCCCGGATAAGAACGCAGCCGCCGCACCGGAACGCAAGACCTTTTACGGCAAAGTCCCCTGCACGGCAAATGAAATGTACGAGCATACAAAGAATGTGAATACATATTATTTTGCGGAGATTGCTGTGGAGGCCGATCATGACGGCAACATATACGAATGCCGCAAACGCGGATTTGAATCGCTGGAATCTAACCCTGATTTTCTGCAAAATACCGTCAGAAAAGGCAGCTATGGTGAGGATTGGTCGCTGCGTAAGGTCCTGCGCCGTTTTATCTGGCATGACCGTATCCACGCAAGAGCCATGTATCGAATGGCGATAAAAGTGTTCGGGGCGGAGAATGTGGTAAATCCGTTTTACTTTTGATTGAAGAAGACTATGGACATTGAATTTGTAAATCCGGGCGTTGATTATATGATTCAGCGGATGATGGACTTTCAGACCGAAGCCGAATCAGCCTTTTGGTCTGAACCCCTATACCGTTTCTATCCGCAGCTTGATAAAGCCTATGCGATCAGTTTACCTTTCTCCGAAAGGAACGAATACATTGAGCGAACCATGCGAGCCGTTTATGCCGAGTCAGAAGATACGATCAATGAAAAGGCAGCTCTATATATCCGCCATTGGAACGCTTGTAAGCCGCAGATTACAGCAGCTTTATCGGATGCTTTTGGCGTGGATTGTGCCAACTTATTTAACGACATACGGTGCAATTTGAGCTTGAATCCTATTGAGCCGCGATTTCTAAAAGAACGCTATTATGATACTTTCTATCTAAACAGCGAAAGAGGCGCGATCGGTGGTGGAATACACGAGATCATACATTTTGTTTGGTTCCATGTATGGAATCGGTTGTTCGGAGACAGTTACGATGAATATGAACGCCCATCACTCAAATGGATTTTGAGTGAAATGGTGGTTGAGTCTGTGATGAAGGATGAACGACTCAGTTCCATCAATCCCTACTTCCCCAGAGAGAACGGCGGCTGCATCTACCCCTATTTTTTCAATATGGTGGTGGATGGCAAACCAATTTTGGACACGCTGGACACCATGTACCAGAGTCAGAGTATCGAGGATTTTATGCGGAATAGTTATGCTTATTGCAAAGAACATGAAGCGGCTATCAGAGCGCATATTCAAAATTCGGAGGGCGGTATCTTTGCCGGATAACAGGAATCGCAAGCGGCCGATACAGGTCAGATTCTTTGTGGATTTTCATTGATGGCAGGGTTCGGTGAAGAAATTGCAATATTACAGTCTTAACAAAAAGAGACGGGCCTCGGGCGTGTGCCGATAAGACAGTAATTTGAGAGAATTACGAAATCGGCAACTGCGAAACAGGATTGGACAAAACAGGCGACATTCAACTTCGGTTGGATGCCGCCTGTTTTTACATCTAAGGGTTGAGAATCACCTGTTTTGCGCTGTAAAGCAAGGATAACGAAAAGGGTGAAATAGTTATCACCTCTGTGCGGTTCTTTTGTGAAACAGCGAATCGCTGCATAGCGGATACCGTTCGCTGGGGAGTGCGTATATTTACGATTGTGCAAAACACCCCACAAAACCGCAAAGTCGATAGGCGGGTATTTCGATGCAGAGTATGTTCGACACGGTGGAAACTGAAAATCAACTTTCATTCGCAGAAAAGTTACATTTTAGGGTGTTAAATTCCGAGTATTCTATTGAAAACAGAGCTATCCTTGTGATAAAATATGTGTACACACTAACAGTCGGGAGACAGGGCAAGGAGTAACCAAGTGAGAATACAACATAAAAACCTAACAATCCGCCAAGCCGAGGTTACCGATGCGAAGCAGCTTGCCGCTTGGTGGAATGATGGTGCTGTGATGGCACACGCAGGCTTTCCCAACGGCCTGGGAACGACCGAGGAAGAAGTTGTAAAAGGGCTTAGAAATGGTCTTCTGGTCGTTGAAGAAAGCGACCGTCTGATTGGCGAGTGCAATTACCACAATGCGTCAGATGGAGTTGCAGAAATTGGCATTAAGATCTGCGAAACCGATTGTCAGAACCGTGGTGTTGGCAGGAAGGTTTTGAGTATGCTGATCAGTTGGCTGTTCAGAAACGGCTATGCCAAAATCATCCTCGATACGAACTTGACAAACACAAGAGCGCAGCACGTTTACGAATTACTTGGATTCCGCAAGGTACGAACCAATATCGATTCTTGGAAAGACCAGTTCGGTCGGCTTCAATCATCGGTTGATTATGCGCTGGTTGAGCAGGATTTTGTCAGTTATGAGTGAAGGAGACACCTATGCCGAATAAAGCAGATCGCAAGCGACCGATACAGGTCAGATTCTTTGTGGATTTTCATTGATGGCAGGATTCGGTGAAGAAATTGCAATATTACAGTCTTAACAAAAAGAGACGGGCCGAGGATAGCACTCCATAAGACAGGTTTATCAAGTTAAGAGAGAACAGCGTGGCGAAAGTCACGCTGTTCTGCTCTTTGTGGCGTGATTGAGCATCTCGGCAATAATGCTCTCCGGCAGGAAGCCAACGCAGGCAAGGCTGATATGCACGTCCTGCATCCGGTGTCCGCTGCTCTTGTCAGGAGCGGACACATACACTCTGTTCACAAGATCGTGCAGCACGGCGGGCGTCAGTTCCTTCAAATCGGGGTATTTCTTTGCCCTGAGTATAAACTGCTCAATGCCGTCGGCTTCTTCCTCCTGCTTGGCGATCTCCTGCTCCCAGAGCTGCATCTTCTCCGTTAGCTCCGCCTGCTCCTTTTCGTAGTCCCCAGACAGCTTTTCAAATCTGCTGTCATTGATCTTGCCGGAGATGTTATCCTCATAGAGCCGTTTGAACAGGCGGTCAAGTTCCTCCATTCTGCGTTGCGCCTGCGTGAGCCGTCTGCGCTTTGCGGCGAGTTCTTTCTTGAAGTCCTCCTTGCGCATTGCACCCAGCTTATCGCGGAACAGATCCTCGCAGTCGGAGATATACCACAGCAGGATTTGCAGAAATTTCAGCACGCCCTTTTCCAGAACAACCGCGCGGATGAAGTGCGTCCCGCACACGTCTTTTCCCT
>UQUC01000091.1 GCA_900544105.1 uncultured Oscillibacter sp. | reverse complement strand
TGTGGGCCGCTTCCATGTACCTCTTCTATGAGAAGAAGAACTACTGGATCACCGCTGTCCCCGCTACCTTCATGAGCGCTGTGTCCATCACCTACTTCATGCTGGGCAACGAGTGCCTGGGCCAGTTCCTGAACCACAAGACTGCTGACGGCGCGGTTGTTTACAACACTGCTGTTGCTTATCCCGTCGGCATCATCGCTGCCGCGCTGTTCCTGGGCATCTTCCTGTACAGCATCAAGAAGCGCGACGTGAAGCCTCAATACGAAACTCTGGGCAAGTAAGCTCTGAGTAATCAATCCGAAAGCGGCGGAAAGACTCTCTCCTTTCCGCCGCTTTTGAAGCTATCAATGAACGATCACGGAGGAACACTATGTTATTTGCGCCTGTGCGTCTCGGCAGCACCGCCCTACCGGCGGAAGTCCTGACCGCGGATGTTAAAAACTGCAAGCACTTCGGACCCTGCGGCGTAGGGGAAAAAGCGCTGTATCTGAACGGTTTCCTGTTTGACCGGCACTACTATGTGGCGTTGGGGGATATCCGCCGGGTATTCAAGCGGGTCGCCATGAGCAAGGGCGGCTTCACCGGAAACGGCGTCTTTGGCGCCATTCCGTACCTGGTGGTAGAATACGGTGACGGTACGCAGAAGCAATGCACCTTCAAGCGGGAGGACAATGTGGATGATCTGCTGGCTTATCTGGCGAAGGTCTGTCCCGGTCTGCCGCTGCACAGCGTTCAGGCGGAGCAGCGTCTTGCTCAGCGGGCCAAGGAGGAGGCCGTCCGGTATCTGGACGAACTGACACCGGAGGCACAGGCGGCCCGGGAGAAGCTGGAAAAGGCCAGAACATTCCTCACCGGCTATCCGAAGCTGACGGACCGGCTTTCCGCCGCGGCCAAGGCCAAGCGGGTCAATGAGCACACCAATCCCGCCCATAAGTGGGTGGCGCTGGCCATCGTGCTGGCGGGCCTGATCGCCGCAGTCTACGGCGTCATTGCCTGGCGGCGGCAGGAGGGCTTTGGTATGTACTTCACCCTGCTGGGACTGGCGGTGGTGTTCCTGTTCTCCGGTACGCAGGTCATTCCCACTATGAAGAACAACAAGCGGGCAGTTGCCGCCGCTTGGGAGCAGGCCCAGAAGGACATGGCCGGGGTACTGCCGGAGCATTTCCCCCTGCCTGCCCGGTATGCCCACCCCGTCGTGCTGGACCGGATGATCCGCGTTCTGCGGGAGGGCCGCGCCCAGAGTATTGAGGAGGCGCTGGCGGTGGTCAAGGCGGATCTGAAGGCCCTGAACGCCGATGTACAGGTCTCTCAGGAGGAATATGACGAGGTCGTGGCCATCAAGCCCATGTTCCTGGTCAGTGATTACGAGTGATCATATTATAAGGTATATAGGTATGCAAAAAGCGGAGGCCGTCGGCCTCCGCTTTTCTAATGCAACAACTTTTTTCGCTCTTTCCAGTCCGGCAGGTATCGCTCCAGCAGCGCGTAAAAGCCGGGGCCGTGGTTCATCTCCCGGAGATGGCACAGTTCGTGGACTACCACCAGTTCCACTGCTTCCTCTGGACAGCACATAAGATAGCAGGAAAAGCACAGACTGCCCTTACTGGAGCAGCTTCCGTAGCGTTTTCTGGCTGTGGTGATGCGGAGACCGGTGGGGTGGACCCCCATGATGGCGCTCCAATGGGCCACCCTCTCCGGCAGAACGGCCTGTGCCTGTGCTTTCAGTGCCTGAGTTGCCGGAGCATCCGGAGGTGGAAGGGCAGGACGGGCGGCTTGCTTCGCCAGATGGCGGGCGATCCAGCTCTCATGTTTTTCTACAAATGCATCGATCTCCCGCCGGGAGATCCGCAGAGGGGCCCGGACGATCAGCCGTCCCTCCCGCGTCAGCTCCAGTGCCAGAGTTTTCCGGCGGGAGCGGATCAATTCATACGTGTTCATAAGAGCAGTATATCACCTTCGTCAAGACTTTGCGAAAAATGAATAATTTTTGTACTAATTGTAAATTTTGAGAGATACGTAATCGATTTCGTGATATTAGCATTGACATATATTGAATAACGGGTATACTAAAATCAGAATACAACTGAAGGAGGTTCTTCTATGCCTGCAAAAAAGAAAACAGCGCCTGTTAAGCTCGCCACAAATCCGCGCGGCAGCGCCCGAGTTTCTAAAAAACCGCCTCTGACGCCTGCGCAGCTGAAGCAGATCGACGCGTATTGGCGCGCATCCAATTACCTCACCGCCTGCCAGCTCTATCTGCTGGATAACCCCCTGCTGGAGCGGCCTCTGACCGCCGCGGATCTGAAACAGACCATCGTGGGCCACTGGGGTACCTGCCCGGGCCAGAACTTCATCTATACGCATTTAGACCGGGTCATCAAGCGGGATGATCTGGACATGATCTACCTCTCCGGCCCCGGTCACGGTGGCAACGCTATGGTGGCGCAGGACTGGCTGGATGGCAGCTATACCGAGGTCTACCCCAACATCACCCGGGATAAGGACGGCATGAAGAAGCTCTTCAAGCGGTTTTCCTTCCCCGGCGGTATCCCCAGCCATGTGGCGCCGGAGACCCCCGGCTCTATCCATGAGGGCGGCGAGCTGGGCTATTCTCTGGCCCACGCCTTTGGCGCCGTGGCAGATAACCCCAGCCTGATCGCCGCCTGCGTGGTGGGTGACGGCGAGGCCGAGACCGGCCCGCTGGCGACCTCCTGGCACGGCAACAAGTTCATGAACCCCATTACCGATGGTGCGGTGCTGCCTATTCTGCACCTGAACGGCTTCAAGATCGCCAACCCCACCATCTTCTCCCGCATGAGTCATGAGGAAGTGGAGAGCTTCTTCCGAGGCTGTGGCTGGGAGCCTCGCTTCGTGGAGGGCAGCGAGCCTGCCGAAATGCATCAGAAGATGGCCGCCACGGTGGACTGGGCCATCCGTGAGATCAAGCGGATCCAGGAATATGCCCGCGCCACCGGCGATGCCAGCCGCCCCCGCTGGCCCATGATCGTCTTGCGGACGCCCAAGGGCTGGACCGGCCCCAAGGAAGTGGACGGTCACGTTCTGGAGGGGAGCTGGCGAGCTCATCAGGTGCCCATTTCCATGGGACCTGATACGGAAAAGCATCTGCCCGAATTGGAGGAGTGGCTTCGTTCCTACAAGCCGGAGGAGTTGTTCAACGAGGACGGCACACCGGTTGAGCTGATCGCCTCCTTCCCGCCTGCCGGGACCCGCCGCATGGGTGCGAACCCCCATGCCAACGGCGGCCTGCTGCTACGGGATCTCCGCACCCCGGATTTCCGGGACTATGCTGTGGACGTGAAGGCTCCCGGCGCGGTGGAGGCGCAGGATATGTATGTTCTCGGCACCTACGTCCGGGACGTGATGAAGCTGAATCTGGACGCCCGGAACTTCCGCATTTTCGCACCGGACGAGACGGCTTCCAACCGCTTGCAGGCGGTGTTTGAGGTCACCGGCCGCCGGTTCCTGGATGAGCAGATCCCCAATGTAGACGAGGACCTGGATCCCGATGGCCGTGTCATGGATTCCATGCTCTCTGAGCACTTCTGCGAGGGTTTCCTGGAGGGCTACCTGCTGACAGGGCGCCACGGCTTCTTCGACAGCTATGAGGCATTCATCCGTATTGTGGACTCCATGTTCTCCCAGCACGCCAAGTGGCTGAAAATGTGCAACGAACTGCCCTGGCGACATGATATCGCCTCTTTGAACTATATTCTGGCCTCTAACGTCTGGCAGCAGGATCACAACGGCTTTACCCATCAGGATCCCGGCTTCCTGGACCATGTGGCCAACAAAAAGGCGGATGTGGTGCGAATGTATCTGCCCCCCGATGCCAACTGCCTGCTTTCCTGCTTCGACCACTGCATCAAGAGCCGGAACTATGTGAACGTCATCGTGGCCAGCAAGCATCCCCGCCCCCAGTGGCTCACCATGGAGCAGGCGGTCAAGCACTGCACCCAGGGCATCGGCATCTGGGAGTGGGCCTCTAATGATGCCGGCGAGGAGCCGGACGTGGTGATGGCCTGCTGCGGTGATACCCCCACTTTGGAAACGCTGGCCGCCGTCAGTATTCTGCGGAAGGAACTGCCGGAGCTGAAGATCCGCGTGGTGAACGTGGTGGACCTGATGAAGCTCCAGCCCCATACCGAGCATCCTCACGGCCTGACCGATTCCGAGTACGACACGCTCTTTACCAAGGATAAGCCTATTATCTTCGCCTATCACGGCTATCCCACCCTGATCCATGAGCTGACTTACCGCCGTCACAACAAGAATCTCCATGTCCGGGGCTACAAGGAGGAGGGCACCATCACCACGCCCTTCGATATGCGGGTCCTCAATGACATTGACCGCTTCGATCTGGTCATCGACACCGTGCGCCGCCTGCCCCAGCTGGGCAACCGGGGCGCCTATCTGGTGCAGAAGATGAACGACAAACTGGTGGAGCACCGCCAGTATATCCGGGATAATGGCATCGACCTGCCGGAGGTCCGGAACTGGAAATGGGAGGGCTAACGCCGAAAGAACCCCAATATACGCAGGACGGCCGGATCACGGCCGTCCTGTTTTTTCTCTGCATCGCTGCGGGGATTTTGTAAATTTAAAAGGTTTTAACCGGCAAAAATTGACAGATTCTTAACATCTGGTGTATAGTAGGGGCAGCGCGGAGCCTCGCGCCTACTACATGATCGGAGTGTATCTATGCTTTCTGATATTTTCAGCAACCACTTGTTGATGAATGCGCTGTTGGCCTGGGCCACGGCGCAGATCCTGAAATTCTTTATCTATTTGGCGGTGAACCGCACCATCGACTGGAAGCGGCTTGCAGGGGACGGCGGGATGCCCAGCGGCCACTCTGCCACTGTGACTGCACTGGCGGTGACCTCCGGTCTGGAATACGGCTATGACTCCCCCGTTTTTGCCGTGTGCGTGATCCTGGCTGTCATCGTCATGCATGACGCCATGGGCGTCCGTCGGGAGGCGGGGCGCCATGCCAAGGCCATCAATGAGCTGCTGGAAATGCTTGATAGCGAGGAGGCACCGGAGGTGAAGCTGAAGGAGTTCCTGGGCCACACGCCTATGCAGGTGTGCTGCGGTGCGGTACTGGGCTTTATCGTTGCTCTGGCCCTGGGGTGAAATGGTTGACAACAGGGGAAAAAAACGATAAAATAAGACGTTATGAGTTCAAAGGAGGCTGTTTGCCTCCAATTCTGGAATAAAGTTGAGGGAAGAATCATGGCACAGGACAAAAAAGTGGAACAGATCACCAGTATGGAGGACGATTTCGCCCAGTGGTATACGGACATCTGCAAGAAGGCGGAGTTGATCGACTATTCCAGCGTGAAGGGATTTATGATCCTGCGTCCATACGGCTACGCCATCTGGGAAAACATTCAGCGGATCATGGACGGGGAATTTAAAAAGACCGGACACGAAAACGTGGCAATGCCCGCGCTGATCCCGGAGAGCCTGCTGAAAAAGGAAGGCGAACTGGTCAACGGCTTTGCCCCCGAGGTGGCTTGGGTCACCATGGGCGGCAGCGACAAGCTGGAGGAGCGGCTGGCTTTCCGCCCCACCTCCGAGACCATGTTCTGCGACCACTGGCACAGCGTCCTTCAGACCTACCGCCAGCTTCCCATGCTCTATAACCAGTGGTGCTCCGTGATCCGCTGGGAAAAGACCACCCGCCCCTTCCTGCGCAGCCGGGAATTCTGGTGGCAGGAGGGCCACACCATCCACGAGACTGCTGAGGAGGCTATGGCAGAAACGGAGCAGCAGCTCAACTGCTATGCTGACTTCTGCCGCGACGCGCTGGCCATGCCGGTAGTCAAGGGCCGCAAGACCGACAAGGAGAAGTTTGCCGGCGCTGAGGCCACCTATACCATCGAGAGCATGATGAAGGACCGCAAGGCCCTCCAGTCCGGCACCAGCCATTATTTCGGCGACAAATTCTCCCGGGCCTACGATGTGACCTTCACCGGCCGGGACAACAAGCTCCAGTATCCTTTCCAGACTTCCTGGGGCACCACCACCCGGCTTATTGGCGCGGTCATCATGACCCACGGTGATAACAACGGTCTGGTGCTGCCTCCCGCCATCGCTCCCATTCAGGTGGTAGTGATCCCCGTGGCGGCCCACAAGCCCGGCGTGCTGGAAGCCGCCGCTGAGATCAAGACCCGCCTGGAAGCCGCCGGCCTGCGGGTGAAGCTGGACGATTCCGACAACTCTCCCGGTTGGAAGTTCGCTGAGTATGAAATGAAGGGTGTACCTGTCCGCGTGGAGATCGGTCCCCGCGATCTGGAAAAGGGACAGTGCTGCCTGGCCCGCCGTGATACCGGCGAAAAGAGCTTTGTCGCTCTGGACGGGCTGGAAAGCCAGGTGCAGAGCCTGCTGACCGCTGTTCACGACAACCTGTATGCTCAGGCGGAAAAGAACCTGGAGGACAACACCTTCGACCTGAACTCCTGGCAGGAGGTCAAGGAGATGGTGGAGACCAAGGGCGGCTTTGCCCGGACCAAGTGGTGTGGCAAGCTGGAGTGCGAGCTGAAGATGAAGGAGCTGGCAGGCGTTTCCAGCCGCTGTATGCCGCTCAAGCAGTCCGGCACCGAGGGCGTTTGCCCCGTCTGCGGCGAGAAGTGCACCACTGATATCTACTGGGGTGTGGCTTACTAAGCCGACTTTCTGCAAAATAAACGATCCCCGTCCTCTCTTCGGAAGGGACGGGGATCGCTGTCTGATAACAACACCCCGGCTCTTTTTAAAAGAGCCGGGGTGTTTTGCTGTTGTCTTGACAAAGGCAACCCCCGGCTATGCCGGGGGAGAAAAAGAGCTTATAGC
>UQUC01000090.1 GCA_900544105.1 uncultured Oscillibacter sp. | reverse complement strand
AAAGCCCTTATAGGGCTTACTCAAGCCTCCGGCTTAGCCGGAGGTTTTGACTTATAAAATCAGCAGCAGGCCCAGAGCCACCAGAAGCTCTTCGTCCGCCTTTTCCCGGAACAGAAAGTACAGCAGACCCAACAGCAGCAGATCCCCGGCGTCCACCCGATCCAGATGCAGCTGGTCCAGTATCCGCCGCAGGTACCCGGCAAGGCCCTCCGTACCGCCGAAGGACGGCGGCGGACCGCCGGACCGGGGGCCGGATTCAGTGGGACCGTCTGGCGGCGGGGGAGAGGGCTGCGATCCGGGGCCAGCTGTTTCCTGCCGGGGTGGATCTGGCTCTGCTACCTTGGTATAGGTGCCATCGTCACGGCGGATGTAACGGTTATACATGGCCATCCCCCCTTAGCAGGAACTTTTTCCCCACCCGGAACAGCCGGGCCAGCTGCAATGCCCGCTCCACTTTATCCTGGCGCTCCGGCTTCAGATAGGGCCGCAGTGCAAATAAAAGCTGGCGGGCATTGCTGTTCTGGGCCTCTCCCAGCTCCCGGAGGACCGGCAGGAGGGAGGCGATGGCCTTGGGGTCCAGATCACCCAGCCCGGAAAGGAAACCCAGGTCAGGCCCCGGCTGACCGCGTACAATCGGCCCTCCCGGAGCCGGACTTCGGTTTTCCGGGTTTGGCTGGCCCCAACTATGTGCTGCCTCTCCGCTGACGGGGCCGCTTTGCTGAAACGGGCCCCCGCCGTTTTGCACCGTGGTTCCTGGTTCGCCAGGGGGCGAAGCGGCAGGGGGAGGCTGCTCCGTTCTGCCATCGTTTCCCATGAGGGATTGGGCCATTTTCATGATCTGGTCCATGGCCTCTGGGTTGGAGAGGAGACTATTCAGCTTGTCGTCAAACTCCGCCATGAGGCCGGACCTCCCTCCTTATTTCTGGAGCCGCTGGCTGACGCGCTCCATCAAAGCCGCACCTTCCGGACTTTGGGCCACCCGGCCCACCAGCTCCGCCATGACATTCATATCCCCATGCATGGCGGATTGCATGGCTCGCTGAAGTCCCGCACCGTTGTCCGGCCGGGTCAACGCCTGCATAAGCGCCTGCCCATCGCGGGAGTGCATAAGCTGTCGAAGGGCGGCGGGATCGGCCTTCAACTGCTCCATCATCCGTTTGGCGTTTTCATCCATGGCTGTGTCCTCCCATGCTCTCAGTCTCAGACCAGTATATGAACGGCGCGAAAAAAATGTGCCTGCGAAAACCGCAGACACATTTTTACATCATTTCAGCTTTTTCCCCTGAGCGCAGTCCACTTTTAAGGGGCAGTCCTCGCATTTGGGGGATCGGGCGGTGCACACATCACGGCCGAAAAGCACCATCCGGTGACAGAAAAGCCCGGATTCCGCCGGGGGGATGGCCTTGCGAAGCTGCTGCTCCACCTTTACCGGGTCCTTGGACCCGTCGGTGATGCCCAGACGCCCGGTGATGCGGATACAGTGGGTGTCGCACACATAGGAGGGCTGGCCGTACACGTCCCCCAGGATCAGATTAGCGGTTTTTCGACCCACGCCGGGGAGGGAGGTGAGGTCCTCCATATTGTCGGGGACCTTTCCGCCGAACCGATCCAAAAGCTGCTGGGCGCAGGCCACCAGATCCTTGGATTTTCCGTTGTAGAACCCGCAGGAGTGGATGCATTCGCCCACCTCCTTGGAATCCGCCGCGGCGAAGGCTTCCAGTGTGGGAAACCGGGCGAACAGCGCTGGCGTCACCAGATTCACCCGGGCGTCGGTGCACTGGGCGGACAGCCGCACGGCGAAAAGCAGCTCATAATCTTTCTCGTATTGCAGAGAACACAGCCCCTCCGGGTACAGCTCTTTCAATTTTTCGATGATCCGCAGGGTGGACGCCTTGTACCGCATGGCGCACCTCCTATGTACAAGAATGGTGTTATTTTATCACGAATTCTGTGGGAATGAAAGAGAAAAAATCATAGCATTTTCCGGGCAGTTATGCTATAATACAATTTCAGCATTTGACAGAAGGGAGGGACGCTATGCACAGGCCTTTAGCGGACGAGATCCGTCCGAAAACGCTGGATGAAGTTGTGGGCCAGCGGCATTTATTGGCTCCCGGCGGTGTTCTGCGCCGCCTGATCGACGCTGGGACCGATGCCAACATGGTGTTCTATGGTCCCTCTGGCACCGGTAAGACCACCGTGGCCAACATCATCGCGGAAAAGACCCACAAGACCCTGTACCGCCTGAACGCTACCACGGCGTCCTTGCAGGACGTGAAGGACATCATCGCGGATGTGGGGACGCTGCTGGCCCCCGGCGGCATCCTGCTGTATCTGGACGAGATCCAGTATTTCAACAAAAAGCAGCAGCAAAGCCTGTTGGAATTTATGGAGAACGGGTCCCTGACCCTCATCGCCTCCACCACGGAAAATCCCTTTTTCTATGTGTATAACGCACTGCTTTCCCGCAGCAGTGTGTTTGAGTTCAAATCCGTCCCGGCGGAGGAGATCCGCCCGGCGGTGCTTCGGGCCTTGGAGGTCATGAAGACCCGGACGCCCCTGCCCCTGACATGGGAGCCGGAGGTCCCGGCGCTGGTGGCTCAGGGCTGCGGCGGCGATGTGCGGAAGTCCATCAACGCCGTGGAGCTGCTCTGCGAGGCGGCGGTTCCTAAGGACGGAACGCTGCTGCTGACGGAGGCGGATGCCAAAGCATTGGCCCAGCGCAGCGCCATGCGGTACGACCGGGGCGGTGATGCCATGTATGACGCCGCTTCTGCCCTCCATAAGTCCATCCGGGGCAGCGACCCGGACGCGGCGCTGCACTATCTGGCCCGCTTTCTGGAGGCCGGGGATCTTATCACTCCCTGCCGCCGCCTGCTGTGCGCCGCCAGTGAGGACGTGGGCCTTGCCTACCCGCAGGCCATCACCATTGTAAAGTCCTGTGTGGATACCGCCATGCAGCTTGGTCTGCCGGAGGCGCAGCTTCCCTTGGCGCAGGCTGCGATCCTGCTTGCCACGGCCCCTAAGTCCAACAGCGTCTGCACCGGCATCATGTCCGCGTGGGCGGATGTGAAAGCGGGACGGGGGGGCGATGTGCCAAGGGAATTGCAGAACGTTCACGCCGATTCCGCCGGATTGGAGCGAGAACAGGGCTATAAGTATCCCCATAACTACGGCCACCACTGGGTCCGGCAGCAGTATTTGCCGGACGCCATCAAAAACGCCCACTATTATCACTACGGCGACAACAAGACCGAGCAGGCCGCGAAAAACTATTGGGAGAAGATCAAGGAATCTCAGTGAATTCCGTGACCACCGGGGACCGCTCACAGTTGGCGGGGGAGTAGATCCAGCGGTCCAGCACCCCATCGGTGATCCAGTAGGGCAGCGTTTCCGGCGGCTCCGTGGGCGGCAGCGTTTCAATGACCTGCAATTTGATCTTCATGCGCTCCGGGCGGATGGAGCGGATGGTGACGGAGACCCCGTCCCCCTCCCGCAGATCCTTCCGCTGGTCGGTGAGGCCGGAGAGGTTGGGGGCCAGTTCCACAAAGCAGCCGTAGTCCATAACGCCCCGGACAGTGCCCCGCACCGTGTCCCCCTCGGAAAAGCGGCTGGCGTTTTCCAGCCAGGTGCCTAACAGCTCCTTGTGGGTCAGGGTGATCCGCCGATTTTCCCGGTCAAAGACCTTGACGATCGCCAGAATTTTCTGCCCTGCCCGGAACCGCTCCTTGGGATGGCGGATGCGGGCGGCGGAGATGTACTCCGTGGGCAGCAGAGCTACGATGCCCCGGCCAATGTCCACGAAGGCCCCGAAGGGCTCCATGCGTACCACCTTTCCCACCACCACGGCTCCCGGCTTCAGACTGCGGCGCATTTCCTCCATAGCCTGTTCCTGGACCTTCCGACGGGAGAGCAGGGCCATCGGCGCACCCTTTGCATCGGCGGAGAGGGATTCCACCGTAAAACAGACCTGCTTTCCGACCCTTGATAAAACGGCGATCTCCCGGTCAGCGCCACTGATCCACGGGGCGGTGACTTCCTCTCTGGGAATTTTCGCGGAAATGCTCCCAAGCTGTAAGTACAGGTTCAAGTCCCCATCGCACCGCTGGACGGTCCCCTCCAGTATGGTACCGTCGCTCACGGCGCGGCGCAGCATTTCCAGCGTGTATAACGGCGGGGCGGACAGCCCTTCCGGTAAGTAACCTCTGTTTTCCGGCATACGGATCACATCCTTTTCTTTGATATTCCACCTTATGCGGCTTCGCCGCAGCGGTGACAGGAGGCCCTTTTATGGATCTGCGTATAAAAGACGTTGTAGAATTGAAAAAGACACACCCCTGCGGCTCCAAGCAATGGGAAATCACACGGGTGGGCATGGACATCAAGCTGAAGTGCCTTGGCTGCGGCCATGAGCTGATGCTGCCCCGGTCCAAGGTAGAAAAGAGCATCAAAAAAATTCTCCCCGCCGACGGGGATGTAAAAGGAGGGATCCGGAAATGACTCCGAAGCGGACCCGTATCATTGCCCTGATTCTGGTGGGCGTATTGGTCTTTGGCCTGGCGGCTACCGGTATCAGCGCTCTGCTGATGGTATAAAGCGCCTCATTTGCCCGGCGGACAGCTTTCTTGTCCGCCGGGCTTTCTTTCGACCTTTTTTCGGAACGGCCCGGCTTATAATCTCCTTGTGAGAGGGGGGACCGTATGACGGTGGTGTATCTGGACAGTGTGTTTCTGTTCAACGCCCTGCTGGACTACCTGCTGTTTCTCTCTACGGCACGGCTGGCGGGGATCCCTCTGCGCCGCCGGCGTTACCTCCTCTGCGGAGTGCTGGGCGGGTTGTATGCCGCGGCGGTGTTCCTCCCCGGCGGGGGCTTTCTCACGGAAACACTGGCAAAAGCGGGGGTGGGGCTGCTGCTGGCCCTCATCGCCTTTGGCCGGGAGACCCATTTCCTCCGGTTGACGCTGCTGACCGTCGCCATCGCCTGCGCCTTGGCGGGGACGGTCCTGGCCCTCGGACTGTTGGCGGGGCAGCACGTTCCCAACGCCCGGGGAATTTTCTATACAAATGTCAACGGAAAAACGCTGCTGCTTTCCGCGTCAGGGGTCTACCTGCTGCTGACGGTGATCTTTCGGGCGGCGGCCGCCCACGGTATCCGGGGGGAGTGTCTGCCGGTGACGGTGTGCCTGCTGGGGCAAACAGTGGCCCTCACCGCATTGCTGGACACGGGCAATAGCCTGCGGGACACCGCCGGGGAACCGGTCCTGACGGCGGAGCTGTCCCGGTTTCCGCAGCTTGCGGTGGCCATTCAGCACCGTCCGCCGTCAGAGGCATTGCCTTTGCTGCGCCAGCGCTTTCCAAAGCTGCGGCCCCAGCTTTTGCCGGTGCGGACGGCAGCGGGGGGTGGGCTGCTGGTCAGCGTGAGCAGCGATTGGACGGAGATCGGCGGCGTTCGTTATCCGAATTTGCGGATCGCCCTGACGGATACGGAGTTGGGAGGCGGATATACCGCTTTGTGGGGCGGGGAAGGGAGAAGAAATCATGGGAGAATGGCTGCGGCGGCTGCTGTGCCGTCTGGGATTGTGCCGGGAGCCGGAGCTGCATTACATCGGCGGCAGCGATACACTGCCGCCGCCGCTGAGCCGGGAGCGGGAGACGGAGCTGTTGAGCCGCTTGGGAGAGGAGGCAGCCCGACAGGAGCTGATCGAGCATAACCTGCGTTTGGTGGTGTACATCGCCCGCCGGTTCGAGAATACGGGCATCAACATCGAGGATCTCATTTCCATCGGCACGATCGGTCTCATCAAGGCCGTGGGCACCTACCGGACGGACAAGAACATCAAGCTGGCCACTTACGCCTCCCGGTGCATCGAAAACGAAATATTGATGTTTCTGCGGAAAAACGCGGGACGGCGGGTGGAGGTCTCCTTCGACGAGCCGCTGAACACGGACTATGACGGTAATGAACTGCTGCTCTCCGACGTGCTGGGTACCGAGGCGGATGTAGTCATGCGGCCTCTGGAGGACGATGTGGATCTGAGCCTGCTGGCGTCGGCGCTGGATACCCTTTCGCCACGGGAGCGGGAGATCATCACTCTGCGGTTCGGCTTGGGCGGGGGAAAGGAGCAGACCCAGAAGGAGGTGGCCGACCGGCTGGGAATTTCTCAAAGCTACATTTCCCGACTGGAAAAGCGCATCATCCAACGGCTGAAAAAGGAAATTCTGCGGCTTTCTTAGGTTGACAAAGCACAAAAGCTATCGTATAATGAGTTCCGTTCAAACGCTGAGAAGCGGAGTAGTAGCTGATATTAACGGTCAAGAGAGAGGGCGGACGGTGCAAGCCCTACCGGACGGTCAGTGAAGTCGCCGCCGAGCGGCCGTGCTGAAGTCCAGTAAGCCGGACGGGTGTCCCGTTACAGACGGTAAGTGTCACGCGCTTTGCGTGGAATCCAGGTGGTACCACGGACTTTTGTTCGCCCTGAGCCTTATGGCTCAGGGCGTTTTGTTTTCAAAATCTGGTAAGACCGTGAAATAAAGGAGAGTTTCAATGAACAAAGAACTGCCAAAGGTGTATGAGCCCCAGCAGGTGGAGTCCCGCATCTATCAGATGTGGGAGGATCATGACTGCTTCAAGGGCGTGGAGGACTCCAAGAAGAAGCCCTTCTCCATTGTCATGCCGCCCCCCAATGTCACCGGCCAGCTCCATATGGGTCACGCGCTGGACTGCACCTTGCAGGACATCCTGACCCGCTTCAAGCGGATGCAGGGCTACGCCGCCCTCTGGGTCCCCGGCACCGACCACGCCGGCATCGCCACCCAGATCAAGGTGGAAGAAGAACTGCGCGTCAAGGAGGGCAAGACCCGCTATGACCTGGGCCGGGAGAAGTTCCTGGAGCGGGTCTGGAAGTGGAAGGAGGAATACGGCAACCGCATCGTCCAGCAGCAGAAGAAGATGGGCGTTTCCTGCGACTGGAGCCGCGCCCGCTTCACCATGGACGAGGGCTGCTCCAAGGCCGTCCGGGAGACCTTCTGCGA
>UQUC01000089.1 GCA_900544105.1 uncultured Oscillibacter sp. | reverse complement strand
ACAACATCACCGAGGATGCCCCCTACTGGTATCTCACGGAGCTGGCCGCCAAGTGCACCGCCCGCCGCATGGTGCCGGACTACATCTCCGAGAAGAAGATGAAGGAGCTGAAGGGCGATGTCTATACCTGCATGGGCTGCCGCTCCTTCCTGACGCCGGACCGCTTCACCGACGCCGGCATCGGCAACATTGCCAACGCCAAGAACTACCAGCCCGGCAAGCACAAGTACTACGGCCGTTTCAATCAGGGCGTGGTCACCATCAACCTGCCGGATGTGGCCCTCTCCTCCGGCGGCAATCTGGACAAGTTCTGGAAAATCTTTGAGGAACGGCTGGAGCTGTGCCACAAGGCCCTCCAATGCCGCCACAACCGTCTGAAGGGTACGCCCTCCGACGCCGCGCCCATTCTGTGGCAATACGGTGCGCTGGCCCGTCTGAAAAAGGGCGAGACCATCGACAAGCTGCTGTTCAACGGCTATTCCACCATTTCTCTGGGCTACGCCGGTCTCTACGAGTGCGTAAAGTACATGACCGGCAAGAGCCATACCGATCCCGCCGCTACTCCTTTTGCCCTGTCCATTATGCAGAAGATGAACGACAAGTGCGCAGAGTGGAAGAAGGCGGAGAATATCGACTATTCCCTGTACGGTACCCCCCTGGAATCCACCACCTACAAGTTCGCCAAGTGCCTCCAGCGTCGGTTCGGCATCATTAAGGGCATCACGGACAAGGGTTATATCACCAACAGCTACCACGTCAACGTGACGGAGGAGATCAACGCCTTTGAAAAGCTGAAATTCGAGGCCCAGTTCCAGCACCTCTCCCCCGGCGGCGCCATCAGCTATGTGGAAGTTCCGGATATGCAGAACAACATCCCCGCCGTGCTGGAAGTCATGAAGTTCATCTACAACAACATCATCTACGCCGAGCTGAACACCAAGAGCGACTACTGCCAGGTCTGCGGCTGGGACGGTGAGATCCAGATCGTAGAGGACAATGGTAAGCTCATCTGGAAGTGCCCCAAGTGCGGCAACACGGATCAGGATAAGATGAATGTGGCCCGCCGGACCTGCGGCTATATCGGCACCCAGTTCTGGAACCAGGGCCGGACACAGGAGATCCGGGACCGGGTCCTGCATCTGTAAACAAAATCAAACTGGAACAGGCACCCTCTGCTAAAGAGGGTGCCTGCTTTTCCTTGGCAAGACCGCAACAAGCCGCCCCAACGGGAGTTCCCGTCAGGGCGGCTGTCTGTTTATTCATGGACACGCAATTCCAATACGTCCGGCCGGGCGTAGTGGCCCACGCCGTCAAACTCCATGCGGCTGGCAATGGCCTGCTGCATATCCAGGTCGGCGTAGATGATGGCTTCTCTATCCCACACCGGCTGCGTTACATAGTGGCCGTAGGGGTCCACCACGCAGCTTCCGCCACGGCAGGGGATGTCACCCAGCTTTTCGATCTCCTGCGGGCAATGGAGATCCTTGGGGTACATCTCCTTGGTAAACACCATGTCGGCATTGATGAAGAAACAGTGGCCCTCGATGGCAATGTGCTTGATGGTGTCCTGCCATTCGGGATTATCGTTGGTGTTGGGGGAAATGTAGAGGGTAATGCCCTTCTGGTACAGGGCCACCCGAGCCAGAGGCATATAGCTCTCCCAGCAGATCAGATTGCCCATAGGTCCCCAGGGAGTATCGGTGATGGGGAAATAGTCCTTGTTGGCGTCACCGTACACCAGACGCTCCGCTCCGGTGGGCTTCAGCTTCCGGTGGACGTTCAGCAGCTCCCCCTCCGGGGAAAACACGAGGTTGGAGTTATACAGCGTGGCGCTGTCCTCTCCCCGCTCGGACACGCCGATGCTGACATAGGCGTGAGCCTCCTTCGCCGCCTGTCCCAGTTGCTCCGTCTCCGGGCCGGGGACGCAGAGGGAGTTGTCATAGTACCGTTTCCAATCCAGACGGCCCACCTTATCCCGGCTGCCCACGGTGTAGCCGAAGGTCATGCCATAGGGGTAGCAGGGGATGATCAGTTCCGGGAGCACGATCAGCTCCGTGCCGTTTTTCCCTGCCTCCCGGATCAGCTCCACCATTTTTTCCGTACCGGCTTTTTTGTCAAACATCACCGGGGCGCACTGCACCACAGCCACCCGGCAGGTATCCTTCAGATCTTTCATAGTTATTCCTCCTGACTGGACCGGCGCTTCTGCGCCGCGTTACAGCTTCATGATAGCAAATCCATTCGCCAATGACAATACGGAAAAATCGATCATTCCTTCCAGATAAAAATGGGGACCGGGGGATCGTTCCTCCGGTTGGCCCAATCGCAGCGGAGGACAGAAAATTTCCGGTCATCCAGCGCTTCCAGCCATGTCATCACGGCGTTCCTCTCCCCGTAGCCGTTGGCGCCGCCGTAATACAGGGCAATTGCGATGACGCCGCCGGGCTTCAGCAGCCGCAAAGCCGCTTCCAACGCCGCTACGGAGGTGTCCGACCGGGTAAAGATAGACGGGTCCCCGCCGGGAAGCCGTCCGAAGTTGAACACCACACAGTCCACCGTTTCCGCCGCCGCGTAGCGCTCCATGTCGGCGTGGCTGTCCCGGATCACCTCCGCCGTCAGGCCCTCCGCCGCCAGCAGGACCTTGGTCTGCGCCACCGCCGCCTCCTGAATGTCAAAGGCCAGCACCCGGCCCGTTTCTCCTGTCAGGCGGCACAGCAGGGCCGTATCCCGGCCCTTTCCCGCCGTGGCGTCGATGCAGAAGTCTCCGGGTTTCACGGTCCGACGCAGGAATTCGTGGACCATAGACAGTGTGTTCAGTTGCATAGAACAGTTCCTCCGTATAGAAAAGGGACCCTCATCGAGGGTCCCTTTGATGGATCGAATATAGCTTAGCCCTTGACGATGGAAGCGGTGTCCATAGCGATCATGAGCTCCTCGTTGGTGGGGATCAGCAGGACCTTCACCTTGGAGTCAGCAGCGGAGATGACGGCCTCCTTGCCACGGACGTTGTTGGCCTCAGCATCCATCTTCACGCCCATGAACTCCAGACCGGAGGCGATGTCCAGACGCTGAGAGGCGCTGTTCTCGCCCACGCCGGCGGTGAAGATGATGGCGTCCACGCCGCCCATAGCGGCAGCATAAGCGCCGATGAGCTTCTTTACGCCATAGTTGAACATATCCACGGCCAGACCAGCGCGCTCGTTGCCCTCCTTGTGGGCGTTCTCCAGATCACGGAAGTCAGAGGACACACCGGACACGCCCTGAACGCCGGACTTCTTGTTGAGGATATCCAGCATGGTGTCGATGTTCATGTCATACTTATTCATCAGGTACTGCAGGATACCAGCGTCCAGATCGCCGGCGCGGGTGCCCATGGGCAGACCAGCCAGGGGGGTGAAGCCCATGGAGGTATCCACGCTCTTGCCGCCGTCCACAGCGGTAACGGAGGAACCGTTGCCCAGGTGGCAGGAGATCAGCTTCAGCTCCTCAGGCTTCTTGCCCAGCATAGCGGCAGCGCGCTGAGAGACATACTTATGAGAGGTGCCGTGGAAGCCGTAGCGACGGACCTTGTCATTCTCATAGTACTCATAGGGCAGAGCATACATATAGGCCTTGGCGGGCATGGTCTGATGGAAAGCGGTATCGAACACGGCCACCTGAGGCACATCCTTACCCATAACGGCGGTGCAAGCGTTGATGCCGGTGATGTTGGCAGGGTTGTGGAGAGGAGCCAGGGGGATGCAATCCTCCAGAGCCTTCATGACCTCATCGGTGATGAGAACAGACTTGTTGAAGGCCTCGCCGCCGTGCACCACGCGGTGACCCACAGCGTCGATCTCCTTCATGGAGCCGATCACGCCGTTGTCCTTGTCCACCAGAGCGTTCAGCACAGCCTGAATGGCCTCGGAATGGGTGGGCATGGCCACATCCACAGCGTCCAGGACCTGCTTGCCCTCGATCTGGGGCTTGTAGGTGAACTTGCCGTCAATGCCGATACGCTCGCACAGACCCTTGGCCAGCAGCACGCCAGTCTCGGGGTTCAGCAGCTGATACTTCAAAGAGGAACTGCCCGCGTTGATAACCAGAATATTCATCGTTGGATCTCCTTCTTCTTTTGGGAAAGCCTTGCCAGCTTTCCATATTTAAGCTACAATGTAAATATAACGTTTGCATTTGCGCAAACTCTCTTTTCCATTATAACAAATCCTCCACAAGATACAACCTACATTTTTACCGAATTGACATTATTTTGTAACCGCTTTGAGGTGACAAATGTGAAAACCGCTGGTATCATAACAGAATATAATCCCCTGCACTATGGTCACCTCGCCCTGATACAGGCCGTCCGGCAGCAATTTGGTGAAGACACCGCCGTTATTTGCGCCATGAGCGGCGATTTTGTCCAGCGGGGTGACTTTGCGTTGGTACGCCGTCACGCCCGGGCGGAAGCCGCCGTCCGGAGCGGGGCGGATCTGGTATTGGAGCTACCCCTCCCCTGGGCCGTCAGCTCTGCCGAGGGATTCGCCCAAGGCGGCGTCGAGATTCTCACCGCCACGGGGCTGCTGGACGTGCTGGCCTTCGGCAGCGAGTGTGGAGACACCGCCGCCCTTCTACGGACCGCGAAGGCTCTGGAAGGCGACGTTTTTCAAGCGGCCTTGAGAGCGGAGCTGACCAAGGGGGACAGCTTTGCCGCCGCCCGCCAGCGGGCCGTGGCTGCCTTGCTTTCCCCGTCAGACGCTGCCCTGCTGTCCGACCCCAACAACACCCTTGGGATCGAATACGGCCGGGCGCTGCTGCGTGTGGGCGCGGCTCCTGCGCTGTTTACGATCCCCCGGACCGGTGCGGCCCATGACGCCGCCCCGGAGAACGCCGGTGGCTATTCCGCCTCCGCCATTCGGCACCTGCTGGCAGAAGGCCACCGAGCCGATGCCCTGTCCCGGATGGTCCCGGCCATGAGGACCGTTTACGAGGTGGAAGAGACTGCGGGCCGCGCGCCGGTATTCGCCGCCGCCTGTGAGCGGGCAATTCTGGCCCGGCTCCGGTCCATGACTCCGGCAGAATTCGACGCGCTGGACACCGGACACGAGGGCGTCGGCCAGCGGCTGTACAATTCCAGCCGGAACGCCGCCACACTTGACGGCGTTTTAGACAATGCCAAAACCAAGCGCTATGCTTACGCCCGGCTGCGGCGGATGGTCCTCTGGGCCTATCTGGGTCTGTTCCCCACCGAGCTACCCGCCTCCGTCCCTTACCTGCGGGTCCTGGCCGCTAACGAGACCGGCCGGGCACTGCTGGGCCGGATGCGGAAAACCGCCCGCCTTCCGGTCATTACGAAGCCCGCCGCCATCCGCGCCCTCCCCCCTGACGCCCAGCGTCTTTTTGCGTTAGAGAGCCGCGCGGCGGACCTGTACGCGCTGGCGTATCCGGAACTGACAGAAGCCTGCGGCTCCCTCTGGCGGCAGAATCCCGTCATGCCCTGACTCATTTCCTGAAAGGAGTTCCTCACATGAAAAAGTATCTGTCTCTGATCCTGGCCCTATGCCTGCCGGCGCTGCTGGGCGGCTGCGGTGCTGTCCCGCTTCCCATGCCGGAATCCCCGACACCAGCTCCCGCTGCGGATACAGAGGAAATTACTTATGAAGTGTCCACCGACCCCTATGAACAAACGGTGACAGCGGAGGACGGCACCACTTTGATGGTCATTGATTTCCAAATTCCTCATTTACAGGCCTACGCCAACGGTACGCTGATTGAAGATCCTTCCACTCCAGCGCAGGAGCAGGCCATGGACCGGGTCCATACCTTTAACGAGAATTTCGACCAGTGGCGGGAATCGAATTCCTCAGAGGAAAACATTTCCTTTGTGAAGGATCTGTATCGGGATATGCCTGAGATGTTTTCCGAGGACCATATGGCTCCCCTTTCAGAGGAACTGACTTACACCTGCTACCGCACCGGCACCCTCATCAGCATTGCCGCCGATTATTACAGCTATCTGGGCGGTGCGCACCCCAACACCGTGTATTTCGCATGGAACTATGATCTGGACAGCGGCATGTTCCTCACCATCTCGGAGCTGGCTGCCGATCCCCAGACCTTCACGCTGGCAGTGACGGATATGATCGAGGTGCAGGCGGAGGAACAGATCGCATCGACACCAGAGCTGGAGGGGCGGTCCCTCTCCGATGTCTATTGGGATAATTACCGGGAGACTTTGGAGAAATGGAGCAGCGACTACGCCGCCTCCTTTGATGCGGACGGTCTGACGGTGATCTTCTCCGCCTACGAGCTGGCCTCTTACGCCAACGGCCCGCAGGAGTTCCATTTCCCCTACGCCGCACTGGACAGCTATTGGAGTGACAGCGGCCGGGCGGTGCTGGGCCTGGACTGATGTTTGTGCAGCTGCAAAACAGTCCTTACAACTCAATTTGCGAAAAAAAGGGCAGTCCCGATCGGGACTGCCCTCAGCGTGTCGAAAAAGTCTTTTCTCCCCGCTGAGCAAGTTTTCAGAACTTCATAAAAGTTCTGAAAACTTAGGATTTTAATGGCGCGGGACACCCCTCTTGGGTTTCCCGCGCACACCCTTCCTTACCGTCGCGGAGAATTTACTACTTTATCGACAGTCTCAGGGCAGTCCCAATCGGGACTGCCCTTTCATTTTGACTTTTGGCAGAAACGCAAATCTTAGTACAGCTTCGCACCGGCGGGGATCCGGTCATCCACCATCAGGAGATTCAGGCCCTCGTGACCGTCCTCCTCATGAACGGCGGAGATCAGCATACCCTCGGAATCAATGCCCATCATCTTTCTGGGAGGCAGGTTCACGATGGCGATGGCCGTCTTGCCAACCAGTTCTTCCGGCTCATAATATTCATGGATGCCGCTCAAAATCACACGATCCGTGCGCTCGCCGTCATTCAAAGTGAACTTCAGCAGCTTCTTGGACTTCTTCACCGTTTCGCAGGCCAGGATCTTCACGGCGCGGTAATCAGACTTGGCGAAGGTCTCAAAATCCACCATGTCCTTGAAGATGGGTTCGATCTTCACGTTGGAGAAGTCGATCTTCTCCTGCACGGGAGCCGCGGCAGGCGCGGAAACGGCCTTTTCAGCCTTCTTGTCGGTATCCAGCGGCTTCATTGTCGGGAGCAAAATTCGGCTCCCTTCATCCTGTTCCATGCCGCTCTGTAAGGGTT
>UQUC01000088.1 GCA_900544105.1 uncultured Oscillibacter sp. | reverse complement strand
GCGGAGCGGAGAAGGCGTACAAGGCCGCGCTGCGGAAACTGAAAAAGGACTTGTATGGTGGCGCCTACGGCCGGTGGCTCTCCGCGCAGAAGGCCATCCACACCGCCAAAGCGGAGGCGGAGCAGGACGCGGGGGAAGTCTACACCTAAATGACCGCCCGTCCCGTATATCCGAAAGGTAGGAAATCCGCCCAAAAAACTGCCTATTTCCACGCTCTCGGAATTGTGGTAGAATGAAAAAGAGATATGTAGCAGGCGGTGGAAATGAAATGTATAACCTAAATTGGTCAAGAAGTGACCTCACCCGGCAAAAGCTGGGGACGTTCTGTGAATACTACGCAAAAATGTCATTAGCCTCTTATGGAGTGAGCATTTATACTTCCGAGGTTGATGACCATGGAATAGATTTTATTGCAGAAAGCAAGAGAGGATTTTTGAAGTTTCAAGTTAAAGCCATTCGCAAGGGAACAGGCTATGTTTTTATGCGGGAGGAGTATTTTGATATTTCAGACCAATCACTTTACTTGTTCTTGCTTTTGCTAAATGATGGCGAACACCCCATAGAATATTTAATTCCTGCGACCACATGGGATAATGACAGTAGTAATATTTTTGTTTACCATTCATACAAGGGTAAAAAGTCGAAACCAGAATATGGCCTAAATATTTCCGCCAAGAACATTCCGCAGCTCGAAAGATTTAAGTTAGAAAATATGATAACGGCAATATAATGAGGAACAAAATATGGCTTTAACCATACAAGAGCGATTGAAAGACCTGCGTGTGGAGTGTGGCTTGACGCTGGAACAACTTGCGGAGCAGACGCACCTCTCCAAGTCTGCGCTGGGAAGCTATGAAGCGGAGGACTTCAAGGACATCAGCCACTATACGCTTTCCTCCGGCGAGACCCAGACGGAGAGCGCCGCCCAGACCGGAACGGTAAGCGCTGGCATGGGCAATGTGGGCGGCCTCGGCGGGCAGAAGCCGGACGGAGCGCCGCCCTCCGGCGGCGGAGGCGGACCAAAGCCGGATGGCGATATCCCACGGTCAAAGCCGACGGGCGAGATGCCGCAGAAGGATAGCGGTAACGCCAAAGCTTGAAAAAAGCCAACTGAGTCAAAACCTCCGGCTTAGCCGGAGGTTTTGACTTGCGCGGTTGAAGTGGATGCGTTTCAGGTTCTATACCTGAGAATCCGGAAAAGGGGAGGAGAAATTGCACCTGCCGCACCCTCTTAGCAGGATCGCTTTGCGTTGACGGAGCGGTATGCGGATACGCCGGTCAGCGTGGTTGAGCGGTAAGGTGCTGTGTGTCAGAAGAAAAACGGTAATTCCACTGTGTCAGCCAAAATGAGACAGCATTTTGAATAAAAATGTGGAAAAATAACTTTGTAGCGCTCCGGAACTCTTGACATTTAAATGCACTGTGCTACTATATGACAAAAAAGATGATGCAGTGGAGGGCAATCCCGGAAACGGAGAACGTTCATACCGGAGGCTTCACGGCGAAACAGAGCTACCGCAAGCAAGCAAGCTTATAAGCGGAGAGACCGCGGAAACGCGGTTTTTCAAAGCACAGCAGTTAGTCAACTTTAACAAAAACCTTGCATATATGTAGGTTGAATTCATCTAACCGCAAAAAAGGACGGCAGCTATGAAGAAGTCTGAGAATTTCTGGAACAAAAACGCGAAGCGCTATGATCGCTTTATGCGAAAGGACCGGGCGGCATACGAAAAGCTGTATGAACTGATCCGACCGGTTGTGAAAGCCAGAACGGTGCTAGAACTTGCCGCCGGAACAGGGCTGATCGCCAAAAATATCGTGCGTGCGGCAAGCCACATCGAGGTGACGGACGCCTCCGAGGAAATGATCGCTGAGGCGAAGCGGAACAACCGCTCCGCAAAGCTGCACTTTTCGGTGCGGGATATGTTCTGCCTGCCCTATGCGGACAAATCCTTTGACGTGGTGATCGTATCCAATGCACTGCACATCGTCCCGCAGCCGGAGAAGGCCCTTGCCGAGATCCGCCGGGTGCTGAAGGATGACGGAGTGCTCATCGCTCCTACCTTTACCCATGGGAACGGCACCCTGCGAGGCAGAATCAAGCTGTTTTTTATGAAGCTGGCGGGATTTCCGCTGAACAGCAGGTGGTCAAGCGCGGATTATCTGGCGTTTTTGCGGCAAAACGGCTGGACGGTGCGGAAGAGCACCGTGCTGAAAGCATCCTTTCCGCTGACCTATGCGGAATGTGTGAAACCCGCGGTGAAGGGAAGGGGGTAACGCTATGAAATACACGGGAATGCCATGGGGGATGTGGACGCTGTTTGCGGACTCCTTTCAGGCACAGTTGACCGATGTGCTGGGGTATAATGAGCAAACGGCGAAGGCGATTACACGGAGGGCGAAAGCAAAATACAAGGAGGTCCTCAGCCGCCTGCCGGAGTTTGAGAAGGGGGACCGCTTCAAAATCAATCTCGTGGGCTGCGCCATGCTGGGGGCCTTCGTTCTCACCATGCCGGAGCGTCCCAATGTGGATCGGCTGACGGAGTATTACGCCAAGGCCATGATGACAAAGCCTATGCGCTGGTTCTGCCGTAAAAGCGGCGAGAAAAAGTTCACCCCCCAAAGCGTTGCCGGACTGCAGGCGGCGGCATCGCTGAAGGCCGCCGACCAGAACCCCTATTCGTGGAACATGGACTTTTACGAGTACCCCGACGGCAGTGGCTACGAGGCCCGGTTTACCAAGTGCGGTATCTGCGTTTTGATGCGGGAGCTGGGGCTGTACGATTTGACCCCGGCCCTGTGCCGTCTGGACTACACCATGAGCGAAGCGGGAGGCACGGCGGATTTTACGCGGCAGTATACCCTTGCCTCCGGCGGGCCGTACTGCGACTGCGGCTATAAGAAAAAATGACAGGAAAGGATGTTTTTTATGATTCAGACAACAGTTAAAGTTTCCGGCATGGCCTGCTCTATGTGTGAAGCCCATATCAATGACGCCGTTCGCGGCGCATTCCCGGTGGAGAAGGTCACATCCTCCCATTCCAAAGGGGAGACGGTGATCCTCTCTAAGGAGCCGCTGGACGAAAACGCCCTCCGCGCCGCTATTGACGCCACCGGCTACACGGCGGGAGAGATCCATGCGGAAACGTATGAAAAAAAGGGACTGTTTCATTTCGGAAAAAAGAAGGACTGAGCTCATTCCTGTGGTCCGGCTTTCCGGCCATCGGTTTGAAATAAATAAAATCCATATAGGAGGATAATTGTTATGAAGAAAATTGGTTTGTTTGCCGCAGGCGTTCTGTTTGGTACTGCCGGTATGAAGCTGCTGGGCAGCAAGGACGCGAAAAGAGCCTACGCCCAGACCACTGCCGCCGCCCTGCGGGCAAAGGACAGCGTGATGACCGCTGTGACCGCTGTGCGTGAGGGGGCGGATGACGTCTATGCGGAGGCTAAGGCCATCAACGCCCAGCGCACGGAGGCCGAGACCGCTAATGTGGTGGAGGATACCTCCGCGGAAGAGGAAAGCCAGGCAGAGTGATCCATGAAATGCACGATCCTACATGATACGGCCGGGCGGCTGCGGGTCCATCTTTGCTGTAAGCGAATGACGCTGCGGCAGGCGGACGTGCTGGAATACTATCTGCTGGCGGTGGACGGCGTGCGCTCCGTCAAGGTCTATGACCGGACGCGGGACGCCGTGGTGGTGTATGACGCGGAGCGGGAGCGCATGATCCGTGCGTTGGCCCGGTTCTCCTTTGAAAAAGCGGAGAAGCTGGACTTGGCGCCGGAGCACACCTCCCGCACCTTGAACCGGGAATTTGAGGACAAGCTCGCCCTCACTGTTATGCGCCGCTGCGCTTCCAACCTGTTTCTGCCGGCGCCGGTGACGTCGGCGCTGGCTGTGATCCGCTCCGCAAAGTACATCAAAGAAGGGCTTCTGGCCCTGTGGCACCGGAAGCTGTCCGTTGCCGTGCTGGATGCCACCGCCGTCACCGTGTCTATGGTGCGGGGAGATTTCGCCACCGCCGGTTCGGTCATGTTCATGCTGCGGCTGGGGGAAATTCTGGAGGAGTGGACCCACAAGAAGTCCGTGGCCGACCTTGCCTCCGCCATGAGCCTACGGGTAGAAAACGTCTGGCAGCAGGTAGACGGCACCGAGGTGCTGACGAAGGTCACCGACGTGAAGCCGGGGGATCGCATCGTGATCCGCACCGGCGGCATGATCCCGCTGGATGGCCGGGTGGTAGAGGGCGAGGCCATGGTGAACCAGTCCTCTCTCACCGGAGAATCCATGCCGGTGGCCAAGCGGCCCGGCAGCCCTGTTTATGCCGGTACGGTGGCCGAGGAAGGCGAGTGCGTGGTCTGCGTGGAAAAGGTATCCGGCAGCGGACGCTATGACCGGGTGGTCCGCATGATCGAGGAATCGGAAAAGCTGAAATCCACCGCTGAGGACAAGGCGTCCCGCATGGCGGACAGGCTGGTCCCCTATACGCTGGGCGGCACAGCCGTGACCTATCTGCTGACCCGCGATGTGACCAAGATGCTGGCCGTTTTGATGGTGGACTTTTCCTGCGCGCTGAAGCTGGCGATCCCTGTCGCGGTACTGTCCGCCATGCGGGAAAGCAGCGGGCATCACATTTCAGTCAAGGGCGGGCGTTTTCTGGAGGCTGTGGCCAAGGCGGATACCATTGTGTTCGACAAGACCGGTACGCTGACCTACGCCACGCCGAAGGTGGCGCAGATCGTTCCCTTCGGCGGGCACCGGGAAGCGGATATGCTCCGCCTCGCCGCCTGTCTGGAGGAGCATTACCCCCACTCCATGGCCAACGCCGTGGTGGAAGAGGCGAAGCGGCGGGGCCTTACCCATGAGGAATATCACTCTCAGGTGCAGTATGTGGTGGCCCACGGCATTTCCAGTATGGTGGAAAATAAAAAGGTCATCATCGGAAGTGCTCACTTTGTCTTTGAGGACGAGGGCTGCTGTATCCCGGAGGGAGAGCAGGAGAAATATGACGCGCTGCCCGCCGCGTATTCCCATCTGTATCTCTGCATCGACGGGGAGCTGGCGGCGGTCATCTGCATCCACGATCCTCTGCGCCGGGAGGCTAAGGACGCGGTAAAAGCGCTGCATGAGAGCGGCTTTACCAATGTGGTGATGATGACCGGCGACAACCGCCGCACAGCGGAGTCCGTTGCCGCCGAGGTGGGCGTGGACGCCGTTTACGCAGAGGTCCTACCGGAGGACAAGGCCGCCTTTATCCGTCAGGAAAAGGAAAAGGGACACACCGTTATCATGGTGGGGGACGGCGTCAACGATTCTCCCGCCCTCTCCGAGGCGGACGCCGGCATCGCCATCTCCACCGGCGCGGCCATCGCCAGGGAAATCGCCGACATCACCGTTGCTTCAGAGGATCTCTTTGAGCTGGTGACGCTTCGTAAGCTCAGTGAAGCGCTGATGGCACGGATCCACGGCAGCTACCGGTTTATCGTGGCCTTCAACCTGTCGCTGATCACCTTGGGCGTGGCGGGGGTACTGCCGCCCGCAATATCCGCGCTGCTGCACAATACCTCCACATTGGGCATCGGTTTGAAAAACATGACCGATCTGCTGGAGGAACACGAGGGTGCGTAATTGCTCCCCGTCGAGGAGTACATTCATCTACGGGAAAAGAAAAGAAATTTTCCACCTGTACAATGATTTTTGGGACCGATTCCTTCCTACAATCCAGCGGGGAGAAAGCCTCAAAAGGTATCTCATGAGACCATTGAAGAACAGCGTTGATCAATAAAGGTTCTTGTTGATCTTGATAAAAATATCATTTGGACAGAGATAGAATGCTGTTTGATCACCGATTGCGGTTTATCTCTGCGATTGCGGAAATACGAAAATGCCAAATCATGATTTAGTAAATCGTGATTTGGCATTTTTGAATGAATATCGGACAAGTATAGGAATTAAACTTTTACTTTTGTACTTGCAAAAATCTTTGATCAACAGGGCTGCATTGCTTACCAATGCAAGACACTTAATGAGGCGCGTTGTGTACCTGGCACACTGGAGACGCTGAGAGCGGATGGAGTTCAAATTGTTATTCTGGACTCTCCTGAGATTTATTCTGAGTACGCACCCTATACCTACATTGAGGACTTGAAAGAATTCATCGATAAGGCCGCACAAATGAACCGGGTCGCACCCGTGTTCAGAAAGCATTGAGGAGGCTGAAAGAAACTGCCATAAAAATCGCTTTTATTTTTGGCCGTTCCATGCTATACTGCAAATAGAAAATCTGCGATGAGGAGGGGGATACAGATGACGATTGATCTGGCGTTAGAGAAACTGATTCCGGGGCTGCAAGAGATATATGGAGATTTGATTGACAGCATCGTCCTGTATGGATCTACTGCGCGAGGAACGCGAACAGAGGACTCAGATGTTGATGTGGCAATCCTCCTCCGTGCAGGAGCAACAAAAGCAATGCGAGAGCAGATGCTTGACCTCGTAGTTGATTTGGAACTTGAGTGTGGAAAGGTGCTATCTGTTCTCTGCATTGATTATGATAAATTTACGGAGTGGAAAGACATTCTTCCATTTTATAAAAACATTCAAAAGGATGGTATTGTTTTATGGCAGGCAGCTTAACGGTACTATCCGCACATCGCTTTGGTCGGGCCAAGGAAGAACTGCAAACAGCGGAGTTGCTTTTGAAAAATGCAAATTTCCGGTCTTCAATCAACCGCTCCTATTACGCTATTTTTCATGCGATTCGCGCAGTCAATGCATTGGATGGATTTGACAGCAGCAAGCACAGCGGAGTAATTGCACACTTCAATCAGGAGTATGTCAAGACTGGCGTGTTTGAGAAGGGAGCATCAAAAATTATCCGCAATGCGTCGGTGTTGCGTGAACAGGCTGATTATGAGGACTTTTATGAAGCAACGCAGGAGGAAGCTTCTGATGTGTTTATGCAGGCATCTCAATTTATTTCAGAGGTGGAACGCTATCTTCATAGCAAAGCGATTCTCTAATCAGTAGTTACCTTTAGACTACTATTTGACTACTACCGCAAAAAATCTCAGAAGTCCTGCCCTGCAAGGCTTCTGAGGTTTTTCTTCAAAATGGCAGAAATTTGTGCGATACCAACCAAGCCCTTGTGCCGCAAGACTTTCCGGCTTGACGGCCTGATAACTCCGACTCTAAAGGCCGCTGGTTCGAATCCAGTCGGGCATACCATAAGGTGGCAACAATTCGGATATTTTAAGCGCAACGCTTAGAATACCAAAGG
>UQUC01000087.1 GCA_900544105.1 uncultured Oscillibacter sp. | reverse complement strand
AGCTGCGGATGACCATTCAGAAAAAGCTGCAAAAGCGGATGTACGAGCATCTGAGCGAAAAGCTGGAAAACGATCATGGCCTTACCCTGCGGGAGCGCGAGTTCGTAGAGGAATATGAAGCACTGTTACAAACCATGGGCAAAGATGCCGTGATCCGCCGAGAGAACAAAACGAAGCCAAGGAAAAAGAAAGCCGCCCTTGACGATACCAAGGACGGTTGATACAATAGTAATATGGTTAATATATAGATAGATTACGATTTGAGAGGAACAGCGTCATGAACAATCTGTTTGCGCAGTCCCGTTCCCATTGGGTGCGGTATGACCGCTATGAGATCAAGACCGGCAAGGACGGAAAACGCTATATTACGCCGGAGAAGGCGGCAAAGCCCGACGTCTATAACCCGCTGAAGGAATCCTCCGAGATGGTGTTGGAGGCGCTGAACGTAGGGATGCTGATGATGAACCGCAGCCCGGAGGATGCGGTGGAAAAGGCAATTTTGACTTTTGTGACCCACTACGGTCTGTTGGGGCTGATGACGGCACTGCCCACCACGCCGTCCTTTATGGATTATGAAGCGGTTTATCTGCCGAAGAATCATTTTATCAAAGAGGAATCCATGGAAACAGAGAACTACCTTGCTCTGTTCTATCCCTTCGACAAATTGGATGTAGTGAAAAAGGGCGTGGAATCCAGTTGGAATGTTTCCGGGGATAATATGATGATTGCTCTGACGATGACCTTCATGGATGAGCCGATGGCGAAGAACATGAGCTTCCAGCGGGAGTATGCTGAGCCGTATGACTGGGTAGCGCAGCAGTTCAAGGATTGGGCGTTCACGCTGACCACATCCATTCTGTACTACAACGACTACGACAGCATTGACGAGGATACAAGGAATCTTTACCGCAAGGCCATGGCTGCCTTCGGCGGCATTGCGCCTACTTATCATATTGAACTGCTGGAGAAACCGACCATCTATTGGGACTTCCATTCGTTGCTGCTGGGCATCCAGATGATGTTCAGCTTCATGCTTGTGGACGATGCGAAACCCCTGCGGCTGTGCAAGCACTGCCAGAAGGTGTTCCTCGGCAGCCGGGCCAATTCCGTATTTTGCAGCGCCCGGTGCAAGAATCAGTATAATGTCTATAAAACACGGGCAAAGAGCCGGGAGGATAAAGACAATGGATGAGAATATGGCGCTTACCCCGTATGAAACAAGAGAAATTTTGTTTTATAAGACCGATAACGGGGATGTCAAGGTTGAAATTCTGCTATATCAGGAAAATTTGTGGCTGACACAGGCAAAGATGGCGGAGCTGTTTGAAGTGCAGAAAGCAGCCATCTCAAAACACTTGAAGAACATCTTTGCCTCCGGTGAATTGAGGGAGGATTCAGTTGTTTCCGTTTTGGAAACAACTGCGGCTGACGGGAAAAATTATCCCACGAGATACTATAATCTGGATGCGATCATTGCGGTCGGCTATCGGGTAAACTCCAAAAAAGCCACCATGTTCCGCATCTGGGCAAACAGGATATTGAAGGAGTATATTATCAAGGGCTATGTCATGGACGATGAGCGCCTGAAAGAGCCGCAGAACTTCTTCGGGAAAGATTATTTTGAAGAACAGTTAGAGCGCATCCGTGACATTCGCGCCAGTGAACGGCGCTTTTATCAGAAAATCACGGACATATACTCCCAATGCAGCGCAGACTATGATGTGGACAGTCCTGTTACAAAAGAGTTTTTCGCCACAGTGCAAAACAAGCTGCATTACGCAATTACAAAGCATACCGCAGCGGAGATCATCTATGACCGGGCAGACAGCACGAAACCGAATATGGGCCTGACAACGTGGAAAAATGCACCCAGCGGCAGAATCCGCAAATCTGATGTTGTGATAGCGAAGAACTACTTGGACGAAACCGAGATGGGGAACCTCAACGAAATTGTCACGATGTATCTGGATTATGCCGAGCGGCAGGCACGCCGTGGGAACATCATGTATATGCAGGATTGGGTCGCACGGCTGGATGCGTTTTTGCAGTTTAACGAGGAAGAAGTGCTGCATCATAAAGGAAAAGTGACGGCGGCCATTGCAAAAGCCTTTGCCGAGAGCGAGTTTGAGAAATACCGTGTCATTCAGGATCGTCAGTATCAGAGTGATTTTGACCGGCTTGTAGCCAGCACCGAGGAAAAGGATTAAAACGCAGAAATGCCCGTTATCGGCCATACAGCCAATAACGGGCATCTGTCATTCATATACGAGCTCAGTCAGGACGATTTCCTCCGCACGGCTGCGGATGCTGTTCATGCGGCGCACCCATTCCATTTGATCGGCAGCTTTGAGTGCTTCGGTCACACCCTCCTGCTGCGCCATATCAGAAACGATGATTGCCATGCGCTCATTGCAGGCTTGGTCGATCTCGGCAAGGTGCCGATGCAGCGTTCCGCTTGTGAGCAGGCTTGCATAGAGAACCGGACGATGTTCTTTCAGATAGCTGCGGCGCATACGCCCGTACTTGCCGATCTGGTATTCCGGTTCGTCCGGCAGCGCAAGGTTCGGGATAAGATAATCACCCTCCTGACGGTAAGTGCCGCCCATTTCCTCAAATAGAGATTTCATAAAGTTCAGCTCCTTTTTGTGTTGATTTGCAGCGGTTATAAGGCTTTTTTGGCTCCTTTCCTACAACTGCTGTTCCATTCACCACAAATGAGCCGCAGTCATATGTATTAGGTGGGAGAAACCACCCTCTACATAGTAACTCTTGAGGGCGGATCCTCCTGAGATTTTGCAGGAAAGACAAATGGCCGCGGCAGAAAATATAAAGAGAGAGAACCGCTTGCGGACAGACCCGGAACGCGGTATAATGCAGGCAGATCAAAACAGGAGGGAACCTATGTTTACTTTTAACCATTTTAACTTTAATGTGACGGATCTGGATCGGTCCATCGCTTTTTATCATGACGCGCTGGGACTGAAGCCGGTCCGCAGAAAGGAAGCGGCGGACGGCAGCTTCGTCCTCGCATTTTTGGGGGATGGGAAAACGGAGTTTCAGCTGGAACTGACCTGGCTCCGGGATCATCCTCAGAAATACGATCTGGGCGAGTGCGAATTCCACTTGGCTCTGGCGGTGGAGGATATGGAAAAAGCCCACGCTCTCCACGAAAAGCTGGGCTGCATCTGCTACGAGAATCCGGCTATGGGTATTTACTTTATCTCTGATCCAGACGGTTACTGGATCGAGATCATTCCTACCAAGTGAGGAGCACGCTATGACGAACTGTGAGGACTGCGTTTATTACGAGTACGATCCGGAAACGGATACCAATTACTGCGAGGCGGATCTGGATGAGGATGAGATGGAGCGGTTCCTCCGTTCCGCCAATGATAACTGCCCCTTTTACCGTCCCGGTGACGAGTACCGGACGGCCCGGCGGCAGTAAGGGATCGGACAGGGAAAGCCGGGACACTATCCCCACTTTCCTGCTGGGCGGAGCCGATAGAAACGTATTCCTGTTCTGAAGATAGTGCGGGAATGAAATGGGACAGGCCCGCATATCTTATCCTATGGAAGCGTTCGCTTGACAGACGGTGAAAAGTCTTGTATCCTGACATGCGTGAAAGGAAGCGGCTTGCGCCATCAGGGTGCTGCGCGGTTTGCCATCCCGGATGAAAGATCCGGGCCGCGCGGGAAGAAGCGGGACTTTTGCTGTCTGACGCGGCGAAAGTGCCGCTTTTGTCGTATTTGGAGTTCTATCGAATTTGTACGGAGGATACCCTATGAAAACCATCGCGCTCCTGACCTTTATCACGGTTTACGCCCTGCTGCTCCTGCTGCCTAAGTACCGGGCGGTGTCCGCCCTGTCCGCGGCGGCGCTGTTCCTGCTCCTGCGGATCGTGCCGCTGGGGGACGTTGCGGGAACGGTGGACTGGAACGTGCTGATGATGCTGGCGGGCACCATGGGGACTGTGGACCTGTTCATCCGGTCCAATATGCCAAATCGCCTGTCGGACCGGCTGGTAGCGGTGCTGCCCAGCGTGAAATGGCTCATCATCGCGCTGGCACTGTTCGCGGGACTGGTATCCGCCTTTGTTGATAATGTAGCCACAGTGCTGATGCTGGCTCCGGTGGGACTTGCCATTTCCAAAAAGCTGAATATTTCCCCGGTGCAGCCGATTCTGGCCATTGCCGTCAGCTCCAACTTGCAGGGCGCAGCCACGCTGGTGGGGGATACCACATCCATTCTGTTGGGCGGTCACATGGGACTGGATTTCATGGACTTTTTTGCCTACCGGGGCCGCCCGGGTCTGTTCTGGGTGGTACAGGCCGGGGCGCTGATGACGGTACCGGTGATGCTATTTCTGTTCCGTAAGGAGAAGGGCAAGCTGTACGGCGCGGCGCTGACGCCTGTGACGGACTATCTGCCCACCTGGTTGCTGCTGGGAACGGTGCTTTCCCTGATCGCCGCGTCCTTTATCCCCAACAAGCCGGAGATCACCAATGGTCTGATCTGCATGGTGTTCTTCCTGGCGGGGCTTGCGGCGGAGTGCGGCAGGCACGGCACAGCCCTGGCAAAGGACGTGCTGAAGGCCATCGACTATGAGACCTTAGCGCTGCTGGCAGGATTATTCCTGGTGATCCGAGGCATTGAACGGGCGGGGATCATCGATGATCTCAGCCATATCATCACGGGAATGGGCAGCGGAAATCTGTTCCTGACCTATACCATCATCGTCTGGGCTTCGGTGCTGATCTCCGCTTTTGTGGACAACATCCCCTATACGGCCACCATGCTGCCGGTGGTAGGCGGCGTGGCAGCTACCCTTGGCGTGGATCAGACGGTGCTGTGCTTCGGACTGCTGGTAGGCGCGACGCTGGGCGGCAACCTGACTCCCGTGGGGGCCAGTGCCAATATCGCCGCCTGCGGTATTCTGCGACGAGAGGGCTATGAGGTCTCGGCGGGGCAGTTCATGCGGATCGGTGTGCCGTTTACATTGGCGGCAGTGCTGACCGGATATATACTGTGCTGGGTGTTCTATGCCGGTCTGGGCGTCTGAACGCTGATTTGAACGGTTCGTAAAAAGAAAAAAACAGCTCACCTGCATCGCAGGTGAGCTGTTTTTTTAGTCTACAATATCGACAGAAACCTTAACGCCGGTACGCTGGGCGTAAGACCGGACCACGGTCCGGATCTCCTTGGCGATGCGGCCCTGACGACCGATCACCTTCCCCATATCATCAGGGGCGACGCGCAGCTCCAACGTCAGTTCCTGGTCGCCCTGAACCTCCGTCACGGAGACGCTGTCAGGATCGTCCACCAGGTTTCTGGCGATGTAGAGCAGCAAGTCCTTCATGCTCCGCCCTCCGGATTAGAGGACGTCCACTTTTTTCAGCAGAGCTCTCACGGTGTCAGTGGGCTGAGCGCCAGACTTGATCCACTCCTTAGCGCGGTCAGCGTCGATCTTGATATCGGCGGGAGCCACGCAGGGATTGTAAGTGCCGATCTCCTCGATGAAACGGCCATCGCGGGGGAAACGGGAGTCAGCGACAACAACACGATAGAAAGGAGCCTTCTTAGCGCCCATGCGACGCAGTCTGATCTTAACCATTGATAGTACCTCCAAAATGTAATAGATAGATTGATGTTTTTATAATAAATGTCCGGGTTATGACATCTAATATACGATTTATTTCTTTTTGCGCTTGCGCAGGCCGCGGCCGTGTCCCAGACCGCCGAACCCGAAGCCGGGCTTCCGTCCGCCGGTGACCTGTTTGATGATCTGCTGCATTCCCTCAAATTGCTTCAGCAGCCGGTTTACGTCCACAACGTCCAGACCGCAGCCGGCGGCGATCCGCTTTTTCCGGCTGGCGCCTAAGATCTGAGGATTTTCCCGTTCCTCCGGGGTCATGGAGAGGATGATGGCCTCCGTGTGGGCGATGGCCTTTTCGTCGATCTGCGCTCCCTGGAGTTTATTGCCGAGATTGCCGGGCATCATACCTGCCAGTTGGCTGAGGTCGCCCATGTTTCGGATCTGCTGGAGCTGATCGAAATAGTCCGACAGGGTAAAGCTGTTTTTTTTCAGCTTTTCCTCCAGTTTTTTGGCCTGCTTTTCGTCATAGGTCTGCTGTGCCTTTTCGATGAAGGACAGCATATCGCCCATGCCCAGGATCCGGCTGGCCATGCGGTCCGGATGGAACGGCTCGATCATATCCAGCTTTTCGCCGGTACCTACGAATTTGATGGGCTTGCCGGTGGCGGCCTTGATGGAGAGGGCTGCGCCGCCGCGGGCGTCGCCGTCCAGTTTGGTGAGCACCACACCGTCGATGCCCAGCGCTTCGTCAAAGGCGGAGGCGGCGTTGACGGCGTCCTGACCGGTCATGGCGTCCACCACCAGCAGGATCTCGTTGGGATGGACAGTTGCCTTCATCCGCTTCAGCTCGTCCATGAGGGCTTCATCCACATGGAGCCGGCCGGCGGTATCTAAGAACACCAGATCATTGCCGTGATCTCTGGCATAGCGGAGGGCGTTTTCAGCGATTTTTACGGGATCGCCCTGACCTTCTTCAAAAACCGGAAGTCCCAGTTGTCCGCCCACTACCTTCAACTGCTCAATAGCAGCGGGGCGGTACACGTCGCAGGCGGACAGCAGAGGCCGCTTACTGTGGAACTTCTTCATATAACCCGCCAGTTTGGCGGTGGTGGTGGTCTTACCGGCACCCTGAAGGCCCACCATCATGACGATCGTGGGGCCGTTGTTGGCAAAAGCCAGCTTTGCGGTGCCGCCGCCCATGAGGTTCGTCAGTTCCTCATTGACGATCTTTACCACCTGCTGAGCGGGAGTCAGGCTGTCCAGCACGTCAGTGCCCACAGACCGCTCTGTGACGGTGGCCACGAATTCCTTGACCACCTTGTAGCTCACGTCGGCTTCCAGCAGCGCCAGACGGACCTCCCGCATGGCTTCCCGGACGTCATTTTCCGTCAGCCGGCCTTTGCCCCGCAGACGCTTAAAGGCCGCATTCAGTTTTTCACTCAGTCCCTCAAATGCCATGGGTTACTCCTTCAGCGCGGAGACCTCCGCCGTGATCTTGTCAGCCAGTTCCGTCAGGCGGCTGTCCTCGTACTGCCGGTAGTTCAGGGTACGGATATCCTCAGCGGCGCTGCGGATGGCATCCAGATGCCCCCGGAACTGCTCAAAGCGGCGGATCAGGCCGGTCTTGTCCTCGATCTCCTGCATGGCAGCCTCTGCCCGAACGATCACGTCCCGGACGCCCTGGCGGGAGATGCCTTCGTTTTCGGCGATCTCAGACAGGGAGAGGTCCTCATTATAATAGAGATCAAAGAACTCCTTCTGAC
>UQUC01000086.1 GCA_900544105.1 uncultured Oscillibacter sp. | reverse complement strand
CTTTGCTGTGTGCTGTCTTTGTGAGGTTCCTTACTTGCTAACTAAGTGACATTGGTGCAGCGCACTCGGAAATTTTTTGACCTTCGTTCAATTAGCCGTTCCAAGATCCCAAAAGCTGTAAGCCCATAGCGATGATCCACATATACGCGCAGGTCTTGGGGATCATCAGCAGGCCCACCTTGGGTTTCGTTTTGCTGAACAGCGTGACGGGCAGATAGCAGCCGAAAGAGATCAGGATGGCTGTTACCATTTTCGTCATGTGATACCCGCCGGCGTTCCCGGAAATGGCGTACAGAATCATGACGCCGATGCCGGTGACGGCGAATACACCGTTCCGGAGGATGGACAGCTTCAGATTGCCCTCGTCCGTGCACCAGTTGTTCTGGGGCAGCAGGCACACGGCGATTCGGATGATGGCGGAGGCCCAGATCATCACCTCCACCGCAGCGGGGGCGGTGAAGCCCGGGAAAGTGAGCTTCCAGATGAACAACAAGATCACATAGAACGCCGTCATCGTGATAGAGGAGATTTGCAGGCCGGTGCCCATCAGGTGTTTGATCTTAGGGGTGCTCCCTCGGAACGCCCGGAAGATCCGGGGAACGAGGTGGAAGGCATCGCCGCCGCAGAGAGTCAGGGTCAGGATGCCGTAGAGAACAAACAGGAGGCGGCCCTGCGCCGTGGCGAAAAATACGATGCCTGCTACGAGGTCGAACAACAGATATACTGCGTCAAATACGGCCTCCATAATGTCGGGTATTTGGGGCTGATAGGTTTTGTGATCCATGTTTTATCCTTTCTGTTTGATGCATTCTTCTGCATTGCTGCATACCTGCTGGAATACGCGCTTGCATACGGCGATGTCCTCCGGCGTCAGGCCCCGGAGCATCTGCTCCGCGAACTGCCGCTGGGCCAGAAGCCCGTCCCGGACGAGCTCATTTGCCGGTTCCAGCAGATCAAGCTCAATGTGCTTTTTGTTTACCGGGTCTGTCTTTTTTGCGATCAAGCCCCTGTCCTCAAGAGTTTTCAGTGAGGTGGACACGTGGGACTTGGTGGATTTCCGGACCCTGACGATATCTGCCGCCGTGCGATACTGGGGATTGTTGTGCAAAAACATCAGAATATCATATTCCAGATGCTTGAGTTGATATTTCTCGCATACGGACGACATCAGAATCTCATAATACCGCGTGATGGTTTTATGCTGATCCCAAAAGTGCATAGATTCTCCTTTCGCTAACGTTCTATTTAGAACGATTGTACAGAGGGGGACCGTAATTGTCAAGAAAAAAATCTGGCAAAAAACGGTGAACCGCAGCCTGACCGCATGGGCGGATGGCAGCCTATTCCTCCCGGCCAGCCGCCATGTTGATTCTGCCGACAGGCTGCGGTCAAAACGAAAACCCCCGGCAGGCATCGTAAATACGATCACCTGTCGGGGGTTCTGCGGGGTCAGCCGTTTCTCTCAAAGGAGAGGAGCGGCTGACCGCCGCGGATTTTTTTCAGTGGATGATCCGTTGGGATCAATAGCACTTGCGGTAGATGGCCTCTTCGCTCTCCAGATCGAAGGGATAGTAAGCGTTGGTCATCAGGCGCTGCTGGTTGGTCTCTACGGACTGGGGGAAGATCTTGAAGTCAGCCTCAGTGAAGCCGCAATCACGCAGGGGACGCAGAGGCAGGATGCGCTGCAGCAGAGCGTTCATCTCGGGGATGGCGTCCTTGACCTCGCAGCCCAGGATGCGGGCCACCAGCTCCTTGAACTTCATGATCTCGCCGTCGGGCTTGTTGGCGTCATAGTAGTCCATGATAGCGCCGAAGAGCATGTAGTTGGATTCGCCGTGAGGCACGTGATAGGTGCCGCCCAGGGGGAAGCTCATGCCGTGGACAGGGCCGCAGCCAGCCTTCAGGAAGGCAATGCCGGCGTAGAAGGAGGCGGTGACGAACTCATCCAGATACTCAAAGCGGGCGTCCTGACCCTTCTCGTCGATGAGCTTGAAGCCCTTGAGGATCATGTCCATGGCCTTCTCGCTGAACAGCTCGGAGGTCATGGTCTTGCGGTGGGGGCTCAGGAAGGACTCGGTGGCGTGGACCAGCGCGTCGATGGCGGAGCAGGCGAAGGGCTTGTAGGGCAGGGTCTTGAGCAGATCGGGGATCAGGCACACCTTGTTGGGGATGATGTCATCGGACACCAGGCCCAGCTTGGTCTCGCCGCCGGTGAGCACGCCGTCCTTCTCGTCCTTGACGATGGCCACGGAGATGTTGGTGCACTCAGAGCCGGTGCCGCAGGTGGTGGGGATGGCGATGACGTCCTTCTCGTGCTGGACGGGGAAACGCTTGAAGTACAGGTTGTGCACAGTGTCGGGACGCTTGCAGCCCAGCAGCTTGCACAGGTCCATGATGGCGCCGCCGCCCACAGCGATGACACGGTCATAGCTGTCATAGGGGATGGCGTCGTACATGGTCTGGATCATAGCCTCGGAAGGCTCACCGGCGCCAAACTTCTCCTGGAACACGAAGTTGCACTTCAGGCCCAGCTCCTTCATGAAGGGGGTGTAGATGAACTCGTTGGTCAGAACCACGTCCCGTTCACCCAGCTTGAATTCCTCGGCCATCTGAGCGAAGGTCTGGAACTTATACACGGTGGGAGCAAAGACGATCTCTCTCTTGTCAGCCATCAGAGAAGCGGAAAATGCATCCATGATTGAAATCTCCTTTTAATTGATTTAAGTGATACAGGCGGGATCTCCGGGGAGACCCCGCCGGATATCCGAATTACTTGCGGCTGATCGCCTTTTTGACGGCAGCCACGATATTGGCGGCACGGAGGCCGTACTCATCCATCAGGAAGTCCTGAGGACCGACCTGACCGAACAGATCCTGCACGCCCACAAACTCCTGAACGGTGGGGCAGTTCTTGGCCAGGCAGTTGGAAACCACGCTGCCCAGACCGCAGGTGACGTTGTGGTTCTCAGCGGTGACAATAGCACCGGTCTCCTTGGCGGCCTTGATGACCAGTTCCTCGTCCAGAGGCTTCCAGGTGAACATATCGATCACGCGGACGGAAATGCCTTCCGCCTGGAGAGCCTCATAAGCCTTCAGGGACTCGTCCACCATGATGCCAGAGGTGATGATGGTGGCCACGTCCTTGTCGCTCTCGTGGAGCACAACGCCCTTGCCGATGGGGAACTCGGAACCGTCCTCATAGACCTTGACGATGCCCTTGCGGACGAAGCGGGTATAGGTCACGCCGGAGGTGATGCCGGGCAGCTGACGGGTGATGCACTCCAGCTGGGCATAGTCGGCGGGATCCAGCACCACGGTCTCGGGGATGCTCAGGTACATAGCGGCATCCTCCAGAGGCATATGGGTGCCGCCGTTGAAGGCAGCGGTCACACCGGCGTCGGAGCCCAGCACGTGGACGGGCAGACCGGCGTAAGCGGCGGACATATAGATCTGGTCATAGCAGCGGCGGGAGGAGAAGGTACCGAAGGAATGGAAAAACACCTTCTTGCCGGCGGCAGCGAGGCCAGCAGCTACGCCGGCACCGTTGGCTTCGGCGATACCGGCCTCAAAAGCACGGTCAGGATAGTTCTTCCTCAGCATCTTGGTGTTGATGCAGCCCATCAGGTCGCAGTCCACATAGACGATGGACTTGTCCTCGGCCATCATTTCGTTCAGAGTCAGGGCCAGCGCGTCGCGGCAGGCGCGGGAGTCCTTTTCATGCTTACCAATTACTTTCACACTCATTACTCGCACCCTCCTTTAAGCGTTCTTGACAGCTTCCAAGGCCTTCTCGGAAGCGGCGATGGCCTCGGCCCACTGCTCCTCGTTGGGCTGAGAGGAGTGGTCATGCTTGGGCTCGGCAAAGGTAGCGCCCTTGCCCTTGCAGGTATCCAGCACGATGCAGCTGGGAACGCCCTTCTTGGCGTATGCGTTCTGAATGGCGTCATAGATCGCCTGAACGTCATGGCCGTCGATCTCCTGCGTGTACAGGCCAAAGGACGCCGCCTTCTTAGCCAGATCGCCGTGAGCCAGAATGTCATCGGTGGGGCCGTCCAGCTGATAGCCGTTTTTGTCGATGAAATAGATCAGGTTGTCCAGCTTGTGGGCATAGGCGAACTGGAAGGACTCCCAGACCTGGCCCTCGTCCGCCTCACCATCGCCGATGACGCAGAAGACGTGGTTGGTGCGGCCGTCGATCTTGTTGCCCAGAGCGGCGCCGGCAGCGGTGGAAGCGCCCTGGCCCAGAGAGCCGGTGGTCAGATCTACGCCGGGAGTCAATTTGCGGTCAGTGTGGCTGGGGAACTTGGTGTGGGGCTGGTTCAGAGTGTAGGCCTCATCCATGGGATAGAAGCCCATGAGACCGAAAGTGGCATAAGCCACGGGACCGGCGTGGCCCTTGCTGAGCACCAGCCAGTCGCGATCCTCCCAGCGGGGGTTCTTGGGATCGAACTTCATGACCTCACCGTACAAAACGGCCATCAGGTCTGCCAGATCCATGGAACCGCCCACGTGACCGAAGCCCCGGGAGTGGATGACCTTCAGGGTCTCCAGCCGGATCTCAGCCGCCAGAACGTTGCACTTTTTTACATCCATGTAACACGCATCCTTTCTGCTTGCTTTGATGAAAAAATGAAGTAAAACGAGGAAATAACGGTATGTGTACGCTTCCAATTTTGAAGAAAATAACGCATTCCGAAAAATGATCACAAGTAATCGTTTTCCGGGACACCCGACAAAGATCGCGCCGTACACGGAGTTTACGAGACAGCGCGATCAGCCATTGAAAGGAACATACCTTCCTGACTCGTATTCTAACCCAAAACATGGCGTTTCGTCAACAGATGTTTGCTTTTTAACAATAAAAAGCACCTATTAAAAATGTACGTTTGGGTGGAAATCGGGGCATAAATTCGGCTAAACAGAGCACAAACTCATAGAAGGACAAAAACCATCGGCTTTTTCCACAAAAAGCCGATGGTTTTTTCTACACATGTGAAATTAGGGATATCAGGGCAGCTTTAGATCGCCGTCTTTCACCCAGCCGGCCTTGCGGCAGAGCTGGTTGATAAGGGGGCACAGAATGGCGGGGAGGATGAAGGAGATCAGGATCAGGCCCGCCCAGTCAAAAGCAGTGGGATTCATGGCGATGGCTCCGTTGGCCAGAGCTTTTTCGCTGGGAGCTACCCAGCCGGTCCACACACCCAGCTGACCGCACAGACCGCAGGTGCCCATGCCGGAGTTGATGGCTGCGCCGTTCATTTGCAGACGGAACAGGCAGGTGGCGATGGGGCCGGTGATGGCGGAGGTGACAGTGGGGGCGATCCAGACACGGAGATTCTTTACGATGTTGGGCATTTGTAGCATGGAGGTGCCGAGGCCCTGGCTCACCAGGCCGCCCCAGCCGTTCTCCCGGAAGCTCATAACGGCGAAGCCTACCATCTGAGCGCAGCAGCCAGCCACAGCCGCACCGCCTGCCAGACCGGTGAGACCCAGTACGGAGCAGATGGCGGCGGAGGAGATGGGCAGAGTCAATGCCACGCCTACCAGCACGGACACCAGAATACCCATCAGGAAGGGCTGAAGCTCCGTGGCCTTCATAATGACCATGCCGAAGGCACTGGCGGCGGTGCCGATGGGCGGGGCGATAACATAGGCCGTGCCTACGCCGATGAGGGTGGTGACAATGGGGGTCACCAGAATGTCGATCTTCGTCTCCTTGCTGACGGCCTTGCCGCACTCCGCAGCGATGATCGCCACGAACAGCACGGCCAAGGGGCCGCCCGCGCCGCCCAGCAGGTTGCAGGCGTAGCCCACAGCCGCCAGAGAGAACAGCACCAGCGGGGGCGCCTGCAAAGCGTAGCCGATGGCAATGGCCATGGCGGGACCGCTCATAAAGGAGGTCAGGCCGCCGATGGTGTAGGGGACCTTTTCCCCGATCTGGGCGGTGAGGAAGCCGATGTGGAACTGTGTACCCAGTGTGTTGAGGATGGTGCCGATCAGCAGGGAGCAGAACAGACCCTGTGCCATGGCGCCCAGGGCATCAATGCCATAGCGCTTGGCGGAAAAAACGATGTTTTTGCGCTTCAGGAATGCGTTTACCTTTTCCATGAGAATACTCCGTATCGATCAAAAATAGTGTGTCAGACTGGTGTCTTGACACCTGTCCAACACACTATACACGGAATCGGTATGCTTGTCAACAGAAAGTTTTATCCCTCCAGCAGGAAGCCTGCCTGCCGCAGGGCGTCCAGTACCCGCCGGTAAGCGTCCTCGCTGGGGCAGAGGAGCGTGTGAAGGTGGATGCCGCCGGTGAGGACGGAGAGGGGCTGGGCGGTGTGGCTCCGGGCGATGAACTGGGCCACATCGTAGCGGCTGGAAAGCTGCAAGGGTCCGGTGAGCTGGCCGTAAAGAGGGTGTTCCACGATCACGTCCACCACGGTGCAGCCATTGTCCACCATGGCGTTCAGTTCTGCCTCCATGCCTGCCTCATCATGGCGGACGGCCACCCGACGGGTGAGACCGGCTGCGGCGGCATTTTGCAGGCAGTATCCCCGGGGAGTGGCTAAAATGTCTGCGCCTCCGGCCCGCAGCAAGGCAATGTCTCCTACGATGATCTGACGGCTGACGGACAGTTGGCCTGCCAACGTTGAGGCACTGACCGGCTGAGCAGACTGCCGCAGCAGCTTCAAAATCGTTTCTCTGCGTTCCTCCGCGTGCATACGATACCCCTTTCGAACTTGTCTTGACAGCAGTGTACCACGGGGAAGCGGCTTTGAAAAGAGGCGGAGAGAAAAAATCGCACGTCCGTTTTGCTCCGGGCTGATAACGAAGTATTGACTAAGCCAAGTATCGGGCACAGCAAAGGCAAAGAAAAAACACCGGGAACCGTCTGTTGTCGACGGTTCCCGGTGTTTTCTTTATCCGCACATTCGATTTTTAGCGCTCCGTCGGCTACAATAATCCCAGAAAAGCCAAAGGAGGAATGGGCGTGAAGCAGAAACGCTATGTTGAAATGACCCGGCAGGAATGGCGGCTTGCTATGGAAGGACTGAACTGGTTTCGCAACGAGCTGATCGCGGCGGGACGGCACACGGATGCTGTGGACGAGGTGCTGCTCAAGGTTGCCAAGGCGAAGCCTCAGAAGCGTGAAATATGGTGTTGGAGGGCTTGAAAATGGAAAGATACATAACCGACGAGCGCACCGGGCTGAACTATGAACTGGTCGATGACCACTACCTGATCGCCGGGGAAAATAAGCCGAAGGAGAACATCGGCGTGTGGGGCCAGCGGCACCTCCGGTATCTCAAGGCGCGCCAGCGGGTGTTATATGTCAACCTGCTGACCAGCGGTGCATTGAACCGTTATCTCGTGGATCTTGACCGGCAGGCGGAGGAGTTATTTCTTC
>UQUC01000085.1 GCA_900544105.1 uncultured Oscillibacter sp. | reverse complement strand
ACACCGACCTGCTGGAGAGCGGCTCTCCGGTGGTGGTGGAGTTTATGCCCTTTGTCTGCTGTGGAGCATATCTGGCGTTTCTTCTGTATTATGTGGCTGAGGAGGAGCAGCGGAACCGGCTCCAGCAGCTTCAAAACGGCCTGGGAATGCAGGTGACCCAGGCTGTCCGGGAGATCGACGCGCTGCGCCAGTCCCAAAAGCAGGCCAGTGCCTATCGCCATGACCTGCGTCACCACCTGCAATATCTGGCGGGCTGTATGGCAGAGGGGCAGACGGAGCGGGCGCAGTCCTATATCTCCGGCATCTGCGCGGAGATTGAGGCGCAGAAGGTGCAATGGTACTGTGAAAACGAAACGGCCAATCTCATCCTCTCCGCCTTTGCGCAGCGCGCCAGCCGGGACGGCATTTCCCTGAATGCGGCGATGACGCTCCCACCCTTTCTCCTGATCTCCGACAGCGATCTGTGCGTACTGCTGTCCAACGCACTGGAAAACGCCCTCCACGCCTGTCAGAACCTGCCCGCTGTGGAAACAGCCCCTGTTATTTCGGTGGAGGGCTATGAACAGGACAGCAGGCTCTTTTTGCAGGTGGCCAATCCCTGCGCCGAACCAGTCCGGTTTGAAAACGGCGTTCCCATCTCCAGCCGGCCCGGTCACGGTCTGGGTGTTCAGAGCATCTGCGCCATCGTGAAGCGGTACGGCGGCGTCTGCTCATTCTCGGCGAACAACGGAATATTTCTCCTGCGGCTCTCCCTTTGAAGGTGGGTGCGCGGTCGATTCAGTACATTCTGCGTACGATTCCTGCCGTGCGCCCCCTTTTTTCGTTCATGGGGCTTATGATACAAATAAGCCAAATGGCTGTATGAAATATAGGAGGAATACGAACATGAGAAAACTACTTACCATTTTGCTGGCAGCGGTGCTGTGCCTCTCTCTGGCGGCCTGCGGCGGCCCGGATAAGCAGCCTGCCATCGACGCTTACAACGAGCTTGCCAAGAACTACAACAAGTTTGTGGAGATCTCAAATGAGGATCTGAGCGGCTGGAGTGAAGAAGACATCGACTACATGAATTCGATTGCCGATGCGATCACGCAGTACGGCGAGCAGCTGGAGAGCGATGATGAGCTGACGCAGGAGCAGCTCGACGAGATGGTTAAGGCGTGCAATGAGTTCAACGGCGTTATTGAGGAATATCTGGAGAACGAAGAATAATCCAAGACAACGATACAGGATGTCATTTTGATTCTGCCCAAGGCGGATGCGCCAGTCCGCATCCGCCTTGGGCTTTGAAGGAGGCTATTTTTATGCCGTTCATCATAATTGGCGGACTGATCGCCATTTTCGTGATCTGGGGGATCGGCGTCCAGCGCAGGCTGGTGGTCATGGACGAGAATGTCAACAACGCCATGAGCCAGATCGGGGTACAGCTCTCCTCCCGGTTCGACGCGCTCACCGCCCTGCTGGATCTGGCCAAGGGCTACGCCGCTCACGAATCCCAGACCCTGATCGAGACCATCAAGTCCCGGCGCAGCGTCATCACAGCCACATCCACCCCGGACGATGTACTGAAGCAGGAGGGGATCATCTCCGAGGCTCTGGGCCGCATCTCCATGGTAGCGGAGCGGTATCCCGAGCTGAAGGCCAGCGAGAGTTATAAAAAGTGCATGGACGCCGTGGACAGCTATGAAAAAATGGTGCGCACCAGCCGCCTTATCTACAACGACAGCGTGACCAAGCTGAACCGGGAACTGCGGATGTTCCCCACCTCTCTGCTGGGCAGTATGTTCGGATTCCGTCAGCGGGACTATCTGGAGATGGTGGAAGAAAAGGCGGATATGCCCAGTATGAAGTGAGCCAATGAAACAGAAGATTGCGGTCATCATTGTGGCCTTCCTCTGCGCGATCCTGCTCTGCACGCCGGCTCTGGCGGCCAGCCGGGTGCCGGAGATGGAGCTGAACGTGGCCCTGCGGCCCGACGGCTCGGCCCATATTACCCAGGTCTGGACCACAGATACCGATGAGGGGACGGAATTTTATCTCGGATGCAGGGACAGCGGCTATCTGACCATCACCGATTTTTCCGTTTCCGACCAAAACGGTCCCTATGTCTATGTGGAGGACTGGGATGTGGACGCCTCCTTTGAGGAGAAAGCGAACCGGTGCGGGATCCTTGAAACCGACGAGGGCGTGGAGCTGTGCTGGGGCATCAGCGAATACGGAGAAAACCGCTATACCATTGAATATGTGCTCCACGATCTGGTGGGAAGCTACTCTGACGCAGACGGCTTCAACCACCGCTTTGTGGACGAGATGAGCTTTTTCCCCACCGATGTGGCGCTGACCATCCGCAACGAGGACGGCACGCCGCTGACGGATGAGAACTGTGACATCTGGGCCTTTGGCTTTGACGGGCAGATCCAGTTTGAGGACGGCGTTATCCGGGCGTGGAGCGAAGCGCCGCTGGAGGGCGGTGCGCACATGACCGTTATGGTGGCTCTGGAAAAGGGCATTCTCTCACCCGGGCGCGTCGTGGAGGATAGCTTTGAATCGGTGAAGGAGCGTGCCCTTGAGGGCAGCGACTATGGGGACAGTGAGGACGCGTCGTGGGATGATGAACCCCTTACGGCGGGGGATGTCCTGCTGTTTGCCGCCATCGTTCTCACACCGGTTTTGCTCATCCTTCTGCTGGTGGTATTGCTCGTAAAAGTGGGAAAAGCCAGGAGAAAAAAGCGAATGGAGCGGGTTGGCTACTTTCGTGACGCGCCCAATGACGGCGATTTGAATGTGACCTATCAGCTGGGCCGTTGCAGCGGCCTGTGTGAAGAGGACGCCCTGCTGGGCGCTTATCTGATGCGGCTGATCAGCCAGGGCTGCCTGGAAAGCACAGATGATTCCATTGACGCGGAACCGGTCCGTTTGCGTTTGAGCCATGGGCCTCAGAGCGGAAATGCGTACGACGATGCGCTCTACACCATTCTGGAAGCTGCCGCCGGATCAGACGGCGTTTTGGACCCCAACGAGCTGGAACGCTACTGTGGGCAGAACTACATCCCCCTGTCCCGCTTTATGGAGTCCTGTGAGCGCAGCGGCAAGCAGACGCTGATCAGGAGCGGCTGTTTGAAAGGCGCTGTTCTGGATCACGACAAGGATCTGACAAAAAAGGGGCAGCAGGAGCTGGACGAGATATACGGCCTGAAGCATTTCCTGTTGGATTTCTCTTTGATCCACGAACGGGGCGTCAAGGAAGCGGTCATCTGGCAGGATTATATGATATATGCCCTGATACTGGGCATCGCAGACAAGCTGGAGGCACAGATTCAGGAGTTATATCCGGATCAGCTTCCCCAGTTAAACCAATATCGCCGCTATGTCCATTATACCGGCTGTTACAATGGCGTGATGTACAGTGCGTACAGCCGTGAAAAACTGCGCAGAGCACCGAACCGCAGAGCAGGCGGAGGCGGCGGCAGGGTGTCCTTTGGCGGAGGCGGCGGTTTCTCCGGCGGAGGCCGCGGCGGGATCCGCTGAAAATAGATGACTGTTTCACAAGGAGGGACATGATGGGACTGTTTCGCAAGAAAGAAGCCTGCCCGGTATGCGGGGGCGAGGTCAAGGGACTGTTTCACAAAAAAATCGGCGGCAAGAAGGCTCTGTGCAAGGATTGCTCTGCTCAGGTTTCTATGGCAAAGGAGCTGCTGAAGGACGCAACGCCGGAGTTTATAAAGGAACATCTGGAATATCGCAGGGAGAATGCCCTGAAATACAACGAGCTGCACTGGGAGGCAGAGTACGACGCCCGCGGCACGAAGATGGGCGTGGATCCCGGCGCCGGTTTTCTGTATCTCGTCGATGCGGATATGGATGATTCGGATAATCCGGTGGTGTTTTCTTTTGATCAGATCACCCGGTATGAGCTGTACCGGCTGAATCAGAAAGTGGATGATTCCGATACGCCCGGCGCAACGGCATTGGAAAGCGCCTGATTCACCTGCTTGTCGGCGGTGCGGTCGGACATGACAAGGATGTATTTGGTTCTGCCCTCCACCTCGCTGCCTATGGCGATGTTATGGAACCAGCGGCGCTCTTTGGTTTCCAGATGCTCAAACTCGAGATCCCATTCCCGCTGCTGTCCGCTGAGAAGCCCATCCAGAAAGTTTTCGCCGTGCTCCGGGGCGCCCAGCTTGTCCAGAGCGAAGGCATTTTGCCGGACTTCTCTCCACGGGATGCCCAGCAGCCGCTCAATGTTCGGGCTGACATAATCCACCTTGGAGGTCTCTGCGTCCAACATCAGGAAAACGTCGTCCACGTTCAGCGAGAGCTTCTGGAACAATTCATCCCGGTAGGAGATCTCGGTATCCTTCCGGCGCAGGGTCATATGGCTTCTGCGCACAATGAGCAGAATGACCAGCACCGCAAGACCTGCGGCGATGCCCGCTACGATCTGTATCGTATGGAACCACAGCTTATCCAGATTGGCATTGACGATTTTGACCGGGACAAGTCCCAGCATCGTCCAGCTCTGGATCGCCGTGCCCTCGTAGACCAGATAATAACTGATGCCGCCCAGCTTTACCTTCATGTTTCCGCTGCTGCCCTGTGCAAAGGCATTGGACAGATCCAGGATCTGCGCCTCGGAAAGGTCGGAATGGTCGCGCAGCATCGCAATGAAGTTGTAGACCGTTTCCTTGCGGTTTACGGAATTGTCGATGACCACCCGCCCATCCGGGTAGATGACATAGTTGCTGGCATTGCCCTGAAAGGCAGAATTGTCCAGTAATCTCAGCACCTCATCATTGTAATAGGTGATGGCAACGGCATCGTAGGCAAAACCCCGGTAGCTGCCCTGCGTTTCGGGACAGATGAACGCCAGCATCTGGGTTTTGCCGGGCAGAGCCGTATTCATCACAATATCGTTACCGCTGGCAAGCTCTTCGTCCAGATTTGTCTGCAGGCCAAGGTAGCCCGTTTCCCCGGTCACAGTCATGTAGTTGCCGTCATAGGTAAGAAAGTAGAATTCGGCAAACCCAGCCTTCTGCTGTGCCGCCCTGATATACGCCTGTATTTCGGCCTCATCCGAGGTACTTTCCAGAAAGCCGTTGTACAGATGCAGGTAGGTCAGGTTTTTGCGCACCATCTCTTTCAGCATATTATTGGATTTATGCAGCACCTCTTCCAGATGCGAGGTGCTTTCCTGATAGATGGTCTGGGACACAAACGAGATGTACCGAACGCTGAAACCTGCTATCAGCAAGACCAGAAGAAGGATGGCAGCAACAGGGAGCCACTTTTGCCGGGGATGGCAGTTTCGTTTGGATTCGTGCTTTTCGTCTGCCATCCTGCTCACCTCAACGTAATGTAGTTTTCAGGTTCTGCAAGCGCTGCGCCGCCGCCGGAGACATGATCGCGCCATCTGTTTTTTACCCATGTATCTCCGTCCAAAGGCGTGCCGCTCTCGCTCGCAAGCAGCGCTTCCATCTGTTTTTCCGCTGCCAGACAGGTCACGGTAACGGTGTCGTCGTCCCGGAGTGGCTGTCCGTTCCGGGTGATGCCGGTCAGGGTATAGCTGCCGCCTGCCTCTTTGACCTCCACGGCAATGCCGCTGACCACCGGCAGAGAGCCGCGGTTGAAGGGCACAAACCCGCCCTTGCAGCCCTCCACAAAGGCGCGGACGGTCTCCTTCAGCTCTGCGCCGGTCATGGTGCGCTGGCGGGACATCAGACCGTTGGGCATGATCATGGAAGCGGCCATTTTCTTATTATAGTCTGCCTGCAGCACACTGCCGGTAAAGCTGTTTGCGGTGGCAAGCAGCACATCGGTGCCATACACGCCGCGCAGCGTGTTTGCCATCACGGAGAAGGCAGCGCTGCCGCCGTTTGCGTGGAATACGTTGGAATAGGCCTTCCCGGAGGTCAGCACGGTCTCGTTGTCGGCAGGCTCCTCTTCGGCAAGGAGCTTGGCATTGAAGGCCTGATACGCCTGCGCAGCGGTAAGCTCGCCTGCGATCATTTTGGAGACCACATCCTTGGAAACGGCAAAGAAATCGTTGGAGGCGATGCGGATATACATGTGGTTTTCTTCCACTACGCTGCGCACGTCTTTCAGATACTCGGTCAGGCGCAGGGGGACGTTCTGGCTGTAGCTCAGTACGTCCTGCCCCTCCGAGACGATGCGGTTCTGCGCCTGTTCGGAGAGCATGACGTTCAGCACCTTCATGGCTTTTTCGCGGCGCGCAGTGTCCTGCTCCAGATCCCGGTTCAGGGCAACTTGGAAATAGGGGGTGGTCATGATCCACTGTTCGCCGTTCTGGCTGAAGAAGGGCAAAAAGGTGGTGTCGATGCCCTCATCCTGAAACATCTTCACGCCGGCAGAGCTGCCAAAGTACATGGCAACTTCTCCGTTCCGGAACATCCCGGTCACATCGTCGTAATTCAACGCAAGATCGTCTGCCGTGAGGTGGGTATCCTGAATGAACTGCGCCATCCGCTCAAACGCCCCCGGCCACACGGTGTCGTCCAGACCCACCCGTTCGGTGCTGGCAGAGTCGCTATAAGCAGTGCGCCACTTGCGCCCATCAGTCGTGGTAAGCTCGGCAGCGGAAAGCCCCTGCAGCGTTTCCATGCAGGTGTAGTCGTAGATATAATCGGCGGTAAAGCCGCGGATGCCTGCCTTTTCAAAGGCCTGACAGGCCGAAACGAAGCTCTCGTAATCGGTAGGCAGGGGGATACCGTATTGCTCAAAAAGGCTGCGGTTGACCACAAAGCCGTGGGCATCCGCGCAGACCGGCAGCCAGTTCACGCTGCCGTCCTCGTTTTTGAAGCTGTTGAGGTAGGTGTTGTACACAGCGCCCGCTTCGTTGGTCAAGGCAAGGTTCATCAGGCTGTCCTTCAAGGGAGCCGCATCGTGCAGCGAGAAGCGGCAGCAGGTGATGATATCCGGCAGACCGCCGTTCTCCTGCAAAAACTTGTAAAAATCCAAATCGTTGTTTCCTACGATGAATTCAATATTTACATCCGGCAGCTGGGACTGGATATATGGCGCATAGGTTTCGTACAGGCTATTCGTCCACAGATACACCTGAATGGTCTGGGCATCCTCCTGCTTTTCCACATTTTCGGCGTTTTTTGTTCCGCAGCCGGTCAGCAGGGAGACCGCCATCACCAGTGCCATAAGCACGGAAAACAGGCGGTGCAATGTTCTTTTGTTCATCAAATCGTTCTCCTCACAACTCTTGGGCAGCTGCCGTTCTGCACTCCCGAATACCACAAAAAGACATAGATACAGCACGACAGAGGCATAAGATTATTTTACCACCGCCATGAGGGATTTTCAATAAAATTTCATGTATTGATACCTAAAAGCAGCGCGCGTCCGATTTCTTTGCGCCAGTCGATGCAGCTTTTTGTATCAACGCACAGGGTGATGCGGGCTGTCAGTATCCTTATGTGCTGCTGCCCTCTGTCCGCATCAGAGATATTTCTGGATGGTCGGCACAAGGACATTCATATTGATCGGTTTTGCGATATGGTCATTCATCCCGGCATCCAATGCCGCCTGTTTATCTTCGGAGAAGGCGTTTGCCGTCA
>UQUC01000084.1 GCA_900544105.1 uncultured Oscillibacter sp. | reverse complement strand
TCGGCGTGGCCAAGTCCGCCAACGTGGTGGAGTACGGCTTCCTGGAGCACTGCCTCCGGGAAGATCTGAACGAGACGGCCCAGCGGGTGATGGCCGTTCTGCGGCCCATCAAATTGACTATCACCAACTATCCTGCCGGCAAGACGGAGACCGTCACCGTGGAGAACAATCCTCTGGACCCCTCTGCCGGGACCCGGGAAGTACCTTTCTCCGGCAGCCTGTGGATCGAGGCCGATGACTTTATGGCTGAGCCGGTTCCCAAGTACAAGCGTCTGACCCCCAACGGCCCGGAGTGCCGCTTGAAGGGTGCGTATCTCATCAAGTGCGTCGGCTATGAGACGGATGAAAACGGTAATGTGACCGAGATCGCTGCCGAGTATGATCCTGACAGCCGGGGCGGTGACCCTGCCGATGGCCGGAAGGTGAAGGGCGCCACCATCCATTGGGTGGATGCCGCCACCGCCGTGGACGCCGAGGTGCGGCTCTATGACAACCTGTTCACCGACGCCAACCCAGACGCCGCCGACAAGGATTTCATCGAGTGCCTGAATCCCGGCTCTCTGGAGGTCCTGACGGACTGCAAGGTGGAGGCTGGTCTGGCCGCCGCCGCGGACCGCTATGCTGAAAGCCACGAGGCCGGAAAGACGGCTCCCGGCTACCAGTTTATGCGTCTGGGCTACTTCTGCCTGGACAACCGGGATACCAAAGCGGGCCATCCGGTATTTAACCGCAGTGTAAGCCTGAAGGATAGCTTCAAAAAGTAAGCCGAATAAAAAGGCCTGTCCCGAAACTTCGGGACAGACCTTTTTTGCTCAGTCGATCTTCAGGGGCTTTTTCAGGTTGTAGAAGGTAAAGGTACCGGTGCCGTCCAGATTTCTGTCCTGATCCGTGATCCGGACGTCGAATACGCAGACGGTGCCGCCGTGCTTGGTCTCCCGGGCCTCGGCGGTCAGAACGTCGCCTGCCTTGGCTGCACGCATGAAATTGTACTGGGCATTCAGCGTTACCGCCTGTTCGCCGTAAGCGGCCATGGCGGAGCCGGCGGCGTTGTCCGCCATGGAGAAGAACAGGCCGCCATGGGCCACATCCACGGGATTCAGATCGTCCTCCGTTACGGTCTTGACCACCTTGGCATAACCGGGGGACAGCTCCGTTACCGTGATGCCGATACGCTGGCAGAAGCGGTTGCGGCTGTTGCGGTATTCCAGAATTTTTTCCATATCCATTTGCAGGAACTCCTCAACATGAATTTTGTCCCATTTTACACGCTTTGATGGGAAAGGTCAAACGGAGACAGAATAAATTGTTCAAAAACCGTTCTGTTTCGTTTGAAAGTGCGCTGCGGATGCAGTTTCAACCGCCGGAACAAAGCTCCGGCGGTCTTTTTCCTATAAGTGCTTGCGGATGGTGTTGATAGCCCCTTTTTCCAACCGGCTCACCTGCGCCTGAGAGATGCCCACCTCGGCGGAGACCTCCATCTGGGTTTTGCCCTCGTAAAACCGCAGGGACAGGATGCGCCGCTCCCGTGGGTCCAGCCGCTTCATGGCATCCTTCAAGGCGATGCGCTCCGTCCAGCGCTCATCGGTGTTTTTCGTGTCGCTGACCTGATCCATGACGCAGATGGCGTCCCCGCCGCTGTCGTAGATGGGCTCGTACAGGGAGACCGGGTCCACGATGGCGTCCATGGCAAAGACAACCTCCTCCCGGGGAATATCCAGCACCTTGGCGATCTCCTCCACCGTCGGCTCTTTCTGGTTTTCCGCCATGAGGCGCTCCCGGGCCTGCAAGACCCGGTAGGCGGTGTCCCGCATGGAGCGGGAGACCCGGATGGCGCTGTTGTCCCGGAGGTAGCGGCGGATCTCGCCTACGATCATGGGCACACCGTAGGTGGAAAACTTCACCGGCTGAGAAATATCGAAATTGTCAATGGCTTTGATAAGCCCCACGCAGCCAACCTGAAACAGATCGTCCACGCTTTCACCTCGCCCCGCAAACCGCTGGATCACCGACAGCACCAGCCGCAGATTCCCCTCGATCAGCTCCTCACGGGCCTGCCGGTCCCCGGCCTTGCTGCGGCGGAGCAGCTCCATAGTCTCACTGCTTTTCAGGACCTTTAGCTTTGCCGTGTTGACCCCCGCGATCTCCACTTTCCCCTGCATATATCCGCCTCCTGCCGTTAAGCTCGACGGAGACAGTATGCCCCTGCCGGGTTTTTCCTATACGAGAGGTTTTTGCCGATTCCGGCGGCATAGGACAGTCCCGGATCGGCATACCCTTTTTTGAAAGGGGGCGGCGTAGATGCGGATGCGGGAACTGCGGCGGAAAGAGGTCATCAACATTACGGACGGCGGGCGGCTGGGCTTCGTGGGGGACGTGGACCTCCGGATGCCGGACGGCCAGACGGCGGCCCTGATCGTCTACGGTCCCGCCCGGTTTTTCGGGTTGTTTGGCAGGGGAGAGGAGTACTATGTCCCGTGGGACAGCATCCAGCGGATCGGGGACGACATCATTCTCATTGACAAGCCCGCCCAGCACCGAGACCCGGTGCTGGAACGCCACCGGCGGAAAAAAATCTGACAAAAACAGATCCAACGTGAAAAATTCGGCGTTTCTCTGAAAATTTCACGCATTTTTTGGAAATAATTCTTGCAAACCGTTTCACGTTGTGCTATGATAATTCAGCATTCCGCATGGCTGCGGACTCTTTGTTTGTGCCCATTTGCAAAAAAAGGGTTAGCAGAGGGGAGGAAACAGCCAGAGGTACAAACTAAATTTTTGGAGGAAATCAAACTATGGCAAGTGTCGTATCCATGAAGTCCCTGCTGGAGGCAGGCGTCCATTTCGGTCACCAGACCCGTCGCTGGAACCCCAAGATGGCTCCCTATATCTACACCGAGCGCAACGGTATCTATATCGTTGACCTGCAGAAGACCGTGAAGAAGCTGGAGGAGGCTTATGCTTTCGTCCGTCAGCTGTCTGAGAACGGCCAGTCCCTGCTGTTCGTCGGCACCAAGAAGCAGGCTCAGGAGGCCATCAAGGAAGAGGCCACCCGCTGCGGTCAGTACTATGTCAACGCTCGTTGGCTGGGCGGCATGATGACCAACTTCAAGACCATGCGTACCCGCGTGGACCGTCTGAACCAGCTGAAGGCCATGCAGACTGACGGCACCTTCGATATGCTGCCCAAAAAGGAAGTCATGAAGCACCTGGGCGAGATCGAGAAGCTGGAGAAGTATCTCGGCGGCGTGAAGGACATGAAGAAGCTGCCCGGCGCTCTGTTCATCGTGGATACCCGCAAGGAGCGTAACGCCATCGCTGAGGCTCACAAGCTGGGCATCCCCGTGGTGGCCATCGCCGATACCAACTGCGATCCCGACGAGATCGACTATGTGATCCCCGGCAACGATGACGCTATCCGCGCCATCAAGCTGATCGCTTCCGTCATGGCCAACGCCATGCTGGAGGGCAAGCAGGGTGAGCAGATGGACGAGGCTGCTGAGGCCCCCGCTGCCGAATAAACTAAGACTCTGCGGGAGCGCAAGCTCCGATACTATATAAATTGGAGGAAAAAGATTATGGCTTTTACCGCTGCTGATGTTAAGAACCTGCGCGAAATGACCGGCGTGGGCATGATGGACTGCAAGAAGGCTCTGACCGCTTCCGACGGCGATATGGACAAGGCCGTTGAGTTCCTGCGTGAAAAGGGCCTGGCTGCCTCTGCCAAGAAGGCTGGCCGTGTTGCCGCCGAGGGTATGGCTTATGCCGCTGTTATCGACGGCGTGGGCGTGGTCGTTGAGGTCAACGCCGAGACCGACTTCGTGGGCAAGAACGAGAAGTTCGTGGACTTTGTCAAGGGCGTTGCCGCTACCGTGGCCGCCAACAAGCCCGCTGACCTGGACGCACTGATGGCCTGCAAGTACAACGGCACCGACCTGACTGTTGAGCAGCAGCAGCAGGAGATGGTGCTGGTTATCGGCGAGAACATCAAGGTACGCCGCTTCGCCATTTTCACTGAGGGCGTGTCCGTTCCCTATATCCATGCCGGCGGCAAGATCGGCGTGCTGGTGAACCTGAAGGTGGAGGGCGATATTGACGCCACCGCCGTGGGCAAGGACGTTGCCATGCAGATCGCCGCTCTGAATCCCCGTTTCTGGGACAAGTCTCAGGTTTCTCAGGACGTGCTGGACGAGGAAAAGAAGATCATGATGGTCCAGATGGAGAATGATCCCAAGATGGCCAACAAGCCTGAGCAAGTCCGCGAGAAGATCGTCATGGGCAAGATGAACAAGTTCTACTCCGAGAACTGCCTGCTGCAGCAGGAGTTTGTCCGCGGCGATGTGTTCACCGGCTCCGTGGAGCAGTATATCGCTGACGCTGCCAAGAAGCTGGGCGGCAAGATCACCTTCGTGGACGCCATCCGCTTCGAGAAGGGCGAGGGCATCGAGAAGAAGCAGGAGAACTTCGCTGAGGAGATTGCCAAGATGGTCAAGGGCTAAGCCTGACGCCGAATATCGTCTAAAAAAGGACAGCCGCATTGCGGCTGTCCTTTTTGCTTCGATCACGATGACGGCAGAAATCAAGATCCGTCAGAGAAACCGCCTCCGTGTTTGGCAGAGCCAAACATGGGGACGGTTTCGTGGTTTTGTCCGTGTTGGATCGCTTTTTCGAGCGAGGAGCACAAACGTAGTCAGTTTTCCAGCTCTGCCGGGGTCTTGGGATAGTCGGCGAAGCTGCCGTCTTCGCTGGGGGTCGCCAGATAATACCGCAGCAGCTTGGCCCAGCTAGTTTCTTCTGCCGTCAGGGTGCTGGCACTGATGGCGGCGTCCAGAGACTTGGCGGCGGTCCGCTCCTTTTCTGGGAACAATTCGCCGTCAAAGACGGCCCCTGTGATAGCAGACCATCTGGTTTCATCGTCCATCACTCCGGGATAGGCCAGCATTTTTGCGTAAGTAACTGGATCATAGAAAAGGGCGTTGCCGAGAATTTCATCATAGCTTTCTGAATAGGCTCCATCCAGTCCCTTTGCGGTGCAGCCCCATTGAATGTGAAGTATTTCGGAGTCAGAATAGCTCTCTTGGCCCGCCAGCCATGACATAAATGCCTCTGATGTGGTAAAATTATCGTCCGTACTGCCCAGTTCCCCGAATTCCTGCCAATCCATATCCGGCAGGTTGGTGAAAACATCCCGGCGGTAGGCATACCGTTCCTCGGCGGAGAGGTTTTCATTGGTTACAAGCTGGTTCCACGCAATATAGACCTGCCGGGTAGCGTCTATCGGCTCCTGCGGAAGGTCCTGCCGATTGGAGTAGTCCGGGTCGCCGTTTTCATCCACAGGGAAGGTGGAGGTATTGTTGGCGGCGGCGTAGAAGTCTCCCATATCCTGCATCAGCTCCATGGAGATGCCCGCCACCAGGCCATCCTTTATGAAGAAATAGATCGTCTGATAGCCGCGGCCCTCCTCAAAGGCGCTCCAGATATACAGATAGTCATGGGGAACCAGCGAATACCCATCCTCCTCCTTGAGACCGTACAGCAGCGTTCCTTCCGCCTGATCCTTCTTGCCAGAGTGATAGGCGTTCACCACAAAGGACTTTTCGACACCGACGCTGATGCCACGGGGCGTCCAGAAGCGGGGGGCCATGGTGGAAATGCGACAGATGGTATCTCCGGCGGCCTGCCCCTGCTCCGGGTCGGCCTGAAAGTGGATGTAATCCACATACAGCCCGCCGCAGACCGCGTGGTGGACGGCAGCCAAATGGAGATCGGTGCCCTCCGTGACGATCTTCTCCGGAGCCGTCAGATGGAGGGAGGTGTGGAAGGGAAAGGGTTCTGCCTGAGTTCCTAAGGTCAGGAACTCGTACCATTCCCGGCCGTCACGCCGAGGGACCTGCCATTCTAAATAGAAGTCCGATACGGGCAGCGCCAGATCACCTACCTGTCCCAGAGACGGCTGGCTGGCCCGGTAGAGAAGGAACCCGGCAATCAGAACCGGCAGCAGAACGCATACGCTCAGGAGGAACCACCACTTTTTGCTGGTGTTTTTCGGCGGCGCCGGTTCCTCCGGCGTTTCCGTCAGCTCCGCCACGGAAACGCCCAGCTCCCGGGCCAACCCAATCAGGTTGTTCAGATCCGGGGCTGAGAGGTCGGTCTCCCATTTGCTGACGGCCTGACGGCTGACGCCCAATCGGGCACCCAGCTCCTCCTGAGAAATATTCAGCTTTTTTCGATACAGGCTGATGCGCTGTCCAAGTGTCATATCGCGTCCTCCTTCCATAGAGGTATCGGTGGAATTTCGACTTCAGTATACCATACGGGGCCGATATTGGCTACCACCCGGCTGTCAACTATCGGTTGCGGGCGGAAAAAAGAACGGAATTCCAACAAAAACCGGTCATGGAATTTTCCTGTGAAAATCTTCGGATACCCCCTTTCCAAACGGCGGAAAATAAGGTAAAATAGAAACTGATATTATATGCCACTATTACATGCCACAGGAGGTCATTATGGAAAAACCGGTATATCATCGTGTCCTATTGAAGATCAGCGGCGAGGCCCTTGCGGGAGACAAGCATTCCGGTCTGGATTTTGAAGTCATTGGTCAGGTATGTGACGTCATCAAGAAGTGTCTGGACATGGGCGTTCAGGTGGGTCTGGTCGTCGGCGGCGGCAACTTCTGGCGGGGCGCCAAGAACAGCGGCGGCGGCAAAATGGAGCGGACCCGCGCCGACCACATCGGTATGCTGGCTACGGTTATGAACTGCCTGGCCGTGGCGGATGTCTGCGAGCAGAAGGGCATCCCCGTCCGGGTGCAGACCGCCCTTGAGATGCGGGCTGTCGCGGAGCCGTACATCCGTTCCCGGGCGATCCGGCATCTGGAAAAGGGACGCGTGGTCATCTTCGGCGCCGGTACCGGCAACCCCTATTTCTCCACGGATACGGCGGCAGTACTGCGGGCGGCTGAGATCGACGCGGACGTGATCCTGCTGGCCAAGAACGTGGACGGCGTGTACAGCGCCGACCCTGTGAAGGACCCCACCGCCGTCAAGTATGACAGCATTTCCTATGATGAAGTGCTGGCCCAGCATCTGATGGTGATGGACACCACCGCAACCTCTCTTTCTATGGATAACCACATTCCCGTGCTGCTCTTTGCCCTGAAGGATCCGGAGAATATCATCCGGGCCCTCTGCGGCGAAAACGTGGGCACGATCGTAAAAGAATAAAGGCGCGAAAGGAAGGAACCAAGCTATGTTGAAAGACGATTACAAGATCTACGAGGAAAAAATGAATAAGAGCATCGACTCTGCCGCCGCGGACTTTGCTTCCGTCCGGGCAGGCCGTGCCAACGCCGCCGTGCTGGACCGCATTATGGTGGATTACTACGGCACCCCCACCCCCATTCAGCAGATCGCGGCGATCTCCACTCCGGACCCCCGGATTTTGCAGATCTCTCCGTGGGATGGTTCTGCGCTGAAATCCATCGAAAAGGCCATTCTGAACTCCGATCTGGGCATCAATCCCCAGAATGACGGCCGGAATATCCGCCTGAGCTTCCCCCAGCTGACGGAGGAGCGCCGCAAGGACCTGGTCAAGC
>UQUC01000083.1 GCA_900544105.1 uncultured Oscillibacter sp. | reverse complement strand
ATAAAGCCCTTATAGGGCTTACTCAAGCCTCCGGCTTAGCCGGAGGTTTTGACTCGTGCCATGCCTTGCGGCAATTTCGGCGCGGATAAAGCGGATGAGCGCAGGTAACAACCTCCGCTTGAAAAAGACCGGTCCGGTTGCTATAATTGGGTCTGTACGAAGCATTTTCCAGCTATAAACAGCTTCTTTCGACATAGCCTATCCATAAAGGAGGGCTGTATGATGAAGGAACCTTCTCTTTGGGCGTTGTTTTCGGATACTGGAGATCCGCTGGCCTATCTGCTTTACCGCGCCGAATCTGCCGGGCGCTGACTTTCGGAGGCGGAGCCTCCGTACATAGGTGGTGAATTGATGGCGTCGTCGCCGTACATCGTGACAAAGGGCGTAGTCCTCCGGGAAACGGAGACAAGGGACGCCGATAAGATCCTCACTCTCCTGACAGCAGAACGGGGCAAGATCTCCGTCATTGCCCGGGGCGTCTGCCGCAAGGGTTGTAAATTTGCTGCCTGCGCCCAGCCGTTGGCCTACTCCGAGTGGACGCTTTACAAAAAGGGCGACTGGTACTATGCCAACGAGGGGACGACGTTGGAACTGTTCAACGGCTTGCGGACAGATTTAGACGCGATGGCGCTGGGATTTTATCTGGCGGAGCTGACGGAGGCCGTCACTACGGAGGACGCCCCCCATCAGGAGCTTCTCAGCCATCTGCTCAACGGACTGTACGCCGTTTCCGTTCTGCGAAAGCCTTTGCCGCTGGTGAAAGCGGCGTTTGAGGTCAAGCTGCTGTGTCTGGCAGGCTACGAGCCTCTGGCGGACGCCTGCGCCTACTGCGGTTGCCCCGATCCCCAGCAGCCGTATTTTGACGTTTTACAAGGCGTTCTCCGCTGTGGGACCTGTGGCGAGGCACGCCGGGGATTTCCCCTGTGCCAGGATTCACTGGCCGCCCTGCGGCACATCGTCTACGGCGATCCCAAGCGGCTTTATTCCTTTACGCTGGGACCGGAGGCTCAAAAACGACTGTCCGTGGCAGCGGAGGCCTTTGTCTCCGCCCAGTTAGAGCGAGGGTTCCGGACACTGGACTTCTATAAGAGTATCCTGTGCATGAATGAACCGTCTTGATCGATTACATTTTGTATGATACCGTATTTTTTATACGGTAAGGAGCAATTATGAGCAAATTGTTTGATAAATCCATCCGCACTTTGGAGCTGCCAAGGGTCCTTCAACTGCTGTCCGAGCAGGCGGTCAGCCCGGAGGCCAAGGAACTGGCGCTGGCAGTCCGGCCGGAAACAGACTATGAGGACGTGCTGCGCCTGCTGGACCAGACCGATGGCGCACGGGCTATGATCGTCCTGCGAGGGGCGCCGGGTTTTTCCGGTGTCAAGCCGGTAAAGGACCTGCTGGACCGGGCGGACCGGGGCGGCAGCCTCAACATCCCGGAGCTGATCCGGATCGGCGATCTGCTGTACGCTGCCCGCCGGGCCAAGGAGTATTTCAACGCCGACGCGACAGAGTCTACCGCCCTTGACCAGATTTTCCTGTCCATCCACGGCAATCGGTTCTTGGAGGATAAGATCCGGCGGTGCATCAGCGACGAGAACACCGTGGCCGACGCCGCCAGCCCGGAGCTGGCGGACATTCGCCGTCACATGCGGGCAGCGTTGGCAAAAAGCCGGCAGATCTTGCAGAAGATCATCTCTTCTCCCAGCTATTCCAAGGTCTTACAGGACAACATCATCACCCAGCGGGATGGGCGTTTTGTGGTCCCCGTAAGGGCGGATCAGAAGAGCAATCTGCCGGGACTGATCCACGATGTTTCCTCCACCGGCGCTACGGTGTTCGTAGAGCCGATGGGAGTGGTGCAGGCCAACAACGAATACGCGGAATTACAGGCCAAGGAACAGGCGGAGATCGACCGCATTTTGGCGGAGCTGTCCGCTGATGCCGCCGCCCACCGGCGGGACATTCAGTGGGACCATGACGCATTGGTGCAGTTGGATCTGATCTTCGCCCGGGGCGAATTGAGCTATAAGATGGACGCGATCCGCCCCCAGGTACGGCGGGACGGCTTGATCCGTCTGCGGAAGGCCCGTCATCCCCTGCTGGACAAAAAAACGGCGGTACCCATTGATATTGAACTGGGCGGCGCGTTTGACACTCTGGTCATCACTGGTCCCAACACCGGCGGTAAGACTGTTTCTCTGAAAACACTGGGTCTGCTGACCCTGATGACCCAATGTGGCCTGCACATCCCCGCCGGGGACCGCAGCGAGGTGTCCGTTTACGAACGGGTGCTGGCGGACATCGGCGATGAGCAAAGTATCGAGCAGAGCTTGTCCACCTTCTCCGCCCACATGAAAACCATTGTGGAAATTTTACAGGAGGCGGACCGGGATAGTCTGATCCTGTTCGACGAGCTGGGAGCCGGTACTGACCCCGTGGAGGGCGCGGCGCTGGCCATCGCCATCATTCAGCACGTCCGGGCACTGGGGGCCAGAGCCGCCGCCACCACCCACTACGCAGAGCTGAAAACCTTTGCCATGACCACGCCTGGAGTAGAAAACGCCTCCTGCGAATTCAATGTGGAGACCCTCAGCCCCACTTACCGGCTGCTGATCGGTATCCCCGGCAAGTCCAACGCCTTTGCCATCTCCCGGCGACTGGGCCTGCCGGACGAGGTCATCGCCAACGCTCAATCGCAGATGAGCAAGGACAGTGTTCGGTTTGAGGACGTGCTGACCCAACTGGAGGCCAAGCGGCAGGCGTTGGAAAAGCGTGAGCAGGAGACTGACCGGCTGTACCGCCAGCGGGAGGAGGACGCCCGGAAAGCCCGGGAATTCCGGGAACAGATGCAGCGAGCCAAGGAAAATGCCCGCAGTCGGGGCGAGGCTGAGGCCAAACGCATCCTGCGGGATGCCCGCTCTGCCTCTGACGCGGTGTTTGCCGAACTGGAACGGATGTGGAAGGAGCAGGCCAAGGCAGATCGGGCCATCAACGCCAATGAAGCCAGAGCCGAACTGCGCCGCCAGCTCAACGAGGCGGAGGACGCCATCGACAAGCGGGACGCCCGCTCCGAGCCGATCCCCAAACCCAGCCGTCCCATTCAGAAGGGGGATCTGGTGGAGATCCCCGGCGTCTCTACACCGGCAGAGGTGGTGAACGTCGGCAGCGACGGCACCTTGCAGCTAAAGGCCGGTATTCTGAAGATGAAGGCCAAGGCCGACGAGGTACGGCTCATTGAGGACGATGAGCGGGCCGCCATGAAGAAAAAGACCCCCAAGCCCTCCCGGACCGCTGTGACCGGTCTCCGCACTGCCGCCAGCCGGGAGTTGGACATCCGTGGCATGGAGACGCTGGAGGCGGAAAGCGTGGTGGAGACCTTCCTCTCCACCGCCGTCATGGGCCATTTGGAAACCGTCACCATCATCCACGGCAAGGGCACCGGTGCGCTGCGGAACGCGGTGCATAACATCCTGCGGCGGAATAAAAATGTGAAGTCTTTCCGTCTGGGCGTCTACGGCGAGGGCGAAAACGGCGTCACTGTGGTGACCATGAAGTAATACGAAATATTGGCACAAAAGAATCAAACAAACACGCCATACCTCCCGGTATGGCGTGTTTGTCTGTTTATTCAGCCGGACAGCTCCCGGATCTCCGTTTGGATCAGCCGGCCCGCCGCGGCGGAAAGCTGGTCCATCCGGCGGATGGGGGCCAGATCCTGCCCGTAGATAGCACGGGCGTTGGGAACGTTGGCGTTCTCCCCCATAAAAACGGCGGCCACCCGGATGCCCTTCCGCCGCAAGTCCCGAACCTCGTCCGCCGTGTCCTCCACGCCTACCTGTCCGTCATAGTCCCGGCTGAGGGGGACCTTGCCGGTAGGGAGTATCTTGTGGCTATCGTCGGGGCTGGCATCCGTCAACAGGATCAGCAGATGCTTATTTGCCGGGGCGGTGTCCAGCAGTTCCGCTGCCATCCGCAGCGCCAGTCCGTCCCGATTCCAGCCGGCGGCGAAGTAGTCAAAAATCTTCCGTTCTCCGTTTTTCTCACCGAAATCCTTCAGCACCCGCAGCACCGTATAGCCCCGGAGACTGCAAAAGCTGCTGACGCGGACGGGGATGCCGCAGTCCGCAAGGCTTTTTGCCAGAATATACCCCTGAGCAGCAATGGTCTCCTGGCAGTGAAGCCGGGAGGCGGAGCCGTCCAGCAGCAGGTCCACCGTAAAGCCGGGGGTGCTTTCCTCGTCGCTGCGCAAAAACACCTTATCGTCTCCCAGCACGGGCAGCCGCCAGACCCGCCGGCTGTCCAGATGGCCCTGCCGGGCGGAGACGGCGTCCGGCTGCTGGTGGATCAGCATACAGTTGCGAATTTGTTCCGTCAACCGCAGGAGGGCGCTTTGATAGAGGTCGCTGTTTTTGACGTAAGCGGCCCGGTTTCGCTTGGCCTGCTCCTCCGCCTGTCGGAAAAGCCGCTGGGCGTCGGCGCTGATTGGTTTGTCGGTTGACAGATCCCCGCGGGTAAACCAAAGATGGCAGCCCAGATGGTTTCCGGTACACTCCCGTTGCTCCATCAGTGCCAATTCCTTAGGAGCGTACAGACTGCGGCCAAAGCAGCATTCCACATAGTCTCGGTCCACAGTTTCCCGCTCATTGGAACGCAAACGGGAACGCAGGGCATTGGACACCCGCACCATGCCGTTTTCTCCCGCCGCCGCAGATCGGCCGATGGCCAAATCGTCGGTACGGACCATCTCCGTGGTGAACAGCTTCGTCAGCAACGGAGCCCACCGCTCTCCAAAATGGAGGGTCAAGGGCGTTTTGGCATGGGCGGTGCCGTCAAATCGGAGATATTTTTGGAAGGCAGCCCGGATCGCCGCCATTACTTCCTCTCCGCCCAGGGTGCCAGGACAGGTAAGAGCCTCCGACAGTCCCTTTTCCCAAGGGGTCAGCACAGGCGGCCTTTGTCCCAGCACGGTTTTCCATCTGGCGGACTGTATGGCGTACACCAGCTGGTTTTTCTCCATCCACTCCTGCCGGGAAAGCTGATATTCCGATTCAAAAAACGCGGAAGCATGGGCCTGCCGCAGCGCTGCCAAAGCGGGACGCTTCGGTAATTCCTTCTCATAAACGGCATTTTCCAGAGCCAACCACGCAAGGTCATCATACATGACCTGCCGAGCGTCCCCTGCCCAAGTGTCGAATAGCTGCTTGGGGCGTTCATCCCCGAACCATTTGTGGACTAATCCAATGACGCAGTTCATATAAAAATCAGGCTGGCCGTCAGACTGCAAGGCCAGAAACTGCGGCTCAAATTTGTAGTCCCCGCAGACAGTCCACACCTGATTGATGGCCCGCCGCTGACGGGCACTGTAACCGGAGGTTTCCATATCAGTCGGTAAACAGACGGCTGCGGTCCAGCTTCGCCGGGATCCGGGCGGCAATAACATCCCGGATGAGGCCCTGCTCGTAGCTGTCAAAGGCCTTGTTGGTGATGCCCATATCCAGCGCCATTCCAGCGCTGATCCCCCGACGGATCAGCCGCAGAGCGTCCAGCATACCCCGGAGGTCCAGCGCCTTAGAAGAGATCTCGGCGCTTTCGCACTTTTTTTGCAGATCCAGAAACAGCTGCACGAACTGTCCTCGGTATTTCTTTTCTAATGTAGGAAATTCTTCTCCCAAAAGCCGGTCCAGGCCGTCCCCGTCAATGGCGGGCATCTGGATCACCGCGAACCGGCTGGTCAGGGCCTCATTCAGCTCTCGTGTTCCAGCGTAGCCGTAGTTCATGGTGCCAATGAAGCGGGCGGCTGGATCCACCTCCACCCGATCATAACCGGGTACATCAATGGCGCGGCGGAAATCCAGCGTGGCGTGGAGCACAGCCAGCGCCTCGTTTTTCGCCATGTTGATCTCGTCCAAGATCCCAAAGCCGCCATGTTTCGCACAGAGGTACACAGGGCCGGGGCGGAAGGTCACCTGCCCGTTTTCAAAGGTATCCAGGCCGATGAGACTGGCGGCGTCCATGTTCACATGGAAGGATACATCCCAGCTTGGCCGCGCAAAGACCTGGGCCAGATTTTCCGCCAACACATTTTTACCTGTGGCCTTGCTGCCGGCCAGCAGCAGATTTTCGCCGCACAGGAGGGTGGCAATGGAGGCTTCCCAGACCTCCTTTCCATAGTAATGGTAGCGGGGCTTGGGGATCCGGTTTTGCAGTTCCGGGAGCGTAGGGTAAGTGCTCCGGTATTCTCGGATGCCCTCCAACAACTCCTTACTGATTTGCTCCTGCTCTAAAAAATCCAGCAAAATCGATTACTTCCTTCCTGTTTGGTGCGTTGCGGACACGTGTCGTCTTTTTTCGGCCCCATCATAGCACGATGATTTCCGAAAATCAATGGCATATCAACGTTTTTTGAATTCTGTGGAAATAGCGGTTGATTTACCTACAAAACTGGTGGTATAATAGAAATGAAATACGGCGCAAGGAGGATATACTATGATCTCAACAAAGGGGCGGTATTCTATCCGGATCCTGCTGGACTTGGCCGAACACCGCAACGGGAGCTACATTCCCATGAAGGATGTCGCCGCCCGACAGAACATTTCCTTGAAATATATCGAGCGGCTGATGCCGGCCCTGAAGTCAGCCGGTCTGGTGGACAGCGTCCACGGGATCGGCGGCGGTTACCGGCTGACCCGGGAACCAGACCAGTATACCCTATGGGAAATTCTGCGGCTGGCGGAAGGGGATCTGGCCCCGGTAGCCTGCTTACAAAGCGGCGCGGCCCCTTGCGCCCGGGCTGCGGACTGCCGCACTCTGTCTGTTTGGGACGGCTATTATAAGCTGAGCCGGGACTACTTTTCCGGTATCACGCTGGCGGACCTGATGCGCGAGCCGCGGACAAGTGACTATGTAATTTGAACAAGCGGGATCAGACAGCTGTCTGGTCCCGTTTTTTTGACTGTAATCGACCACTGTCAAGGGAGAAAGCCTTGCGTGTACGTAGAAAAGCAAGCCTGTCACACGGTTATGTAAAGTGATTTTTGCTTTTTTATTTAAGTGAAAATAGGGTTTGCGGTTTTTCTGATATTTGGTGATATTTGTCTGAATACGTTGATAGTCCTTGTGAAAAGCGATGTTGATAACTCTGTGGAAAATGTGAATAACTCATTGTAGATAAAAATTATTGTCGATTTTATGTAAACGATAATGTTTTGCGGAACAACCGGACGCTATTTGCGTTTTTTGCCAAATTATGAACTTTTTTCAGAAAGTTACACGCGGAACATGAAACCGGCATTTGTAAAGATGGTAAATCGCCCATTTTTTTGAGGCTCTCTGATTTTCATAATATACACTCTGTATTATCTCTGCTTGGCGGCAGAAAAAGTTCGTTTTCCTTTGAAAATAGGTTGACGCTCCACCAAAAATATGATATCATATTTTCTGCTTAAATCGTCTCGTTGTTCCATGTGCCGGTGTACCTCAGCTGGCAGAGCAGCTGATTCGTAAGAATCAGGTCTGCGACTCCAAAAGTGAATATGCTAATGTAGCTCAGTCGGTAGAGCAGCTGATTCGTAATCAGCAGGTCGTGTGTTCGAGT
>UQUC01000082.1 GCA_900544105.1 uncultured Oscillibacter sp. | reverse complement strand
CTCAGCGTGTCGAAAAAGTCTTTTCGCCCCGCTGAGTAAGTTTTCAGAACTTCATAAAAGTTCTGAAAACTTAGGATTTCAATGACGCAGGACACCCTTCTTGGGTTTCCCGCGCACACCCTTCCTTACCGTCGCAGAGAATTTACCACTTTATCGACAGTCTCAGGGCAGTCCATCGGACTGCCCTGTTCTTGACAAAAGGAGACCATCATGCTGTTTTTGTGCTATCCCAAATGCTCCACCTGCCAGAAGGCCAAGGCCTGGCTGGAGGAACAGAGCATTTCCTATGATCTGCGGGACATCAAGCAGAACAACCCCACCGCCGAGGAGCTGGCCGCGTGGTATCAGAAAAGCGGTTTGCCTCTGAAAAAGTTTTTCAATACCAGTGGACTGCAATACAAGGCCCTCGGCCTGAAGGACAAGCTGCCCGCCATGAGCGAGGCGGAGCAGCTCGCTCTGCTGGCCACCGATGGAATGCTGGTGAAGCGCCCCTTGCTGGTGGGTGAGGATTTCGTTCTCATCGGCTTCCGCGCCACTGAATGGGAAGCGAGACTGGGATGATCCAGACGATCGACTTCGCCCCCCTGGACGGCATCACCAAAATCGTGTTCCGTCAGGTATGGAGCCAGTTTTTCGGCGGCGTAGACCGCTATTTCATTCCCTTTTTCTCCCCTACCCCCCACCATCTGATGACGCCCCGGGATCTCCGTGAAGTGGACTATATCCACAACGCCAATCTTCCCTCGGTGCCTCAGGTAATGACGAAAAATGCCGACGATTTCCTCTGGGCCTGCGAAGTTCTTAAGGACATGGGCTACACGGAGGTCAATCTGAATCTGGGCTGTCCCTCCGGCACCGTCACCGCCAAGGGCAAAGGCTCCGGGTTTCTGGCCCATCCGGACGAGCTGGCCGTCTTTTTCGATGAGGTATTTTCCAAAAATCCCCTGCCGGTGTCCGTCAAGACCCGGCTGGGCTATGAGACGCCGGAGGAATTTGCCGCTCTACTGGACCTCTACAACCGCTATCCCATCACGTGTCTCACCGTCCACCCCCGTGTGCGGAAGGAAAAATACCGGGGCCCTGTCCACCTGGGCGCATTTGCCGACGCACTGGCAAACAGCCGAAATCCCGTATGCTACAACGGCGATCTACGGACAGTGGGCGAGGTCCGGGCCTTGGAGACTCGGTTCCCGACGGTCACGCATGTGATGATCGGCCGGGGACTGGTGGCAGACCCGGCGCTGGCCCGGAAGCTCCGGGGCGGCAAGGGCACCGATCGGAAGGAATTGACAGATTTTCTGGCCGCGCTGTATCAGGGCTATACGGACTTCTATCAGGGGCAGGTCCCCACTGCCGCCCAGCGGATGCGGGAGGTGTGGTTCTACCTGATCCACCTGTTTGATGACGCGGAAAAGCTGAATAAGCAGCTTCGCCGGTTCCGCACCCCCGCGGAATATGAACGGATCCAGGCAGAAATTCTGGCCTCCTGTCCGATTCGGTCGGACGTTCAGGGGGATCTGATCTGAGCATAAAACTTCATGCATGAGCAGCGCGCCACGAACATGTACAAATGCCAGTGCGTGAAGTTTTGGTGCATCATTTCCGGTTGCCCCGCAGGGGCGAGGAAATGGCACATTTCTTGTTCTGCTATGCTTTTGCATAACAAAAAACTTCTCCAGTTTGACTGGAGAAGTTTTTTTGTCGAAATATCGTTATTTTAAGCGGGTCTCCGCAGCGGCCAGAATGTTCCGCATGAGCATAGCCCGGGTCATGGGGCCAACGCCGCCGGGAACCGGGGTAATGTAGGACGCCTTCGGCTCCACGGCGGCAAAATCCACATCCCCGCAGAGCTTTCCGGCCTCGTTCCGATTCATGGCCACGTCAATGACCACTGCGCCATCCTTCACCATATCGGCAGTAACGCAATTCACTTTTCCAACGGCGGATACCAAAATATCCGCCTGCCGGGTGATGTCCGCCAAGTCCGGCGTTTTGGAATGGCACAGCGTCACGGTGCCGTCCGCCTGAGTCAGCAGCGCCGCCATAGGTTTGCCCACAATGTTGCTGCGGCCCAGCACCACACACCGCTTTCCCGCCGGGGAAATGCCATATTCCCGCAGCATTTCCATGACTCCCGCCGGAGTACAGGGCTGGAACACCGGATCGCCGATGTTCAGCCGCCCCACGTTGTAGGGATGGAAGCAGTCCACATCCTTTTCCGGGGCGATAGCAGCGATCACCGCCGCCTCCTCCAAGGGCTTGGGCAGAGGGAGCTGCACCAGAATACCGTCCACCGCCGGGTCACGATTCAGTTTTTCAATGAGGTCCAGCAGCTCCCGTTGGGTGGTCTCCGCCGGAAGCCGGTAGGGAAAGCTGTGGATGCCGCACTCCCCGCAGTCCGCTTCCTTACCCCGGACATAGACCTGCGAGGCGGGGTCCTCCCCCACCAGCACTACCGCCAGCCCCGGCTGGCGGGGCAGCTTGGCCGCTTTCTCCGCTACCTGGGCCTTTACCTTGGCCGCAAGGGTCTTTCCGTCAATTCTCGTTGCCATGTGTCTCTCCCTTTTTTGGTTCTTCCGCCTGCGTTTCCGTATCCGGAACGGTCTCGGCGTCAGGGGTCTCCACAGCCTCCGTCTCCAACGGGTCCGCCGCTTCTCCCTCCGTAGGTGCTTCGTTCATAAGGGTCTCTGCCAGCACGACGTCCTCCGCTTCCGCAGCGGCCAGACGCGCCTTTTCCGCCGCCACCTGATGGACCCACAGACTCTCTGGCGACCGCTTCTTGATGCGGATGTTATAGAACAGCATAAAGGCTGCCACCGCCACCATCACAATACTCAGCGCCTGAGACACCCGAATCCTCTGTCCAAACAGCTCCCAGTTGAAGAGGTACAGGCTGTCGGTCCGCAGGCCCTCGATCCAGCTGCGGCCCAGGCCATACCACAGGAAATAGAACCAGGTGTTCTCCCCGTCGAACCGACGGCCCTTGGACACGATGAACAGGATCAGCAACAGGCCGATCAGATTCCATAAGCTCTCATAGAAAAAGGTGGGATGGACCTCGATGCTGGTATACTGGCTGACCCACAGCTTCATTCGCCAGGGCAGGGTAGTCTCCCCGCCGAAAGCCTCCCGATTGATGAAATTGGCCCACCGGCCGATGATCTGGCCCAGCAGCAGCCCCATCACCGCTACATCGCCCATGGCAAAAAACGGAAGCTTATGGCGCTTTGTGTAGGCCAATGCCACCAATACGCCTGCGATCACCGCGCCGTAAATAGCCAGTCCGCCGTCCCAGATCCGGAACATGGCGCCCCAATCCAGGCTGCCGTCCGTATTCCGGTAAAGGTCCAGATAGAACAGAACATAATAGAACCGGGCGCCGATGATGCAGCAGGGCACCGCCCAGAGCACCATGTCCATAATGTTGTCCTCAGTCAGGCCATAGTGCTTGGCCTGCTTCATGCAGAGATACAGCCCCGCCAGCATGGCAAATGCCAGAATGATCCCGTACCAGTAGATCCCGTGGCCGATGTGGATGGCCACCGGGTCAATGTTCAATTCCCAATCCCCGAACAGGCCGGGGAAGCTGATGGGCATGTTTTTCAGTGCGCTCACAACAGGTTCTTCCTTTCGGCGGCAAAGAGTTTCCCCCGCCGCATATGTTTTCTGCAAGAGACCCAACGGGCCTTTTCGTCTCTTCCCAAAGACTTATTGTTTCGGCACGATCCGACTGAGGACCATCCGTTCCGCCGTGACATTGGCCTTCAGGAACGCCGTAATGTCCTCCGGCGTGATGGATTCAAATACCTCCGGGAAGCGGAGAGGATCATAACCGTGGAAATAGCCCTCCGTCAAGGTCACAGCGATGTTCTCAAAGGAGTTCAGTCCCCGGAGGTTGGCGCCAAAGGACGCCTTGCGGATCCGCCGGAAGTAATCCTCGTCCACGCCCTCCGCCGCGATGCGGGCAGCTTCCCGCAAGATGGCATCGGTGACGGCATTGGCATCCTTGCTGTCACCGCCGGCGTAGAGATAGGCCACGCCGGGCATCATCTCAAAGGCCCCGCCGAAGCTGGGGTTGATGAGGCCCTGCTCATAAAGCCGCTGATACAGCGCGCTGGACTCCCCCATCAGAATATCGCTGGCCATGTCGCCCAGGATGGCGGCGCGCATATAATCGTCGCCCTCCGCCGCCGGAGCGCACTTGAAGCCCGCCAGGAACTGCGGTGCGGAGACCTCCATTTCCAGAACAGTCTCCTTCTCCGCCACGGTCTCCGGCTCCGTGCCGTAATCCCGCTCAATGATAGGACCGCTGAGCTTGGGCAACACCCGGTTGGCCAGATCGATCACATGGACCGGGTCCACATCGCCCACCACCGTCAAAATCATGTTGGCCGGGGTATAAAACGCCTTGTGGCAGTCGTACAGCGTGTCCGCGGTGATTTCGGCAATGCTCTCTACCGTACCTGCAATGCTGGTGCGGGCCGCATGGCGATGATACATGGCCCGCAGCATCCGGGTGTAGATCTGCCAGTCAGGGTTATCCTCAATCATGCGGATCTCCTGACCGATGATGCCCTGCTCCTTGGCAACACTCTCATCGGTGAAATAGGGGATGGACACAAAGGACAGCAGGATCCGCAGGTTTTCCTCAAAATGCTCCGTGGAATCGAAATAGTAGGCTGTCATGGCGTTGGAGGTGAAGGCGTTTGGTTCCGCGCCATTTTTCGCCAGCTCCTGCAGGGCGTTGCCCTCCCGGGTGTCGAACATCTTGTGTTCAAGATAATGGGCGATGCCCGCCGGGGTGTTCAACCATTGTCCGTCCAGGCAAAATCGGGTGTCCATACCGCCGTAGCGGGTGGAGAAAAAGGCGTACTTTTTGGCGTAGCCGGGCTTAGGCACCACGCAGACCTCCAGTCCGTTGGTCAGCCGTTCCCGGCAGACTGCCTCGCCGATCCGCTCATAAAAAGTCTCTTTCACGCTTCCGCCTCCTTCCCCTTCAGGAAATACACCGTATCCAGCTTCACGGTGCTCATGGCCCGGCAGATTCGTTCCGCCGTCATGTCCTGAATGGCGCGGGCCAGATCCGCCGGGGTCTCATGCTGCCCTGTGGCAGCCTGTCCCAGATAAAAGTTTTCCAGCTTGCCCTGAGAATCGCCAACGGTTGCATAGCTGTTCAGCAGCGTGGAGCGGGCGCCTTCCAGCTCCCAGTCCTCCAACTCACCCTTCTGAACGGCCTCCAGCTGCGCCATGATCTCATCGTAAGCCCGCTGATAGTTTTGGAACTCAATGCCAGAGGACACGGTGATGAGCCCCTTCTGCCGATGATAGAGGGAGGACGCGTAATAGCAGAGGGACAGCTTCTCCCGGACATTCAAAAACAGCTTGGAGTTGCTGGACCCACCAAAAAGGGTATTACCCATCAGTAGAGCGGGCATATCGTCACTGCCGCAGGAAAAGCCCATGCCCAGCTTGCCCTGGGTCACATCCAGCACATCCTCCACATACTGCACGGATTCCCGGCAGACATGGGGTGCCGCCGTGGAGATCACCCGGACCTCCTCACGGGGCAGGGTGGCAAAGGCCGCCGCCAACGCCTGCTTCACCCGTTCCAGATCGGCGCTGCCGCTGTATATGATCTCCAGCGGCGCCGTGGAGATCAGATCCCGGTACTGGGTATAGACCTTCAGTGCTTGCAGCTTGTCCACCGTCTCCTCGTCGCCCAGACGGGGCACGGCGTAGGCCTCTCCGTCGCACAACGCCCGCAGCAGACGGCTGTCCGCCCAATCCCGCTTATCGTTGATGAGAGACCGGATGGCCTCCAGCAGATTGGTCTTTTCGCTTTCAAAATACTCCGGCACAAACCGGCCGTGGTAGGTGACGGGGTCACAGATCAGCTCGCCCAGCAGCGCCGCCGCCGGTTCCAGCAGCCGTTCGCCGCCGGGAGCGTACCGATCGTCAATAAAACTGGCCACAAAGCCCACGCACTGGTTTTCACCTTTTTTCCGCACCGTGTAGTCGATGGAGGCATCGTAGAGGTTGTCCATCTTTGCGGAGAGCGCTCCCATATTGGGACAGCTCACCGTACCCCGCCGCAGCACCGCTGCCAGCAATGCGTTGGCTCCCGCCGTCTCCCGTCGCAGGGGCGTGACGAACTGTGCGGAAAGCAGACTGGTTTTGAATTTTCTCGCCGGCAGATAGGTCAGGTGGACGCCCTCCGCCAGCCGGATGCGTGTCGCTTCCAAATTATCAACTCCTTATGGACCGCGCAGGCAGCCCGTTCAATGTCAATACAGAGTTTATTATATGTCAAATATATGAATAATTCAAACCTTTTTCTGTGGGCCTCTCCATCATTTTTGCCACTGTGCGCAAAAAGCGGAAAAACCGGCGGTCTCCCGCCAGTTTTTCCGCATAAAACGATTCTTTTTTATTCCAGCACCCGCAGGAGATTTTCCGATGCGATGGCCTGCCGCTCCGCCTCCGAAAAGCCGATCCGTTCCAGCTCAAAAAAGAAATTCTGAGCCTGACCGCAGTCCTCCATGCCCTCGCACCCCTCATAACCGGGGCCGAAATACTCGCAGAAGTCAAAGCCGCAGGCAACGTGTTCCGGTCCCATGACCTCCGCCATGTGGGCGGCATGACGGGCCAGCATAGCCGCCGTCTGCTGCCGGGGCTCCTTATGTACAAAGTCGTGGGACACATTGACCCCCACCACACCGCCGGTATCCCGGATGGCGCGAAGCTGCTCATCCGTCAGATTTCGGCGAACATCGCACAAGGCCCGGCAGTTGGAGTGGGAGGCGATCACCGGCCCCTCCGCCAGATCCATGATATCCCAAAAGCTGCGGTCACTGGTGTGGGATACATCCGGCAGGATGTTCAGCCGCTGCATCCGGCGGACCGCCTCCCGCCCCAGCTCCGTCAGGCCCTTGTCCGGGTCGCCGCCGGCGCCGCAGGCCAGCAGGTTTTCCTCGTTCCATGTCAGCATCCCCATTCGGACGCCCCACTGTGCATACTGTTCCAGCCGCTCCAGCCGGTCACCCACCGGCTCCATGCCCTCCACGCTCAAAAAGGCGAACAGCTTTCCCTCCGCTTGCGCTTTCCGGGCCTCCGCCGCCGTCCGTACCATTGCCAGCCAAGGGCATTCCGCCAACTCCTCCTGGGCGCGGGCCATCATTTCCTCCGTCCGCTGCCAGCCATCCCAGTCCGAATGGGCGGCCCAGATAGAGTCCTGTTCCACCGTTGTCCAGATGGAAAGTCCCAGGCCGCCGATCTGCCCCGCCTGTAATCTCGGCAGGTGACGCCGTTCAAAGACACGGTCCTCTCCAGCCTGCCGCCACTTGGTCACATCATATAAAAGGTCCGCATGTCCGTCGAAAATCATCATCTGGTGTCTCCCCTTTCTTCCTTATACAGTATATCCGCCTGATCTTTCCGGCGCAACTATAAATTTCCTTGAATTTTTCCGGAGTTTTCTCCATTTTCCCCTTGACTTTCCGGCAAAAATCCTGTAAACTGATTCCTGTTGTAAAGCGTCACAGCTTTACAGGAAAGGAGTTCAACATGAAAAATCAGACTTATCGGATGACGATGCTCTTTGATTTCTACGGCGAACTCCTGACCGACCGTCAGAAGGAGTTCTTTGATCTCTATTATAATGAGGACCTCTCCCTGTCTGAGAT
>UQUC01000081.1 GCA_900544105.1 uncultured Oscillibacter sp. | reverse complement strand
CCGCACCCGCGGTGCGGTCCCCGGCTCTTCGACGGGTTTTCGGCATTTGACCCGGCCGTCCGTGTAGCCTCGATCCCTCGTCGGAGGGATGGTCAAGACGTGCATATGCACAGGCGTTCTGAAAAAGAACAGGGCAACTTTAACACACTGAAAAAAAGATGTCAAGAATTTCTTTGCGGTCGTCTGCGCGCGCCACGCACAGCCGCCAGCCGGTCAGCGGAGCGGCCGTTTCGGGCCAGAAGCGCGCAAACAAAGGGGGAGCGGGGTGCCGATGAAGCTTTGCCCCCGGCCTTCTGGCTTGAAGCTCAGTGCCGGGAATTCCACCAGCTTGTGTACGCCGCCGCGTAGTTGGTCTTAAACCCCAACACGCCGCGCGTAACCATTTTCTCCCACCAATCGGGATAATCTCCCAGATTTGAGAACACATGGATCCCATGCTCTCCCAGCCAGCGAACATCCTCGCAGGTAAACGCATCCGCGTTGAGCCCCACTTCAAACAGATCCATGTTCGGGATTATCCGCTTGGCTTCCTCCGTTAAGCGGCGAATATTAGCCCCCATCCGCAAACCGGTCGGCTTTCCGTTTTTGCGAACCGCCGCCTGCATTTCTTCCACGTAGACCGGATCTCCGGAAAAGAGGATGTAGCTGCCGGTATTGGGAGATCGACTGAATAATTCCAGTATCGGTCCGGCAAGGCCGGGGGCTTTGACTTCAACTTCGACCGTGATGCTTCTGCTCTGAGCGGTGAGCCATGCGTCAAAATCGGAAAAGCGCATCAGATGAGCCATGCGCCCATCCTCCGCCAGGGCCGTTTCGTAATCCCGCCCCTCGACCTGACCCATGACAAGCTTTGGCAGCGTTGCCAGCAATTCGATCTCGGAATGTTCCGGCGGCACTTCGCTCAGCAGGTGATTTGCGTAAGGCAATTCGATTTTCTGGATCTCATCCCAGGTCAGATCTCTGATCCGGCGATTTGATCCGCCGTCTGGATGGCCGAGCGTCATCCGGGTGAAATTGCTGTCGTGGGCAATGACGATCTCGCCGTCTCTGGTCATTTGGACATCAATTTCGATCCCCTCGTATCCGCCGTCCACGGCTCCCTGGAAAGCGCCCAGCGTGTTTTCAGGCGCAGCCTGGACTAAGCCGCGATGAGCGAACCGCTGCGGCCCGGTATATGCGTTTACATTTTTCATGGCCTTGTACTCCTCGTGTTTTTTTGGGGGTGTTATAACCGGGATCATGCCGCGGAAGAAAGCGGGGGCGCGGAATACGCGCGGATATCCCGATAAAAGTGAGCATTGCGCATTTGTATCCGGCAATTTCTTCACCGGAAGGGTAGGGGATACCCAATTATAGGGCAGATCTCAGAGAGGTGCAATGTAAAATTTCGATGGGGTCATTTGTTTGCCCCGCGATCATCGTACTTCTGCATCGATGAAAATGCCTGCGACAAAATAGAAAGCGCTTGCGCAATAGTTTGCGTTTGCTTTACGTCTGTTTAACTATGCAAGATGCACAAAATAAATGCACTTGTTCTATTGTAATATGCCAAATATATATTAAATTCTTGACTTTTCCTTATGGAAAATATATCATAAAAACCAGGAGGACTGAAAACGTTTGCGATAGCAAGCCGCACCTCCACGCAAGAGGAAAGAGAGGGATCCTGTCCACGATGAAACCATTAGATCAGTCTTATTCGAAATCCAGGCGTTTCAAGAATCAGGTCAAGGCAGTCGTAACCAACCCCTATAACGTGATCGTGCTGGTTGCCATTGTTTTGCTGACTTATTTGATCGTTCTTCCCCTGGTAGACATGCTCTCCACCACGTTCCAGCTCGCGCAGCGGGACCTGAGAGCCACCGGCGGCACCATGGCCGACGTAGGCAAATTTACCCTGTACTATTGGCAGCGGCTGCTGGCCAGTGACCTTTCCTGGAATCTGCTGTTCAAGCCCCTGCTGAACTCCCTGACCATCGGCGTCGGCGTTTCCGTATGCGCCATCGCCCTTGGCTCCATACTGGCCTGGCTGATGGTCCGCAGCGACCTTCCCTTCAAGCCCTTCTTCTCCCTGGCGGTGATCATCCCCTATATGATCCCCTCCTGGGTCAAGTCTCAGGCATGGCTGAGTATGTTCAAGACCCCCCGCGTCGGCGGCGCTCCCGGCTTTATCGCGGCCCTCATGATGAATGCGGGCATATCCACGGATCGGATCGAAGCCATTCTGTCCCCCATCGCTTACGGCCGTCTGGCGATCATCATTGTGCTGACGCTCCACTATTACGCATATACATATCTGCTGGTGTCCGCGGCGCTGAACTCCATCAACTCCGAGCTGGAGGAGATGGGCGAGATCCAGGGAGCCAGCAAGCCCCTGATCCTGCGGAAGATCACCCTGCCTCTGGTGCTGCCCGCTATGCTTTCCGCCGTGATCCTGACCTTCTCCAAGGCCATCGGCACCTTCGGCACCATCAACTATCTGGGCTCTCCCGTCAGCTTCCGGACGCTGTCCAGCGAGCTGTATTCCAACAGTAAGTCCCAGAACACGCAGACGGCCTTCGCCATGGCCATCCTGATGATCTGCATCGCTTCTCTGTCGGTGTTCATCAACCAGCGGCTCATCGGCGCCCGCAAGTCCTACGCCACCATCGGCGGCAAGGGCGGACGGTCCACCCCCATCGGTCTGGGCGGCTGGAAGCCCATTGTGACCATCATCCTGTTCATCTTCTTCATCGTCGGCATCATCATGCCGGTGATCATCCTGATCCTGGAGAGCTGCATGCTGAAGGAGGGCACCTATTCTCTGTCCAACTTCACGCTGTACTACTGGATCGGCGAGGGTGATCCCAACATCATGGAGGGCGTCCCCGGCATCTTCAAGAATGAAACCTTTATGATGTCTCTGGTGAACTCCCTGAAGCTGACCCTTGTCAACGGCGTGTTCGGCACCATCTTCGGTCAGATGCTGGGTTACATCTGCGCCAAGGGCCGCGGCAAGCTCCACGGCAAGCTGGTGGAGCAGCTGGTGTTTATCCCCTACCTGATCCCCTCCGTGGCGTTCGGCGGCATTTACCTGTCCATGTTCTCCAAGCCTCAGATGCTCTTCGGCGTAACGCTCATTCCGCCCCTGTACGGCACCTTCGCCCTGCTGACGCTGACCTCCGTGGTCAAGCATCTGCCCTTTGCCTCCCGCGCCGGTACCTCCAACATGCTGCAGATCAGCGGCGAGCTGGAGGAGGCCGCCACCATCGAGGGCGCAGGCTTCTTCAAGCGTTTTGTCAAGATCGTGTTCCCCCTGTCCAAGGGCGGCTTTATTTCCGGCTTCATGCTGATCTTCGTTTCCATTATGAAGGAATTGGATCTGATCATCCTGATCATGACGCCCAAGACCTCCACGCTGCCGTATCTGGCGTTCCAGTACCAGAACCAGAACTGCCCGCAGGCTTCTAACTGCGTGGCCATCGTGATGTTCTCCATCGTGTTCCTGGTATACGCGCTGGCAAATATCTTCGGAGACGCAGACCTGGCCAAGAGCATGGCCGGCTGAGATGAGATAAAAAAGAGGAGACGAGACCATGAGTAAAATTGAACTGACTCATATTGATAAATATTACGGCAAAAACCACGTTCTGAAGGATCTGAACCTCACCATCGAGGACGGCGACTTCATGACCCTGCTGGGGCCCTCCGGCTGCGGCAAGACCACCACCCTCCGCGTGGTCTCCGGCCTGGAAAAGCCCCAGAACGGCATTATCCTGATGGACGGCAAGGAGATCGTCAACGCGGCGGAAGCTTCTTTCGCCCCGCCCAGCAAGCGCAACCTGAATCTGGTGTTCCAGTCCTACGCGCTGTGGCCCCACATGACCGTGTTCGACAACGTGGCCTTCGGCCTGCGTATCCGCAAGGAAAACAGCGAGACCATCGCCAAAAAGGTCGCCAGCGCTCTGGACCGTATGCAGATCGGTGAATTCGCCAAGCGCTATCCCACCGAGCTGTCCGGCGGCCAGCAGCAGCGTGTGGCCATCGCCCGCGCCATTGTTTCCGAGCCCAGACTGCTTCTGCTGGATGAGCCTCTTTCCAACCTGGACGCCAAGCTCCGCGTGGATATGCGCGCTGAGCTGAAGCGGCTCCATCACGAGACCGGCACCACCATCATCTACGTCACCCACGATCAGGTGGAGGCGCTGACCATGTCCACCCGCATCGCCCTGTACCGCAAGGGCGAGCTGGTGCAGGTCGCACCGCCTCTGGAGCTGTATGACAACCCTGTGAACCTCTACACGGCCGACTTCATCGGCAACCCCAGCATCAACTTCGTCAAGGGCACCGCTCAGGTGGAGGCCGGCGGTATGCGGGTCGATAGTCCTCTCGGTCAGCTGGGCTTCGAGCGGGGCGATATGACCGAGGCCGCGCCCCAGTCCGGCAGCGTCGATGTGACCATCGGCGTCCGGCCCGAGCAGCTGTCCATCAGCCGTCAGGCGGATGACGCGCATTGGGTGGGAGGCCACGTTTACTCCGGCATGCCCGCCGGTTCCGAAACGCTGGTCAGCGTCCGGGTGGGCGACACCATGCTGACGGTCAAGGAGCTTGGCTCCACCCACTACGCCAGCGACGAGCCGGTGTATCTGGGCTTCAATCCCAAGAAGGTCAACGTTTTCGAGACCAAGAGCGAGAATCTGATCAAATACTGCGTGTAAATTTGTACCACTGCGGCAGAGTCCGCGAAAATAAAAATCTGATTTGGAGGAAAAGAACATGTTGAAGCGCAAAAAGCTCCTGGCGGCACTGTTGGCTGGCACGATGATGCTGAGCCTGGTCGGCTGCGGAAAGAAAGCCGACACGTCCGGCGACACCACCGACCCCAGCACTCCCCCTGCGGAAACCCAGCTGACCCCCTGGGAAGAAGCTTCTCAGATCTACAACACCGAGGAAACCGATGAGGAGCTGTATCAGAAGGCCCTTGATGAGGGCGGCACCGTGACCCTGTACTCCATCTCCTCCAGATGCACCAAGGTGGAGGCCGCTTTCGAGGAAAAGTATCCCGGCATTGACTGCGTTCCCTTCGACATCTCAACCAACGAGCTGCTGGAGAAGGTTACCCGTGAGTACGATGCCGGCCAGCATGTAGCCGACGTTGTCCACATCAAGGACCAGGACGGCTCCATGTGGAACGAGTATGTGGCCAACAAGGTGTTCTACAACTATCAGCCCGCTGACATCTTCGCCCACATCGACCCCAGCTACACCGCGACCGCCACGCCCCTGTACATTGAGCTGACCCAGCTCTTCTACAACACGGAGGCTTATCCCGACGGTTCTCCCATCACCAACATCTGGCAGCTGACCGAGCCCCAGTGGAAGGGCAAGATCATGATGCAGAATCCTCTGGACAACCTGGCCTGGGGCTCCTGGATCACCGGCTTCTGCGTAGGCGAGGAGCCGAACCGTCTGGCCGAGGCTTATAAGGCCCTGTACGGCGAAGAACTGAAGCTGTCCGAAGGCTGCGAGAACGCCGGTTATGAGTTCCTGAAGCGTCTGCACGCCAACGAACCGATCTTCACCGCCTCCTCCGACGCGATCGCCGAGGCTGTCGGTACCCCCGGCCAGAAGGATCCCCCCGTTGGCTTCTGCGCTTCCTCCAAGCTCCGCAAGGCCGCCGATAACGGCTGGGTCTTCGCTCCCGTGAATCTGGAGCCTGACACCGGTATCCCCGCCGTCAACACCCTGTACGTTGTGGAAGGCTGCGAGCATCCTGCCGCCGCCAAGCTGCTGATCCGCTTCATGATGGGCGGCATCGACGGTGACACCTCTGGTTACAAGCCCTTCAACACTCTGGGCGGCTGGCCTGTCCGCGATGACATCGAACCCGCCGAGGGCTCCACTCCCTTCTCCGAGATCAACGTTGCTCCCTTTGACGCCAACGAGATCTATGTGAACTACAACGCCGTCCGCGATTTCTGGCAGATGATGGGCTGATCGGTCCTTCCATCCGCTGACTGTATGTAAGCAAGAGCGGCGGACGATCGTCCGCCGCTCTCTTCATCCCAAAAGCTTTTTAGGACGAAGAGAGCGCAGGCTCTCCGCTTCATTTTCAAAACTGCGAGGTATCTATGAGCTTCTTTATCGACAAGCATGGCCGCAGAAAAAGCCCCATTGCGCTGGCGGCGTGCGGTGCGGCCCTGCTGGATCTGGCCGTTTACTTCTGTACAGCCGCGCTTCTGGCGGGACCGCTGTACCGGACCGTCTCCTTCGGCGGCGAAACGGTCACCTCCATGCTCCACACCATCATCATCACGGTCATCAGCACGCTGCTCTGCTGCCTGTTGTTCCTGTTGAAGGACAAGCGGGTGGTGCCCTACGGCTTTGCTGGGCTGGCTGTGATCCTGCTGATGTTCTGCGCGGCGGCGTGGATGCTGCCGCAGGAGACGAGAGGCTCTATGCTGCGCCTGTTTCTGACGGTCGGCCTGCCGCCGGTGCTGCTTGGCAACGCCGTCAGCTGGCCCATCTACCGAAGGCTGCGAAAGGCGCATCCCGAGTATTTCGTCAGAAAGACCATCTCGGAGGAGCTGAAAGAGGCGGTGGAACAGGAGCAGAAAAAGAAGCCCGCTGCAAAGCCGGTATCCGATCCGGTCCAGACGCCGGAGCCGGATATCTCCCCCACAGAGGCCCTGTTTGGCCCGGAAAGCTCCGGAACGGCTCCCGGTGCGTTCCATAACGCCCAGGATGAGGCCATGCTGTTTTACGAAGACGATGACGATGAATCATAAATAACGACCGGTAAGGAGGATCCACCAATGCTGAATACCGTTTTATTCGATATGGGCGGCACATTAGAGGACATCTGGAACAATCAGGAGACCCAGGCGAAGGCCATGGACGCGCTGCAAAAAACCCTGCGGGCGCACGGCCTGGAGCCGGGATGCAGCCCGGAGGAGTTTGACCGCCGGGTCATGGCCGGCCTGAAAGAATACAAGCGCTGGAGCGAGGGCCTGGAATTGGAGAAGAAGCCGGAGGAGATCTGGCCGGATTACTATCTGAAAGAATTTGGCTTCGACCGGGAAAAGCTGATCCCCATTACGGAGGAGCTGGCCAATCTCTGGGAGGTGACCTATTACCACCGGGAGCTGCGGGGCGACGTTCTGGAAACGCTGGAAGCGCTGAAGGCCCGCGGCTACCATATCGGCATCATTTCCAACAATGCCTCCCTTTACAACGTGTTCAACATGCTGGAGGAGTACGGCATCCGGGGCTGCATGGAGGATGTGACGGTTTCCAGCGTGACCGGCTATCGCAAGCCCCACCCGGAGATCTTCCGCATTTCTCTGCGGCAGATGCAGACCACAGCCGAAAACTGCGTGTATGTGGGCGATACGATCTCCCGTGACATCATCGGCGCCAAGCAAGCGGGCTTCGGCAAAGCCGTTCAGATCGTCTCCGCGCTCTCTGCCCAGAAGGACGCGGCAACGGCGGCGGACGCAGAAAAGCCCGACCTTGTGATCCAGAATCTTCTGGACATGATCCCCTGGCTGGATCAGATCAACCCCGATATGCACATCGACGAAGCCCAGCAGTCCTCCGGAATGTACGTTCCGTTTTTCTAAAGATCCAAAGCGGCATTGGGAGAGGGCCGCTAACGACTGCCCTGCCTTACCGTCGCGGAGAATTTACCCTTTTATTGACCATCTCAAGCGGATGCACACCTTATGGCGTGCATCCGCTTTCTCCGGTCGTTCTGTTTGGAGCGATCTCGCTGGCAGTAAAAAGCCGCACTGCGGCCGGGGGAGGGAAGCCCCCTGTTTCGGCGTGGAAGCCGCTGTGCGCG
>UQUC01000080.1 GCA_900544105.1 uncultured Oscillibacter sp. | reverse complement strand
GTATTGCTACCGGGAGATTTTAAGTCTCCTGTGTCTACCATTCCACCACACCGGCAGCTTATCGGCAAATATTAGGATACCATACTCCCGGGGAATTTGTCAAGAGGAAACCTTAAAATAAGGAAAGAAAATTGAAATGCCGCGAAATGCCGCGGCATTTCAATCTGGAGCGGCTGATGGGAGTCGAACCCACCTATGCAGCTTGGGAAGCTGCCGTTCTACCGATGAACTACAGCCGCATGAACGTATTGTATTATAGCAGACCTTTCATTGTTTTGCAACACGAAAAATGACGGCTCGCTGAAAAAGTTAGAGAGATCGCCGGAGGGCAAAATGACGGCGGCATGAACGCCATTGCACGCTCATATAATGCACCGATCAGAAAGGGGAGGTCATCATGAAAAAAATCCTGGCGCTGATGGGCGCCGTGTTGCTGCTGAACGTCAGCGCCCGGGCCGTGGAGGTGTCCGCGCCCTCGGCGCTGCTGATGGAAAAGGAAACAGGGACCGTGCTGTTCGCCAAAAACGAACACGAAAAGCTGGAGCCGGCCAGCGTTACCAAAATTATGACGCTGCTGCTAACCATGGAGGCCATTGACGGCGGGACACTGCGCTACGAGGACACCGTTACCGCCTCGCCTCACGCCTGCTCCATGGGCGGCAGTCAGATTTGGCTGAAGGAGGGGGAACGGCTGACCGTGGACGAGATGCTGAAGGCCGTGTGTGTGGTATCCGCCAATGACTGCGCCGTGGCACTGGCAGAGCATCTGGCCGGCAGCGAGGAAGCCTTTGTGGAGCGGATGAACCGGCGAGCGACGGAGTTGGGGATGAATGACACCACTTTCAAAAACGCCTGCGGCTTGCCGGCAGAGGGCCATGTTACCTCTGCTTATGACATCGCATTGATGAGCCGGGAGCTGCTGCTGCGCCATCCGGATATCCGAAGATACACAACGGTCTGGATGGACACCCTCCGGGATGGGGCATCCTCATTGGTCAATACCAACAAGCTGGTGCGATTTTATGACGGCACTACCGGACTGAAAACTGGCTCCACCAACGCTGCCGGATACTGTATTTCCGCCACGGCGGAGCGGGACGGCATGGAGTTGATCGCCGTCATCCTCAAGGGAAAGACCTCTCCAGAGCGGTTTGCGGACGCGCAGACGCTGCTGAATTACGGTTTTGCGTCCTACGCCCTGAAAACCGTTATTCCCAACGAACCGCTGCCGCCGGTGCCGGTGAAGTTAGGGACGCAGGCTACGGTTCAGCCGATTCTTGGGGAGGGAAATCAACTGCTGTTGGAGAAGGCCAAGACGGGGGAGCTGGGCCAGTCCGTGACGCTGGAACCCTCCGTACAGGCCCCAGTGGTGGTGGGGGATCGGCTGGGGACGCTGACCGTCACCTCCGGGGAAGAGATTCTGGCGGAGCTGCCCCTGCTGGCGGGAGAAGAGGTTCCACGGATCACCTTCCGACAAATGCTGCCACGGGTGCTGCGGATCGCCTGTCTGGTTGAGTGAACGGATCTCGCACCGCCCTTTTTCTCTTGCCGTCCCCTGGGAAAAATGCTATACTGGACAAACAGGGGGAAAATGCGCCCTCTGGCTGAAATTTGATACATGAGGGTGAATCACATGCTGGACGTTCAGTTGTTTGATCTGCATACATTTTTGCCGAAGCCTTACGAGGAGGCGCTGCTGCCCCGTTTGAAAAAGGCCCATGAAAAGCTCCAGACCGGCACCGGTCTGGGCGGAGAATTCACCGGTTGGGTGCATCTGCCTCAGGCGTATGACCGGGAAGAATTTGCCCGGATCCGGACTGCCGCCAAGAAGATCCAAAGTGATTCTCAGGCGTTGGTGGTCATCGGCATCGGCGGCAGCTATCTGGGAGCCCGCGGCGTGATCGACTGCCTGTGCTCCCCTAATTATAATCTGAAAAAGAAAGAGACGCCCAATGTGTACTTTGTGGGCAACGGCCTCTCCGGTGACGCACTGAGCGAGGTGCTGGATCTGGTGCGGGATGTGGATTTCTCCGTCAACATTATCTCCAAATCTGGTACCACCACGGAGCCTGCCGTGGCATTCCGTTTCTTCCGAGAGCTGCTGGAGGAGAAATACGGCAAGGAGGAAGCCGGTAAGCGGATCTACGCTACCACTGACAAGGCCCGGGGCGCACTGAAGTCCCTGGCGGACGCCGAGGGCTGGGAGACCTTCGTGGTACCGGACGACATCGGCGGACGGTATTCCGTCCTCACCGCCGTGGGCCTGCTGCCCATCGCCGTTACCGGCGTGGATGTGGAGGCCCTGATGGAAGGCGCGGCAGAGATGATGAACGTCTGCGCCGACGGTTCCTACGCCAGCCCCGCGTGGCAGTATGCCGCCCTGCGGTATGAGCTGTACCGAGCCGGGTACGCCATTGAAATTCTGGGTTGCTACGATCCGGCCTTCCGGTTTATGACGGAGTGGTGGAAGCAGCTCTACGGCGAGAGTGAGGGAAAGGATGGCAAGGGCCTGTTCCCCGCCAGTGTGGAGTTTACCGCGGACCTGCACTCCATGGGTCAGTATATTCAGGAAGGCCGCCGGATCCTCTTCGAGACGATCGTGCGACTGGGCGCCTCTGACCGACAGCTCGCCGTTCCTCGGGATGAGACGGACGGCGATGGGCTGAACTTCCTGGCGGGCGCGTCTATGGACCACATCCGGGACCGGGCTACGGAGGGAACGCTCTTGGCCCACAGTCAGGGTGGCGTACCTAACGTCATTGTGAATGTGGGCGGCAAGGGCCCTCGCGAGCTGGGCCGGCTCATCTACTTCTTTGAGTATGCCTGTGGACTGTCCGGCTATCTGCTGGATGTGAATCCCTTCGACCAGCCTGGCGTGGAGGCGTACAAGAAAAATATGTTCGCTCTCCTCGGCAAGCCGGGGTATGAGGACCGTAAGGCGGAGCTGGAAGCCAAACTGACCGAAAAGCGCTAAGCCATTCCGCAAAGGCTTGCCGAGACCCCGCCGCGTCAGCGGCGTACAAGCGTTTTGTCGTAGGCAAAACCTTGGAGCGGGCGGGCTTTGCCTGACCGCTCAGGTAAAATCCGGAGTCCCCATGCGTCCCAAAGGGGGCATGGAGCGGACCGTAAGGCGGAGCTGGAAGCCAAACTGACCGAAAAGCACTGAGGAAAGCGGAATATGCAAAAAACACGGCAGAGCGATATATGCTCTGCCGTGTTTATAAACAAATTTTGAAGTCACTTTTTGGGATTGTCTTTTTCTATTCTTTATGGTATGCTATGACTACGAAAGGTCCCGTTAATTACGGAGACGAACTATGACAGGAGTGATCTATTATGGTTAGACTGATTATGGGCGTCAAGGGTTCCGGCAAAACCAAGCAGCTCATCGAACTCATCAACGCTGCCGCGAAGGATGAGGCCGGCAATGTGGTCTGCATTGAGCCGAAGCGTGACATGTCCTACAATATTCACTACAACATCCGCCTGATCGACGCGCAGGAATACGATCTGCACAGCTACGAGGTATTCCGTGGCTTCATCAGCGGTCTGTATGCCGGCAACTATGACATTTCTCAGGTGTTCATCGACAACCTGTGCAAGACCGTAGGCGCCGATGTAGATGCGGAGACTGAAAAGTTCCTCAACTGGCTGGATGTATTCGGCGAGCGGAACAATATCAAGTTCACCGTCACCATCAGCGGCGACGTGGAAACTGCTACCGACGGTATGCGGAAGTACCTGTAATTAAATACAAGAAAACCGCCTTGCTGAAAAGCAAGGCGGTTTTTGCTGTCCGTACTTGAAAGCTCAGCTTTCTTGGGCTTGCAGAGTACCGTTGGGCGTGGTGAGACAGTAGGAGGATACGCCGAAGCAGCGCAGCAACTGTTGACGGGCCTCCAGAGCCTTTTCGTTGAGATACCAGACTACCGTATCCTTTGTTTCCAGATAGGCGCAGGCGTAGCGGTCAGAATAGTAGGCGTGGCCTTGTGCCTCCAATGCGGCCACAGCGTCTCCGTTGACGGCGGTGGGCTTTCCGGTACTCTTTCGGCCGCGGCCCTCCGCCGTCAGAAGCAGGGCGAGTTTCTCGCCGGGGATCTGGTCGTTCAGAGCGCTGAGCGCGTAATAAACGGTCTCCAGAGGCTCCATGGCATATACGGGAACGGTGCCGTCCGTGTCCTCATATCCGGCTACTTGCAGCACGATCCGGTCCGCGGCCTTTCCGAGGGCCTGATAGTCCGGAATCATCTCCCCGCGGGACGGAGCACTTGCTGCCACATACAGCTTTTTCTCCGGCACAGCGGCCCGGAGAGCCTGCACAAAAGCGGCCAAGGCATTGCTGTTTTCGGCGGACGGGGTGATGCTCAGATAAACGCCGTCATAGCTGCTGTCGGTCAATGCTTCGGCAACTGCCGTGACTGCGGCGGTGGCGCTTTTCAGAACGCCGGACTGACCAGAAATACCCAACAGGACCGTCTGGCCGGAATCTTTTGCCGTTTCCTTGATCTGCTCCTGCGTATGACTGCTGTTCAAAGTCAGCCGGGGTTTTTGGCCGCCAGCCAGATTTCCCTCCATGAGGACAATGGTCTGGTATCCGGAAAGGTCCTCCGCTTCCTCGCCGGAGCGAAGAAGGACCATGGCCTCATTTGCAGTTTGGGCAGGGTGTAATTTGTCATATAGGCGGCTGAGTATGACGGCCGCCTGTTCCCGGGTGGCGTAGCGATCCGGCACGAACAGCTTGTTTTTCGTGCCGCTGACCAGACCCAACTCGTAGGCCATGACGATATGGCCCTTACTGGTGGACACGTCTCGGAAAGGTAGCGTATCGCTCTCTGCAAGGCCGGCGATGGGACCGTAGCCCAAGGCACGGATCAGCATGACGGCCAATTCCTCCCGGGTGATGGGTTCACCGGGGCGGAAATCGCTGGTCTGCCGGGTGACGGCACCATGCTCATAGCAGGCCCGGAGAGCCGGTTCATACCAGGCGCCCTGGGGCACATCCGAAAAAATCTGATAGTAGGTCTCGCTGCTCTGCCAACTGAAAAACCGACTGAGAGCCACGGCGAAGCCCGCCCGGGTCATGGGCTGGCCCACGCCGAAGGTATCGGCGGTCTTGCCCTGAAACCATCCCTGAGCCGCGCAGCGGTCGATGGCGGTGGCCGCCCAGTGGTTGGACGGCACATCCTGAAAGGAAGCCGCTCCGACGGGGACGGAAAGTGCACCACTCAGCACCGCGCACAGGCACAGGCAGGCGGTCAATTTTTTCAAAATCGTTCGTTTCATCTATCTGCCTCCTTATGAAAAGGGTATCCGTTTTTTGGCTTTATCAAACGGTTTTGGGAAAAACTCCCACTTATTGTAGCAGACAGCGGCCCTTTCGTCAAATCTGAGGAGAAAACCGGCAGAAATTCCACTTAAAAAACGGGGAAAAACTGTAACCACCTCTTTCACTGGACAAAAAAATGTGGTATTCTATATGCGTTTTATGAACTCTTATGGAGGATTTACTATGAACAACAACGAGATCCTGCTTTTAAAGCTGGGCGAGGTGGTGCTGAAGGGCCTGAACCGCCGCAGCTTTGAGGATAAGCTGGTGAGCAATGTCCGCCGCCGGATGAAGCCCTGCGGCAGTTTCCAGATCTACATTCGCCAGAGCACTATTTATGTGGAGCCTCAGACCGAGGACTGCGACATGGAGGCTGCTTTCAAAGCTGCCCGTCAGGTGTTCGGCATCGTGACAGTGGCCCGTGCGGTCCCCTGCGCCAAGGAGATGGGGGCCATCGTGGAGACCGCCAAGACCTACCTGGCGGATGAATTTGCCAAGGCAAGAACCTTCAAGGTGGAGAGCCGCCGGGCGGACAAGCAGTTCCCCATGAACTCCATTCAGATCTCCCAGTATGTAGGTGGCGAACTGGGACAATTCTTCAACGTGAAAGCGGATATGCATCATCCCGACCTGACGGTTTATGTGGAGATCCGGGAAAAGTATGCCTATATCCACACGCCCTCTGTTCCCGGTGCCGGTGGTCTGCCCATCGGCATGGGCGGCCGGGCGGTGAGCCTGCTTTCCGGCGGTTTGGACAGCCCCGTTTCCTCCTATATGATCGCCCGCCGGGGCGTGGAGCTGGAAATGGTGCACTTTGTTTCTCCCCCGTATACCTCCCAGCAGGCGCTGGACAAGGTGCTGGAGCTGGCCCGGCTGCTGACGGTGTACTGCGGCCGGATGATCGTCCATATCATTCCCTTCACGGAGATCCAAGAGGAGATCCGCCGTCAGTGCCCCGAGGAATACTTTACCCTCATCATGCGCCGGTTCATGATGCGGCTGGCAGAGGCCGTGGCTCGGAAGTCCCACGCCTCCGCGTTGGTCACCGGTGAATCTTTGGGCCAGGTGGCCAGCCAGACCATCAAGGCCCTGGGCGTCACGGAGGATGTGACAAAAATGCCCGTTCTGCGGCCCCTCATCGGCACCGACAAGGTGGAGATCATCCGCATGGCCCGTGAGATCGGTACCTACGAGACCTCCATCCTGCCTTATGAGGACTGCTGCACGGTCTTTACCCCCCGCCACCCCGCCACCCGGCCGGTGCTGGAGGACGTGGTGCAGGCCGAGTCCGTTCTGGATATTGACGGCCTGGTGGCCAAGGCCCTGGAGGGCGAGACCTGGGTTCGGGTAAAGCCCTGAGCGGATCGGAAAGAAGGCATCTGTTATGTCACATACCGCCGAGATCATTGCCGTCGGCACGGAACTGCTTCTTGGAAATATCACCAACACCAACGCCAGCGAGATCTCACGGGCGCTGTCTGCTGTTGGCGTCAATGTGTTCTGGCATACCGTGGTAGGGGACAACCCGGAACGGCTGCGGGAGGCACTGAAGATCGCCCGGAAGCGAGCGGACGTCATCCTCACCACTGGCGGCCTTGGTCCCACCTATGACGATCTTACCAAGCAGACCGTCTGCGAGACCTTCGGCAAGCCGCTGGTCCTGCGGGAGGATGTGCTGGAGCATATTCGGACTTATTTTGCCCGGAACGTCCACCTGGTCATGCCGGAAAATAACCGTCAGCAAGCGGAGTTTCCCGCCGATTGCGTGATCTTCGACAATCCGGTGGGCACCGCTCCCGGTTGCGCCTTTGAAGCGGAGGGTGTGTATGCGCTGATGCTGCCCGGTCCGCCCTTTGAAATGCGGACCATGCTGCAAAACTGGGCGGTTCCCTATTTGCGGAGACTTTCCGAGGAAGTCATCGTTTCCCACGATATTATGACATTCGGCCTTGGGGAAAGCCCTATGGAGGATCTGATGCGGGAGCGGATCTCCCGAATGAAAAATCCCTCCCTCGCCACTTACGCCAAGCCCAGTGAGGTCCGGCTCCGTGCTACCGCCAAGGCGGACAGCGCAGAGGCGGCGGAAACCATGCTGGCTCCTGTGCTGAAAGAGGTGGCGGATTATTTAGGAGACGTGGTGTACGGTATAGATGTCCCTGATCTGGAAACCGTCTGCATGACACATTTAAAAGAAAAGGGCTGGACCTTCGCCACGGCGGAGAGCTGTACCGGCGGACAGATAGCCGCCCGGATCACAGCTCTGTCCGGAGCTTCCAGCGTGTATCGGGGCGGCGTGGTGAGCTACTGGACCAGCGTAAAGGCAGAGGTGCTGGGGGTGCCCCAGACGCTTTTGGACCAATACGGCGCCGTGTCGGAGGAATGTGCCCGATCCATGGCGGAAAACGCCCGGCGGATCACCGGGGCGGACATTGGCCTGTCCGTTACCGGCGTGGCCGGCCCGGACCCGGACGAGCGCAACAACCCGGTGGGACTGGTGTATGTGGGCCTGGCGTCCCCAGATGGGACGTGGTGCCGGAAGCTGGAGTTGGGTAAGCGCCGCCGGGATCGAATTCAGGATCTGGCTGCTAACCACGCCTACGATATGCTGCGCCGCTGCCTGACCGGACTTCCGATCGAAAAAAGTAGCACCGGAAAGCACATGGAAAAGCTGTAAGATACAGTGAAAAATCACGGATAACAGCAAAATGAAAACAAAAGGACACCGGCTTGCAAGCCGGTGTCCTTTTTTCTGGGTTGTCTTGACAAAGGCAACCCCCGGCTATGCCGGGGGAGAAAAAGAGCTTATAG
>UQUC01000079.1 GCA_900544105.1 uncultured Oscillibacter sp. | reverse complement strand
TCTTTTCAGATCTTCAAGTCCTCGACTCATTCACTTCATCGCCGTCAAACAGCTTTATTAGGATACCAAAACATGCCTGAAATGTCAAGCATTTTTTTCGAGTTTTTTCGAGTTTTTTGTCAGAAGCACTTTTTGCATGGTTTTTCGCACAATATCCGGTGTTTTTTTCAGCTTTGCTTTACTATAATACAATATCATACCAAGCTTTGAGGTGATTTACTTGCGGTTTTGGAAAATGAACGGTGCCGGCAATGACTTTATCATTATAAATAATATGGTAGAGCATCTTCCCGAAACCTGCTTTCCCACTTTGGCCCGCACTCTGTGCGAACGCCACCTATCCATTGGAGCCGATGGTCTGATGATCGTAGATGCCTCACTTCAGGGCGGTGACTATCGGATGCTGTTTTTCAATTCAGACGGCAGCCTCGGCGAAATGTGCGGCAATGGCGCCCGCTGTATCTGTCGCTACGGCTACGAAAACGGTCTGGCCGGTGAGATCCAGCGTGTAGAGACCACTGCCGGTCTGGTGACAGGCCACCGTATCGACCAACGTCTCTATCGGATCCGTCTGAATGATCCCTCTACGGTCCGTTTGGACGCGCCTGTGGTGATCGACGGCGTTCGCTATGAATGTTCCTATTTAGAATTAGGGGATCCCGGACTCCCTCACGCTGTGGTTCCATATCCCAATCTGGCGCAGGCCGATGAAAATGCGCTGCGTGAATTGGGACGCAAGATCCGCTTCTATCCGGAGTTTCCCAAGGGCGCTAACGTCAACTTCTACGAACTCACCGGTGAAAACGAAGTCTTTGAACGCACCTTCGAACGAGGTGTGGAGGACTTTACCTATGCCTGCGGCACGGGAACCGGCTGCGTTGTCACCGCCCTCACCCTGATGGGTAAAGTCAGCGGCCGGCAGGTCCGGGTCAATATGACCGGCGGCCAGCTCATTGTAGACATAGATCTCCAGGGAAACTCCGTCCAAAACCTCTATCTTACAGGTCCCACCAATATTGTCTGCAAGGGCGAGGTCACGGACGAGGAGCTTTCGCTGAATTGATAAAGTTTGCCAACCCAAGTATCTGTTATCCAAACCAAAAGGAGTGTGTTTTATGGATAAGAAATCTGTCGCAAAAAACTACCGCTTTCTGGCGATCCTGCTAAGTTGCATGGTCGCCGGTGCTTTGCTGGGCTGGTTCAGGCCCAAGTGGGGACACAACATCGCCTTCCTGGGCACCGTATTCATCAACATGATGTTCTGTGTGGTGGTGCCGCTGGTCTTTGCTTCCATCGCCGGTTCCGTTGCCAATATGGAAAGCCGCCAGCGGGCAGGCAAGATCATGGGCGTCACCGTTGGCACCTTCGTCATCACCGGTGCCATCGCCGCTGTGCTTATGTTCGTGCTGATGAAGCTGTTCCCCCCGGTGTTGACCCCCTGGGCAGATATGGTGGCTGAGGAGATCGGCGAACACGCTTCCTTTACGGAGATGATCGTCAACTTCTTCACCTCCTCTGACTTTGTGGGCCTGCTGAGCCGCCGGGCCATGCTGCCTCTCATCGTGTTCTCCATTCTGTTCGGCTTCTCCGTCCAGATGACCGGCGGCAAGGATTCCATCGTTGGCAAGTGGTTGGCTGGCCTTTCCGACGTGATGATGAAGTTCGTCCAGATCATCACCTACTATGCCCCCGTTGCCTTCTTCGCCATCTTTGCCGACCTGGTGGCTACCTACGGTGCCGAGGTCGCCAAGGGCTATGGCCGCGCCCTGCTGGTCTACTATCCCCTGTGCTTCATCTACATCTTCACGGCTTTCCCCCTGTTCGCGTGGTTTGGCGGCGGCAAGGGTGCCGTAAGCATCATGTTCAAGCACATTGCCCGCCCCGCCATCGTTTCTCTGGGCACCTGCTCATCCGTGGCAACCATCCCTACCAATATGGAGGAAGCCGTGGAGACCGGTGTCAGCAAGGATATCGCCGGTATGGTGCTGCCTCTGGGTGCTACCATGCACATGGATGGCTCCTGCTTCTCCTGCGTGCTGAAGATTGCCTTCGTGTTGGGTGTGTTCGGTGAGCAACTCTCCTGGTCCCGTCTGCCCTTCATCGTTCTGGTGGCCGTGTTGTCCTCTGTGGGCATGAGCGGCGTCCCCGGCGGCGGCTACATCGGCGAGTACATCATCTGCTCTATCTTCTTCCCCACGCAGATGGAACTGGCCTTCCCCATTCTGGTGGCCATCGGCAATCTGGTGGACCCTCCCGCCACCATGATCAACTCCGCCGGCGACTATGTGGTCAGCTACATCGTCTCCCGCTTCGTGGAAGGCAAGGATTGGCTCCAGAAGCAGCTTAACAACGCCTGATCGGTTTCCATATCAGATAGCAAGCCGTCCCATCGGTCAAGGCCGATGGGACGGCTTTTACGATCTCCTCCTGCGCTCGATTGCGTCCTACATCCAATCCTCCCCCCTCAAAGATACAAGGGGCCTAGCGCTGCCGGAAACGCAAAAGCGAGGCACAATCGGGACCAGTCAGCAACCATAGCTACTTCGCTTTCCGTCCCCCGAAACGCAAAGCCCCTCCTATATCGCCTCGTCCTCCTTCCATCGCAACAGCCGCTTCTTACCATGTATGCAGGGTATCTATGCAAAAACGCAGCCCCCACGATTCATCGTGGGGGCTGCGTTCTATTTTGGGTTTTGGTTTGATCGTCCTAAGCTGATTTACTGAGCTGCGGACTCGTCGCCCATGCCCATATCCTCCATGCCGAAATCATCGTCGGAGGGAACATCGGTCTCGTCTGCCGCCACCTCGTCCGGAGAGGGGATAAACTCGCTGAGGTACGCCTCTTCGGGGAGTCCCGCCAGGAAACCGGGCAGGTTGATGATCACATTGTCCATCTTCCGGGGAACGGGGATGTTATAGGCGTAAACCTCTTCCGTTCCGCCCTTCTGCTGGGTGATCTCCAGCGTCACGGTCAGCGTCTGGCCAATGCAGGTAGCGACGCCGCGCTCCTTGTCGTAGAGCTTGGCTACCTGCTGACCGTCCACATACACCACCGTCTTATAGGCAGGCTTGTAGGTCTGGCCGTCATATTCCAGAGTCTTGCTGTCCAGATAGATCGTATGGCCACGGCCAATGATGGTCATGGTATAGCCGATCGCCACCAGCAGGACCACCGCTAAGATCTGAAAGAGAAGTCTCCGCTTTGCTTTCATTTCGACGCCTCCTCTTCCGCAGCCTGCTCGGCAGCCAACTGCTGACCTGCCAGGCTCTTGTTCTTGCGCTTCTTGGACTCATACATGACCAGAGCCAGCGTAATGACCGCATAGGACACAAACACACGGAAATACTCACCAATCATGGAGTCACCGGTAATGGCAGCGCCGGTCTTGGGTGCCACAATAAACATGGTGTGGAACAGGATCACGCCCAGGAATACGTTGCCGATGCTCGCCCTATCCACGGAGGCACCACCCACCAGCAGAGCTGCGATGGCAAACATACCGATCTGGGTATGGGCCGTATAGGTGGGGAAGTTGCCCACGTTCTGCAGGTAGATGATCATGCCGAAGCCGGCGAACACCGTGGAGATCACCATGGAGATCACGCGGGTACGCTCCACATTGATACCGGCATCCCGGGCCACTTCCATATCCTGACCCACAGCCCGCATATCCTGGCCCAGCTTGGTCTTACGGAACCAAACGATGAACAGGCAGGCCAGACCGATGATTAGCAGGGTCAGTACAGGGATCTTCACGCCGCCCACCTGAACAGCCAGCAGGTTGTCCAGGCTCTGACGCATACTCAACAGGCTCACGGTGTTGCGGATGCCGTAGCCACGGGGGAGCTTCAGGGAATCATGAACGATGGGAATGATGGGGCCCATCATGAACAGCACTACAAACTGGTACACGCCGTTCATGGTAAAGGAGATCATATAGCTGGTGATCATCTCCCGGCCCTTGGACCGGTTCAGGATCTTGCCGATCATCACGCCCAATGCCACAGAAATGGGGATGGAAACGATGGCGGCCAGGATCATGCCGGGGATGCCCCAGACCTGCCAGTCGGCAGCGAAGATCAGGCCGATCTCACCGGCCATGGCGCCCAGCGTCATGCCGAAGTTCATGCCCATGCCTGCCATAACAGGGATCAGCAGGCTCAGGATCAAGAATGCGTTACGGCCCAAGCGGGTCATGACCTCATTCAAGAGGTAGGACCAGGAAAAGCCCGCCTGCGGAATACAGTACGCGCAGATCAGGATGAACATAATGGGGACGGTGTTGTTGCGGATGAACTGCAAAAGCTTCTGCCCGAAACTCTGGCTGCCGGGTACATTCGTCTTTTTCATGCTCATTTCCCTCCTTCCGTCTTACGGGTCAGAGCGTAAACGATCATGCCGTTAGAGACGATGATCCGGATGACCTCGCTGATGTCCAGATGCACGATGGCGTTCATCACGGTGGGTGTCATGGTGACAAGCCCCTGATAGAGGATCGTGCCGATGATAACGTTGGTAATGCTGGCCTTGTTCACGCTGGCGCCGCCGATCAGAATCGCCGCCACAGCGGGGAACGCCATGTTCAGGGGTGCCATATAGATCTGCACAAAGCCGAAGCCCTGCTCATACAGCAGGATGCCCACAGCGCCCAGCCAAGTGGAAAGTACCACGGACAGCAGACGGGTCTTGTCCACGCTGATACCGGCAGCCTTGGCAAAGGTGGGGTTGGAGCCCACAGCCGTCATAGCGGTACCGGTCTTGGTGTGCAGGAAGACCCACATCAGGAATGCCAGCAGAGCGAAGAACAGCAGACTGCCGGTGGGGATCACCAGATTGATGCCAAACCGGTTCAGGTCGATCTGCAAAAACTTTGCAAGGAACTGATCGTAGAAGCCCTCCAGGGAGATGGTGGTACGCAGGCCCTTACCGGCAAAGCCCCAAACCATCGTTGGGCTCTTGTAGGGCAGCAGCAGCCACATCATACACATGAAGGACACGGAGGAAAAGCCAACATAGGTAGCGACCATCATTTCGCCACCCTTGATCTTGTTGAGCATCCAACCATAGCCGCCGCCCAGCACCAGCGCAAAAGGCGTAGCGATAACAATGGCCATCAGGAAGCTCATGCCGCCGGTGAACCCGAATTCAATGGAAAGAGTTGCACCCAGCAGACCAGAGATAATGCCCAGAGGCAGGCCAAAGTTCAGGCCGCAGCCGGAGTGGATCATGGGGACCATGGCCAGCACCATAATGGCGTTCCAGCTGAAGCGGTTGATGACGTTGGTGATCTGCGTGGCAAAGTCCACGCCGGCCACCGGCGCCAGAATGAACATCAGCAGCAAAAAGCCGGTGATGATCAGGCGGGGCACACCATAGCTGTTGACGAGCCGCCGCAGCTTGCTCTGCTCCGCAAGCGTATTTGTCGTGTTATCCATACTTCCTCCTTATTTGACCTGGCTGACCATCAGCGCGCCGAACGTCTCGGAGGATTCGGTGGCCGGGAGGATGCCGACGATCCTGCCGCCAGAGACAATGGCGATCCGGTCGCAGGTGGTGCGCAGCTCCTCCAGTTCAGAGGAGATCATCACCACAGTAACGCCGTTTTCACGGTTAAATTTCTTCAGTGCGTCCAGCACCAGCGCCTTTGCGCCCACGTCGATACCGCGGGTAGGCTCCGAAACGAACAGGAATCGGGGCTGCAAGGCAAAAGCCTTGGCCAGGCACACCTTCTGCTGGTTACCGCCGGAAAGCTCTCTGGCTTTCTGCTTGGAGCTGGTGCACTTGATCTTCAGCTCGTCGATATACTCCTGCGTCACATCATGGATCGCCTTGGTATCGCGCCAGGTAATGGGACCGTATTTCTTCAGGAACTTATTCTGGATCTGCATGGCTGGGAAAGCGACGTTCCATTCCAGAGTCTCGTCCAGCAGCAGGCCCACACCACGGCGGTCCTCAGATACGAAGGCAAGCTGCGCGTCCAGGCACTTCCGGGGATTGTTCAGGGGAATGGGCTTACCGTCAAATTCCACGGTGCCGCCGGCCTCATACAGGCCCATGACACCGTTGGGAATACCCAGCTTGCCCTGACCTGCCAGGCCGCCGATGCCGAGGATCTCACCCTCCTTGACGTCCAGATTCACATTCCGGACGATCTCGCCGGGCATATCCACCCACAGCTTACGGATGGACATGATCGTCCGGGCGTCGGAACAATCCCGAACCTCCCGGACCGCACTGAGGTCCACGCTGCGTCCCACCATGCACTTGGTGATCTCATCCACACTGGTCTCGGAGGCGGGCGTGTCCTTCACCACCTTGCCGTCCCGCATGATGACTACCTTGTCACACACGTTCAGGACTTCCTGCAGCCGGTGGGTGATAAAGATAACAGCGATGCCACGGGATGCCATGCCCCGGATGGAGTCCAGCAGAGCAGCGGCCTCCTTCTCCGTCAGAACGGCGGTGGGCTCGTCCAGGATCAGCAGCTTGAGCTGGTCCTTGCTCAGCTCACGGGCGATCTCGGTGAACTGCTTATGGCCAACGGGCATATCGCTGATGACCATATTCTGGTCGATCTCCACGCCCATTTTGTCAATGGCCTCTGCGGCCTTGGTTTTCATTTTTTTATAATCGAGCGTATTCAGCCGGGGGCCGAACACCTCGGAAATGACGTTCTTCTTTTGGGGCTCACGATTGAGCAGGATGTTTTCCGTGGCAGTAAAGCCAGGGATCAGAGAGAACTCCTGATGCACCATGCCGATACCGGCCTCCAGTGCGTCAAAGGGCGTATTAAAGGTGACTTTTTCACCATTGATGAGGACGTCGCCGCCGTAGCCGCCGGTTTCCCGGATGACGTCCATACCGAAAAGGATCTTCATCAGCGTGGATTTACCCGCGCCGTTTTCGCCTGCCAATCCCAGGACTTCACCAGCCTTCAGGGTGAAGTTGATGTCCGTCAGGACCTGGTTGCCGAAGAAGTCTTTTTTGATGCCGCGCATCTCCAACAGGGGAGCCGTATTACTTTCCATAAATGATACCCTACCTAATAAGAGAGGAGGAGGGTCGCCCCTCCTCCCCAGTTTTGAATGAGCGAGAAAAAACGCTGCTTATTTCACAGTGAAATACTTCTCGGGAACCTCAACAGAGGTGGAGCCCATGAACCAGCCGGGATCACCCATGATGTAGGTGTCCTGATACACCAGGAAGGTGTTGTCGGCCTTGACGCCGGTGGTGGCGTTGGTGTAGTTGGAGCCGTTCCAGGAAGCCTCAGGAGAGAACTCGTGGTAAGCCTTGGCAATATCGTCGATGTCGCACAGCTCGCTCTCGCCGTTGATGACATTCAGAGCGTGCTGGGCCAGACCAGCAGTGGTGGTGTAGCCGTAGGAATAAGCCCAGGTACCGAAGCGGCCAGCGCCGCCGGCCTCGCAGATCGCGTTCTCGACCTTGGCCAGGATCTTCTGGAAGTCACCGGCCTCAGCAGTCAGGTCGATGCCCAGAGCGCCGGGATAGCCCATCAGAGGAGAGGGCAGGTCGGCCTCGATGAAGTAGCCGCCGTACTGCAGCAGCTGCTTGAGCAGAGGCTCGGTGTGGGCGTCGTTGGTGCAGAAGTAAGCGGCCTTCTCGCCGTAGGTCTTGGACCACTCAGGGACCTTCTCCAGGATGTAAGCCTGAGCACCGGCCACGCCGACGTCAGAGGTGGGATCGGGAGCGGTCTCCATAACGAACTTCATGCCGAACTCCTCGCAGGCGGCCTTCATGACCGCGATACGACGGCTCATAGTCTCATAAGCCAGATGGCGGGGGAAGGAGATGTGCACGAAGGTGTCGCAGCCCAGCTCGTGAGCGGTGCGGATGATCAGATAGCCGCGAGCCACGAAGTCGTTGTTGCACACCAGGTCGGCAGCGGAGCCGATCTCGAGCAGATCCTCATGGGCCTCGCCGGCGATGCACAGGATGTCGGGGCGGATCTCCTTGATCTTACGGAACGCCTCGGTGGTGCCGGGGACGGACTGGTTGACGATGATGGCCTTCATGTCGGCGTCATCAGCCAGGTTCACGATGGTCTGGATGGTGGTCTCCAGCTCCTCGGTGAAGTTATCGGGATAGATGGCCAGCTTGACCATATCCTCACCGTACAGGGCCTGGAAAGCCTCGGCGCCGCGGCGGTCGTCCTCGGACTGAGAAACGGAACCGGTCACGATGCCGATGTGGACGTTGCCCTCAGTTTTCGTGTCAGTGGTCTCGGAAGGAGTCTCGGTTTTGTTGCTGCCAGTGTTGGGGGTGGGGTTGCTCTTGCCGCAGGAAACCAGGGACAGGGCCATGGTCAGGGCAAGCAGTGTGCTCAGCAATCTTTTCATACATGCCTCCAATTTGTTTTTTTGCAAGCATTTCACAAGAGACCTGCAAATAGTTGCTATATATGATACCTGAATCGTTTGCGTTTGTCAACAGAACAGAAGTAAAAAACTGATACTTTTTTCCGTATTACGGACACTTTTCATGAGAGTTATTCCTATTTCCCCTCCAGTTTTCTTGTTGAGCGCTCTATTCATTTTTTTGGATAAAGAATCTGATGCGCATATCAGCTACCCATTCATTTCTATCCATTTTCTTCCCGTGCAGCCTACAAAAAGGCCATATTTCTGAAAGTCAAAACCTCCGGCTAAGCCGGAGGCTTGAGTAAGCCCTATAAGGGCTTTA
>UQUC01000078.1 GCA_900544105.1 uncultured Oscillibacter sp. | reverse complement strand
CACATGGGCCGTGAGGATCTGGGCGTGTCCTGGGAAAAGACCGACCGGGTGGACGCACTGAAGGCGGCCCTTCAGTAACAAAACGGACTGTCAGATAGGACCCACCCCGGAGTACATAGTACTCCGGGGTGGGGTTTTTTAAATCGCTTCCAGCATAGCCCGGACAGCGTCCAGATCCGCGGCGGTGAGGCTGTAAAGATCAGCTACGGCCCGGTCAAGCTGCTGCTGGACGGCGTCCTGACAGCGGGGGTCCGAGGTCTGATGGCCCTCCTCACAGAGAGCGGCGATGGACAGATGGTGGCTGTTCGTGGGGTCAAAGGCCGGAATATACAGTTTATCCAGCACATGAGCAGAAATGCTGGTGGGATTCATGTAGCAGGTGACGCAGCAGCGCACCGGGGCGGAGCTGAGGATCCCGCAGAGATAATAGGCTTCCTCCCGGCAGTTGGTGCCTACATAGATGACCTTTTCGTTGGGTAGGGGGAGGACTTCTCCCAGATAGGGGTCCTGCATTGGGGCGATGACCGCCGTGATGAAAGAGCGGGCGATGTAGCGCCACGCCACCTTGTAGCGGGAAAATGTATAGGGGCCTATCCGCAGCAGTGCGTAGAAGTAATGCTCTTGAATAGCCCGTTCCCAGCCGGCGAAGCCTTTCCGAGCCTCCAAAATATCCCGGAACCGGGTCAAGTAGGCGTAGGTCAGTGGCAGATCCTGTCTCAAATCCGCTTCCGCAAGGGGATAGATTTTGGTTTCAGCCGTGTGGGGACACAATAGCCAGGCCCGGCTGCGGACGTTCCATCGGGAGAGATCGCTGCCTTGGATAAGGGGATAGAGGCAGGTTGGCTCCAATTGCGTTGTAACGGCGGGGGCCTTGCGGCGAGCCTTTTCTGCCAGATTGACGATCCGCAGAGCACTGCCTGCCCGTTCCAGAATTTGAAGCTGGTAGACAGCGTTGGCCCCACCGGTGAATACGCCGGTTCGGGCCTGGTAGGGATTGCTGCCTAAAAGTGCATCCAGTACTGGAGTAAGTCCATTGGGAGCGCTGACCCACACGGAGCCGGGGTCCTCCCGGTGGGCGGGGGTGGCGGTCATGTCCTCCATCCGCACAAAGGGCAGAACGGAGGAGATCGTTGCATCCAGAGACCGGACCGCCCGCCGGAAGCCGGGCTTTGCCCGCCAATGCTGATAGGGGACAGGAAAGATATGACGGGCATCCCGCTGGATGAGAACCAGCGCAACAGGGGTGCAGATCCCGTCAAAGGGCCGGATGCGACCAAGGTCCTCCACCTCCAGCACCCGGAAATCCAGGTCGGGACTGTCCAGATGGAACCGTCGGAACCCCGCGCCGTTCTGCGCGGAGCGGAAAGTAGCCTGCCGCAAGATGAAACTGAGGTGCCCACCGGGGACGAGAAAGCGGTCCAACGCGGCGCAGGTGAACAGAGTGGACACATCCTCCTTGGAAAAGCCAAGCCGGGGGCCTTTCACCTGTAACAGACCGTATCCCCCCCACAAGTGCTGGGACCCGGCCCGATACCGGGGGGACAGGTACTCCCAGTTCACCCACGGGGGATTTCCCATGACTATATCTGCTCTCTGATGGAAGAACGCAAAAATGCGATCCAGCAAGATACCCGCCAAGAGGCGTCGCCCGACCGGAGACAGCGGGGCAAAGAGGCGGCTTGCTTCCGGCATGGAAAGAAATTCCTCCGGATCGGGCTGTATTTCCACCGCCTGACGGCAGAGGGACAGGGGAACGCTGTACACCGGGCCGCAGCCAGTGTCGACCACCAGCGTATTTTTCTGGAAGATGGGGACATTCAGAGCATCATAGCGGTAAATGGGGAGAAACAGACCCGCTTCCGGCAGTGGTTGGCGGGCCACGACTGCCAGATAATTAGCCTTCGCCGTCAGGACTGCTAACGGATGGAGGTCGAAACCCGCCACCTGATCGGATAAGGGAGGGCTTTTGGACGTATCCGCCCGGATCAAGCGGAGAGCCTGGATCAAAAAAACACCGGAGCCGCAGGCGGGGTCCAGAAAGCGTAGTTCTCCAGCCCGCTGCCCACTGGCGCTGACGGCATTTTGCAGGGTTCGTTCCGCCAGCCAGCCGGGGGTATAGTATTCTCCCAGGGCGTGACGAAGGGCCGGGGGGACCACGGCCTCGTAGATGCGGCTGAGACTGTCCGGTGAATGGGCGCTGCCCTCCGGACAGGTGTCAAAGGACCCCAGACAGGCCCGCAATTCCTCACACTGGGCTTCCAGTGCCGGGTCCCAGACGTCCAGCAGCCAGATATACCAGTCATCCCCGCAGAAATTGCGAATACCCCGGTTAACAAAGGCCCTGCCGGAGAGAAGCTCCGTCATAGGCGGTTCGAGGGACGCATCCCAGAGGGTATTCCAGGCGATGAGCTTGATGAGCACACTGTAAAAGGTCTGAATACTTTGCAGAAGCCGGGGTAATTCCGGCGGTGCGTTAAAACCGAACTGATCACCCAAGTCCCCGGCGTCGGTTTTTGCGTTTTGAGAAAGCCGCTGGTGCAGATCGCCGTAGATCAGTTCCAATTCCTGCTCCCACAACTCAAACAGCGCTGGATCTTCCCGCAAGGCGTGGGTTAGCCGCTGATAAAAACAATGGACACACCGCACCATGATATCATGGAGCGGTGTGTCCTCTTTTTTCAGTTGGATGAGAATGGAATGCAGATCGTACATGGTCCCTCCGGCGGAATGACTACCGCCTGACAGTTTATTTGGTTTCTGCAGCGGCCCGGATGGGCAGTTCGCTGATAAGGGTGGAGCCAAGCACCAGAACAGCGCCAAGGATCCCGCTCCACCCCAAAGGCTCCTTCAGCAGCAGAGCGGAGAGGAAGATGGCTACGATGGGGTCGATGTAGCTGAACAGCACTACCGTCTGGGCAGGAAGATAGGTCATAGAGCCGAAGAACAGGGAATAGCACCAGCCGGTGTGGAAAACACCCACGATCAGCAGCAGTACGGCGCCCAGAGATGTCAGAGCCATAGCTGCTACATCCTCCGTCAGCAGGATATAGGGGATCATCACCAGCGCTGCCACCGCCAACTGCACCAAGGTCCGTTCACAGGCGGGGACCTGATCCAGAAACTTGTTGATGGACACATCGCTGGCATAAAGCACGGCGGAAAGAAGGGCCAGCAGGATACCGGTGGCTTCCCCGGCTTCCGGCAGGCCGGATTGGGGAACCCCGGAGACAAACACCATGCCGCACAGGGCGGCCAGCACGCAGAGAAGCTTTCGGGGCGTCAGCTTTTCACGGAAGAGAAAAGGGGAGGCCAGCGTCACGAACACCGGCGCCATGTAGTAGCACAGGGTGGCGGTGGCCACGGTGGTGTACCGGTAGGCTTCAAACAGCGTGATCCAGTTGAAACTGATGATCGCACCGGAAAGAGCCAGCAGTTTCCAATGTGACTGGACGCTTGCCCACCGAAAAGGCGTCCGGCGGAGATACAACAAGAGCAGCAGGAACACTGCGCCCACCGCACCGCGGACAAAGGCAATGACGGAGGAGGGCAGGTTGATATAGCGGACAAAGATGCCGATGGTGCCGAAGGCGGTGACGGCAATGATGAGATCCAGCTTGGCACGGTTGACGGACTTCATAGGAACAAACCTCTCTTGGACAAAAATAGAGAAATCCTGGGGATGGACTTACGCCAGCAGCGGCAGCAGAACATCCGTCAGCAGCCGGAGGGCTTCCTCCAGATCGGACTGGGACAGCCTGGCGTAGTTGATGACCAGTGTGTGAGCGAAGCGGGGGTCCGGTACGGCGGCATACTCAGAAAGAAAGCTCAGCCGGATGCCGGCCTCTGACGCTAGGCGGCGCAATTCTTCATCAGGGTGGTTGGTATCCAGCCGCAGCAGAAAGTGCAGACCGGCCCCCTCCTCAGAAAAGGTGACATGGCTGGCCAGCGGCGAGGCCCGGAAAGCGCTGATGGTGGCGGAGCGGCGGTCCCGGTATTCCTTCCGCATCCGGGAAAGATGACGCTCGTAGTGCCCCCCGGCGATAAACCTGGCCAGAACGTGCTGCTCCAGCGCAGGGACCGTACAGGCGTAGAAGCCCAGTTCCTGCCGGTAGCGTTCCAGCAACCGGGGCGGCAGCACCAGAAAGCCGAGACGCATAGAGGGGGAAATGGTCTGGGAAAAGGTGTTCAGGTAAATGACCCGGCCCCGGTCATCGATACTTTGCAGAGTGGGGATGGGACGGCCGGTGTAGCGGAACTCACTGTCGTAGTCATCCTCGATGATGGTGGAGCCGGTATCCTCTGCCCAGCGCAGAAGTGCTTGCCGCCGGGCGATGGGGGTCACCAATCCAGTGGGGTACTGGTGGTTGGGGGAGATGTGCAGCGCCCGTGCCCCGGATCTCATCAGCGCGGCCAAATCTACTCCCTGACCGTCCAGCGGGATGGGAGCGCAGGCAGCCCCACAGACTTTGTAGACCTGTCGGATTTTGGGATAGCCGGGGTCCTCCACGGCGAACACCGTGTCCTGGCCCAGCAGTTGGGCCAGCAATAAGTAAAGGTATTCCGCACCGGCACCGATGACGATCTGCTCCGGGGAGACCGCCATACCCTTGAAGTCCCGGAGATCATCGGCAATGGCCTGCCGCAGGGCGACCAAGCCCTGATGAGGGACCGGAGACAACAGAGCCTCCGGCGCCTCCGAGAGGACCTGCCGGGTGAGACGGGCCCAGGTGGATACAGGAAATCGGGCGGTGTCCACCTGGTTGCGGCCCAGATCCAGTCGCCAGGAAACGGTGGGGGTCTCCGGTATCAGAGCAGAGCGGACAGCAGGCGGTGGAGCCTGTTCCACGGCGGAGACAAAAAAGCCCCGCTTAGGTTGCGCCTGTAAATAGCCCTCTGCTTCCAACTGACTGTAAGCGCACTCCACAGTAACAACGGAGACCCGCAGATGCTCCGCCAGTGCCCGCTTGGAGGGAAGCCGCGTCCCGGCGGGCAGAGCGCCGCTGAGAATGTCCGCTCGGATCCGGCGGCACAGGTATTCATAGAGGGGGAGAGAACCCCGCTCCTCCATAGGGTAAGTCAGCATAGCGGCACCTCCAGAATGGGATGGGAAAAAACGCCCCGGCAAGGGTGAACCAGCCGGGGCGGAATGATTGAAACGGCAACTTAGAAGCTGCCCGGGCCGTCGGAGAAATCTGCCCGCCGGGAGCGGAACTCCGGCATATCTCCCTTGGCAGCGTCGAAATAGGCAAGCTGGACGCACTGGTAGTTGGGCAGGTAGAAGATGGACAGCGCGTAGACGAAGGCGGAGGCCGTCAGAATTTGCCACAAAGACATGGGAGCAGCGAGGGCCGCATAGGGGTCCATGCCGCTGAATCCAAGGGTCAAAATCGCCTGACTCGTGAAAAAGAGACTGGGAAGCATACTCAGCAGGATCCATCCCATATAACTGAGATCCAGCTTGAACAGCTCCATTTTATACCCCTGTGTCTGCCGCTTGCTTAAATTCAGTGCCTCCATAATATCCATATCCGGATTTTCATAGAGATTATAGAGGGCGAAGCTGTAACGGTAATGGGCGATGATGCCGGGGAACACAAACAGCATGGACCACAGGAACACAAACAGGTTGATGACGATGTTCAGAGCGATGATCTTGCCGGTGAAGGAGAACCCATCGAACAGCACCGCGTATTCCGAACGCTCCCGACGGCGGATGTCCATGCAGTAGAAGGCAAAGCCGGCGGCTAAGATCCACCCGGCCAGCGTTGTGAGGATGGAGAGAAAGGTAGACACCAGCTCCGGCCCGGGAATCAGGGTTTCTATCAGGCTGAGCAGAAACAGACAGGCGCAGTACAGGGCCGTCATGCCCTTGGGGGATACCTGCGCCGTCTGTAAAAGTTCCCGGGTCTGGGCTTTCAGGGCGGCGCGGTCAATGGGCTTCATCATAAAAAGGAACCTCCATTCGCTGTCCCGGCAGGTAGGCCGGACTACGGCGATACTTTCTGAAAGATATGCTTCATCATAGCATACCTACGAAAAAAAGACAAGAGAGGTGGAGGGGGCCAGCGAAAGCGGAAGTTGTCGGCGGGAAAATATGCAGGTTGCCCAAAAAGAAGGGGCAGGACTGCGAGAAAACGTAAAAAAGTGGGAGAATTTGAAGAATTTGATAAATTTTCTACAAAAAAACGAATTCATAGTCTGGACATTTTTCGATGGGTGGTGTAGAATAAAGCGCAGTATGTGATAGTGTGCCGAAGCATGGCCTGCCATGCCATTGCCCGATGGCGGGGCGGGGTATGCTTTGACACCTATCAATGGAGTAAGAATGAGGTGAAGACAATGGCACAAGCTTTCTTTGGCGGCGTTCATCCCCATGATATGAAGGCCGCAACCAATGAAAAGGCCATCGAGCAGCTGGCACCCCCGGCTACCGTGGTCATCCCCATGTCGATGCACTTTGGCGCACCCTGCACCCCGATCGTAAAAGTAGGCGACCAGGTAAAGGTGGGTCAGAAAATCGGCGAATTCAAGGGGCTGGGCGCCCCGATCCATGCCAGCGTTTCCGGTACGGTGAAGGCCATCGAGCCCCGGCCCTTCTCTATGGGCGGCGACATGGTGTCCGTTGTGATCGAAAACGATTTCCAGAACACGGTCAGCGAAGAGGTGAAGGCGCCTGCCGATCCCGACGCTCTGACGGTGGAGGAAATGGTCGAGATCGTGAAGAATGCCGGTATCGTGGGTATGGGCGGCGCGACCTTCCCCACGCATGTTAAGATCTCCGGCGGCATCGGCAAGGTAAAGGACGTGCTCATCAACGGCGCTGAGTGCGAGCCTTACATCACCGGCGACCATCGGGCCATGCTGGAACGCCCCGAGGAGATCATCGGCGGCGCTACCTATCTGGCCAAGATGTTCGGTGTGGACAAGGTCATCATCGGCGTTGAGGACAACAAGCAGAACGGCATCGACGCCATGAACAAGGTCATCGCTGAGAAGAAGGCCCCCGTTGTGGTGGAGCCTCTGCGCTGCCGTTACCCCCAGGGCGGTGAGAAGCAGCTGATCCAGGCCATCACCGGCCGTCAGGTGCCTCCCGGCGGCCTGCCTGCCAACGTGGGTTGCGCGGTGTTCAACATCAACACCACCATCTGCATCTTCAAGGCCATCACCACCGGTATGCCCGTGGTGAACAAGGTGGTCACCGTGTCCGGCTCCGGCATTGTGGACCCCAAGAACATCGAGTGCCCCATCGGTACCCCCGTGTCTCTGCTGCTGGACGCTTGCGGCGGCGTGAAGGACGGTACTTACAAGCTCATCGCCGGCGGCCCCATGATGGGCATGGCCCAGTATACCGCGGATATTCCCGTGGCCAAGGGCACCGGCGCCATCCTCGCTTTCTGCGAGAAGGAGGAGCAGACCGTTGAGCATCCCCAGTGCATCCGCTGCGGTAAGTGCGTTGCCGCCTGCCCGGTGCACCTGGAGCCTCTCTTTATGTATCAGTATGCCGAGAAGGGCATGGTGGATGAGCTGAGCGAGGCCCACATCATGGACTGCATGGAGTGCGGCGCCTGCGCTTACGCCTGCCCCGCCCGTATGCACCTGACCCACATGTTCAAGACCGGCAAGCAGCTCGTCAAGAACAAGATGGCTGCTGATCGGGCCGCCGCTGAGGCCAAGAAGGCCGCGGAAGCGAAGAAGGAGGCATAAGAGATGACCGATTACAAGAATTTGAAGCTCATTGCCACTTCTAACCCTCACATCCGCGGCAGTGAGACCACCCGGTCCATCATGCTGGACGTCATCATTGCCATGTGTCCCGCTCTGATCTGGGCCATCATTTACTTCGGTGTGGAGGCTCTGCTCCTCACCGCCGTGTCCGTCATTGGCTGCGTTGTCTTTGAGGGACTGTACCGCAAGCTCATGCACAAGCCCCAGTCCATCGATGACCTCTCCGCTGTGGTCACCGGTATGCTGCTGGCTTTCGTCTGCCCCGCCACCACCCCGCTGTGGATGATCCTCATCGGTGACTTCTTTGCCATCATTGTGGTCAAGCAGCTCTTTGGCGGCATCGGCAAGAACTTCCTGAACCCTGCTCTGGCAGGCCGTGCCGCTCTGCTGGCCAGCTATGCCGGTGCGATGACCACCTGGCTGCCTGCCGGCACCAAGGCCGCCATCGGCGGCGGTATGCCTGTGGACGTGGTTTCCGCCGCGACCCCGCTGGCCTATCTGAAGACCGGCGATCTGGAGGGCCTGAAGCAGATCGCCTCCGTGGGTGATATGTTCCTGGGCAAGGTGGGCGGCTCCATGGGCGAAGTTTCTGCCCTGATGCTGCTCATCGGCGGCCTGTACCTGATCTGGCGCAAGGTCATTAACTGGCAGACTCCCGTGGCCTACATCGCCACCGTGGCTGTTCTGACCGTGCTGTTCCCCAAGGCCGGCGGCGCTGAGTATATGCTTTACAGCATCTTCGGCGGCGGCCTGTTCCTGGGCGCTTTCTTCATGGCTACCGACTATGCCACTTCTCCCGTCACCAAGAAGGGCCAGCTGATCTACGGTATCGGCTGCGGCCTGTTCACCGTGTTCATCCGGTACTTCGGTTCTTACAATGAGGGCGTTTGCTACTCCATCATGGTCATGAACTGCTGCACCGCGTTGATCGACAAGTACACCAAGCCCGTTCGTTTCGGCGTGGTGAAATCCGACAAGAAGGAGGCAGCCGCGAAATGAGCAA
>UQUC01000077.1 GCA_900544105.1 uncultured Oscillibacter sp. | reverse complement strand
TATCAATTTCTAATTACTAATCGCTAATTCCTAATTTTTCCGCGCTGTGACTTCGCCCCGCCGCAAAACTCCTAACTACATCACGCGTTCCATTCTTTCGGCAGGTATGCGCGGGTATTGTGCAGCATGGTGTCAAACAGTTCTTTGCCCTGGTTCCAGTTCAGGGTCACCTGCGGGTCGTTCATAAAGGTGGTCAGGCCAAGGGTGCGGTCGCAGGTCAGGGCAGCGGTTAGGGTGTTCTCCTGATTGTAAACGTGGCGGGCTACCAGCGGCAGAATATTGGCGGGCAGCGGGCCGGCGTTCACGGACTGCACGCCCTGGCGGCTGAACAGCGCGTTCACTTCCACCACGGCATCCCACGGCAGGTTGGCAATGGCACCGTGGTTGGGAATGTTCACGTTGCTGACCAGGTCGCCCAGGCCGAGCAGGGCTTTCATCAACAGGTGGCCTTCCTCGCCATCGGGCTTGATCTCGATCGGCTCTTCACCGGTGCGCAGGCGGCGGCTGCGGGCCAGGCGCTCCTGCAGCTCATTTTTGCGCCACGCAACGGTAGTCAGGCCAAACTTCCATTCGCGCACGGCTTCGGGGCTTTCCAGATAAGTCTTGCCCGGCATAAACTCTGCCAGATGGCGGTCGCCCGCGGCGGCAATGCAGCCATAGCGCAGGAACAAATCAAATTTAACGCGGTTGGCGCAGGCAAAGGAACTGTTCATCCAATTCGTGTCGCCGTACTCATAACCGGATTCATAGTGCTCTTCGGCAAATTTGCGGTAAATGGGGAAGAGGTCCATGCCTTTGTAAGTAGCCTTATCGAACCAAGTAAAGTGGTTGATGCCCTTGACGTTGACCTTGATATCCTGGCGGGCAACATCTTTCAGGCCCAGTTCCTCATCCAGAATGTGGGTCAGCAGCGTCTGGGTGCCGAACACCTCGTGGCAGCAGCCGAACGCCTTGATCTTGGGGAACACATGGTACAGGGTACGCACGCAGAGGGTCATCGGGTTGGTGTAGTTGATGACCCAGGCATTGGGACTGTAATCGCGGATCGCTTCAGCGATGGTGACATACATGGGGATGGTGCGCATGGCGCGCATGAAACCGCCTGCTCCTACGGTATCGCCCACCGACTGATAGATGCCGTAAGCTTCCGGCGCGTGGACGTCGCTTTCCATCTCGTCAAAAGTGCCGGGCAGGATGGAGATAACGACAAAATCCGCACCGGTCAGGGCCTGCTGCAGCGTATCCGCCACAGTATACTTCCAGTGTGAAACCGCATCCGGGTGGGCAGAGATCTTGTTGCCGATGATCTCGTTGTGCTCGGCTGCTTCGTGGTCGATATCATACAGCGCCACGGTGCCTTCCATCTGGGCATCCGTGGCAAGGTCCATCATGAACCCCCACGCCCACCCACGGGAACCACCGCCGATGTAGGCAACTTTCAAGTCTTTTACGCGGTTGTCTTCATAATACATGGATTGAAACCTCCGTTTGTTTTGGTCCGTAACATTGATGTGTGCAAAACCGCAAAATTTGCTTTTTTTGCCGTATTCTTGCTATCAGTATACACCAAATAAAGGAAAATGTCACGAAAAAAGTGAAAAAAATTGAAGAAAAATGAGCAAAAAGTGAAGAGAAAATTAGTAATGAGCAATTAGAAATTAACAGAAAGGCAGAGCCCGGTACAATCGCACCGGGCCCTGCCTCTATATCAATTCCTAATTGAGATAACTCCTAACTCCTCCCCCCTAACTCCTAACTTATCCTTCCACTTTCACATTTTCGCTGTCGCTCTTCGCATTCCCATCCGCATTCAGGGTGATATGTACAAAATGCTCCGGCTTATCGTAATCTTTCGTCTCGCCGTCGTCGGTGTAATACTCATAGGCGGCACCATCGGGAGCGTAAGCAAGCAGACGCAGGTCGGCAAAATCCACGCTGGCCACGTTCTGGATAGGCTCGCCGCCCTTGGCGATGGGGAACATGGTGTCGATGATCCGCTGACCGGAGCACAAGGGCCGCTTGGGGGGATACTTTTTCGTATAGGGACGGCCCACACGGACGGGCCACTTCTGGAGCATGGTGAGGGGGACTTCCTTGCCGTCCTCAGTCTTGAGGGTGGCGATGGTCTCCGTCACGTTGAAGGAGCCGCTCTGGATGGAGGTGATGGTGCCCCGCATGGTGGGCGGCACCATGATCTTATGGAGCACAACGGCCGTCTCCTGGACCGTGCCCAGAATGTCGCCGCCAGTGACCTGATCGCCCACCTTGGCCACCGCGTTGAACTCCCACTTCTTCTCGTGATCCACGGCGGGGACCTCCACGCCGCGGGTGATGCAGGCGCCTACCTTCTCCACGATCTTCTCCAGCGGACGCTGGATGCCGTCATAAATGCCCTCGATCATGCCGGGGCCAAGTTCCACGCTCATAGGTGCGCCGGTGGTCTCTACCTCAGCGCCAGGGCCCAAGCCAGAGGTCTCCTCATAGACCTGGATGTTGGCAGTGTCGCCCTTCATGGTCAGGATCTCACCGATCAGGCGCTGGGGGCCGACACGGACCACGTCGGACATATTGGCGTCCGCCAGACCCGTAGCCACCACCAGCGGCCCGGAAACTTTAACAACTTTACCGCTCAAATTCGATAACCTTCTTTCTTCAATTTTACAGAAGGAACAATAGAACTTTTCTGCTCCCCCGCCGTCTTGGGCGGCGACGCCCGCTTGCGAACCGGCGAGAGGGAATTTAAAGGGGAAACAGCCGCAGCGCCGCCTGCGGTGAAACAAGCAAGGCTGTTTCGAGGCAGGCTCCCGATTGCCGGGTGCAAAGCACACGGCAATCGGATGAGCCAACGGCGCAAAATGGGATCCCCTCTTTAATTTCTACAAGATATCCGCACCCACAGCCCGTTCGATGGCGCTCTGGATGTTCGACTTGCCGATGCCCAGAGACCCTTCCCGGCCGGGGATCAGGATAATAGCGGGCTGAATATTATCCTTATAACGGTCCAGCACGTCGGCCATATCCTTGGCCAGGGTCTCTGTCAGGTAGATCACCGCACAGTCGGTTTTGGCCAGGTCATGGACGGTTTTCCGGGCCTCCTCCACGGAGGTGACGGGATAGGTGTCCAAGCCCAAGGCCCGGAAGCCCATGACGGACTCCCAATCGCCGATGACGGCGATGGAATAGGTTGCTGCCATGTTCTCCCCTCCTTATGCGCAGGTCCGCCGCAGGCGGGACCGGATGACCTCCGGGCTCAGCCCGGCGGCGCGGCCCATCAGCAGGATGCGAATGTTGGTGTACTCCGTCTCCCGGGCCGCCAGATAAGCCAGCAGTGGGGCCTCCCCGAAGGGGATCATCTGCGCCCCGGCCAGATAGTCGCTGACAGCGTCATCGCAGCGCTTTTCAAACTCCGTCAGGGAGCCGCCCTTCAGTGCCGTCTCCCCTGCCTCCGCCGCCTGTGCGAACCGGGTGAGGCCGTAGATCTCGTTCAGACCGCCGGCGGGATGATTCGCCGCCGCCAGGATCGCCGCCGGTTCCACGGTGCCGCTCTCAAAGAGGACACCTGCCAGAAAATCGGCGTTTTTCCCCATCCGCAGCGTCCGGATCAGCGCCCGGAGGTTGGCGGCGTCGATCTGGGTCTCCACATATCCCCGAAGGAACTGGCTGCCGGTATCCTCTGCTACTTGGGCCAAGTCCCGGTACATCCAACGGTCCAGTACGATGTCGCTGAGCTGGGGATCCCGGGTGGTATCCAGTACGGACTTGGCCTCCGCCACCGCCGTCGGCAGAACGCCGGGCAATTTGTCCAGTTCTCCGCTCTCCACGGCAGTTTTCAGCTCCGCTGCGCTGATACGGCCCATATCCATCAGCATCCGATCCGGGCTGGTGCCCATAGCGGCTGCCTTCAGGATGGCCTTTGCGTTGTGATAGTCGTATTTCAGCTTGAATATGTCGATATATCTGGGATCCGGCGCGCCGTCGCCAAGGTCGGTGAGCAGCTCCTCCCGGGCCTGAGACAGCGCCGCGTCCATAGCCTCCGGGCGGGCGGCGTCCAGCTCCGGATAGCCGCAGTCCTGAAGAAGCTTGGAAACTTCCTCGTCACTGCGGGCCTCCAGCAGACGCTCCATGCGTTCCGCCGTCAGCAGCGTGGTCTCCATGGCCCGGACGCGGGCGGAGATCGCCAGATAATCCGTATCTTTGATTTTGTTAGCCAAGGTATGACCTCCCCTCAGCCGAACAGCCGCTGAGCCACCTGTCCCGCCGTTTCCGCCTTCTGCAAACGAACCAGCGTATCAAAGGCACAGTTGACCTCAACGTTGCCGTCCTTGAGGATGAAGCCCCCCTGAATGGGCGCGGTCTCGCCGGAGAGGGTCAGCTTGCCGCCGGACTTTCCGTTGGCGGCGTCCACCGCGGCCTGTCCCACCGTTTCCCGATCCTGGGCGGAGAAGAGGACTTCTCCCGCACCATGAGGCGCGGCCTGGAGCAGCAGCTCCGTCAGCACCTCTACGTAACGGGCCTCGGGCAGATTCCGCAGCTTTTCCAGCGCTTTGGCGTAGGTCTCCTCCATGACCGCCTGCTTAGCGGCCAGGACCGTTTTCCGGGTCTCCATCTGGGCGGCGCTGATGAGACGTTCTTCCCGCTCCGCCGCCAGGCGCTCATTCCGGGCAGCCAGATCGGCCGCTTCCTTGTCCGCCTGGGCCTGATAGCGGGCGGCGACCGCCGCCGCCTCCTGGTGGGCTTTCTCCAGCAAGGCGTCCGTCTCCGCTTTCGCGTCGGTATTCAGCCGCTGGATAATGGTATCAATTCCGTTCATGCGGTTCCCGCCTTTCCATCGTTGTTTCCGCCGGAACGCATTACATCGCGTTCATCAGCAGCAGGATGGAAGCCAGCAGGGACAAGATGGCGTAGAACTCCACGATCACGCAGAGGATAATGCCCTTGGACCAGTCGTTGGGCTGCTTTGCCACAATGTTGATGGAGGAAGCGGCCACACGGCCCTGATAGACGGCGGAGCGGTAGCCGCCGATGGCCATGGGCAGGCAGGAAACCGCGATGTTGATGCCCTGGGTCACGCTGATGTCGCCGATGCCGCCGGAGAAGGCGCCCATCACGTTCAGCGCAAAGAACCAGATAACCAGACCGTACAGGCCCTGGGTGCCGGGGATGACCTGCAGGATCAGGCACTTGGAAAACTGCTCCGGGGACTGAGCCAGCAGGCCGGTAGCGGCCTCACCGGTCATGCCGGTACCTCTTGCGGAGCCGATGCAGCAAAGACCCACCGCCAAAGCGGCGCCCAAGAATGCGATACCAATACCGCCGAACTGTTCCAGAAATGCAACCATGATTAATGTTCCTCCTTAATATCTACATAATTTGTTTCAAACGCCAGGGGCAAGAACGGCTTTCCGCCGTCCTGATAAAACCGGTTGAAAAATTCCAAGCATTGCAGCCGCAGATCGTGAACATAGCAACCCAGCAGATTCAGCGCAAAGTTCAGCGCGTTGCCGATCAGCGAAATGATTACAAAGCCCACCACATTGTTGGTGACGGCACCCAGCTGGTTGAAGACGCTGGCAATAATGCTGCCTGCCAGCATCAAGGCCATCAGCCGGGAGTAGGACATAATATCGCTGAAATACCCGGTGACGCCGTTGTAAATGGCGCCGATCAGGGCTCCCAATTTGCCGAAGCCCTTGGCATTCCGGGTGGAGCCGATCACCAGCATCACGCAGCCCGCAATCAGCACCACCGGCCACTTGCCGAGATTGCCGATCTTTAAAATGGCCAGCGCCGCACCGATGAAGATCACCCACCAGGAGCCCTCATCCCAGACACCGTCCATCACATGTCCATCTTTCGCCTTTTTCACAAAACTGATGGCCATGCCTGTCAGAATCTGAATAAAGCCCAATACCAAAGAGCCTACCAGAATTGCCATGGTATCCTGCAGCGGGGTAAAGAGGTAGGGCAGTTCCAGCGTACTCTCTGGGTTGATAATCTTTGCCAGCTGGGGAATGAAATCTCCGAAGAAGCCGCCGGTCATGGCGCCAATGATAAAGGTGCTGACGCCGCAGAGGGTCATCAGTCCAAACAAATTCCCCATGGTGCCCTTGGGGTGGTATTTCTTCGTTACGATCAATCCTGCCAGGATCATCAAAATGCCGTATCCCATATCCGCCATCATGATGCCGTAAAACAATACGAAAAACGGTGCTATCAGCGGGTTGGGATCCACATTGTTGTAAGCGGGCAGGGAGTACATATCCGTCACCATGTTCAACGGCTTGGTCAGCCAGTTGTTTTTCAGCTGCACCGGCACGTCGGGGATCTCCTCCTCCGTGGGGTCCAGCGCTTCCCAGGCGCAGCCCTTTTCCGTCAGGAACGCGCCTACCGTCTTTTCCTGCTCCGCCGGGACCCAGCCCTGGAAATACAGCACCGTTTCATCCGTCAAGACGCTCTCGGCGCACTGCTCCTTGGCAGCCTCGGCCCGGAGCCGGTCGGCGTAGATCCGAAGGGCGTCCCGGTTTTCCGCGCTGGCCGCGATCACGGCAGCAGCATCATCCTGAGTCTTTTTGTTTGCCTCCAGATCCCGTTCCAGAGAACGGATATTCTCCGCCGCCGTTCCGGTCATTCCCTGAAAAGTCACCGCGCTGAAGCCGAAGGGCCGCAGCAGCTCCTGTGTTTTCTCCTCATCGCCGCGGTGGACGATCACAAGCAGATACTTCTGTAATTTGTCGGCGCTGATCTCATACAGCTCCGCCGCCAGGCCCTCCGCTTCCATCTGAACGCGGATGGCGCCCACATCCGTCTGACCGGGGCAGACCCCCAAGCGGAAAATGGTGTGAGCGGTGCCGGATCGCTCCAATGGAAGGTCCAGCGATCCCCACGGCTTCAGGGCGGCAGCGCGGCTCTCCAGCCGTCCAGCCTCGCTCTGGGCCTTGGTCAGGATCCCCAACTGCTCCCGCACCGCGTCACAGGCCGCCTGAGCCTTTTCCGCAGCACCGGCATCCAGAAATTCCGCTTCCGTGATGGGATGGCGTTTGATGAACATTCCGTCCTTCAGTTTGGCGTACTGTTTGATGGCATCCAGCGCTGTGTTGACGTCGGTGAGCTGTCCCTTACGCTCGGCGAGAGACGAGCCGCTCCGCTGAAACAGCGACGCCCATTGAGGGTCCGCAAGGACCTCGCTGGGTTCGCTGATCTCCACACAGCCCAGGTGCAGCAGTCCTTTCAGAAGTTCTTCCCTGCGATCTGCCATTGCAATAACATGGAGCTTTTTCATTTTGACAATGGCCATCTCAGTGTTTCACTACCCTTTCTACAATAAACTCGGCGGTCTCATCCAAATGCTGTTCCGCCTGCTCGCGCTGGCGCCGGCTCTCCGCCTCCGCCTCCCGCGCGATCTCCTGGGCCCGCAGCGCCGCCCGTTCCTCTGCCTGCCGCAGCAGGTCCTTGCCCTGTTCCGCCGCGTCGGACCGCACCTTCTTTAAAAGCTCCGTGCCGTTCCGCTCGGCGTCCAGGATCAACTGGCGCGCCTCTGCCTCCGCAGCGGCCCTGCTCTGCTTGTTGGCCTGTTCCGTTTCCGTGACTTGTCTGATCGCCTCTATGGACATCTCTCGTTCACCCTCCTTCCTGCAAAGTGCTACAGCAAATACCTGAAAATTCTATCTGCCGGGAACCTTCCAGAAGAATAGATTTTCTAAATTTTCGGCTTTTCTCTCAAACCGACGCTGTTTTTTCCCTCATTCATTGTAACGTTTACCAGTATAGGGGATTATTTCCAAGAAAACAAGAAAACAAAAGTAAATTCTGGCACTTTCCCCTTTTTGTACAAGAACCACCCGGCTCAACCACCATATTTCTTGGTACTTTGGATATTACTTTTTCTAACTTTTTATGCTATAATGAGCCGGACAGGAGAAAGTGCTCCTGTTCTTTTCTTTTTACCCGTCTTTTTGCCAATTTTACCAGACGTTCTTTTGTCATCTTCACGTTTGTTTGTTATATATCAATCAATTTTCGTCTGCATCGTGTTAAAAAAATCACAGGGGTGGAAGTCCATCCCTGTGATTTTTTTAACAGTATTTTGTTACTTTTTGTCACTTTTTGCATCAGTACCCTTTTCCAGAGCCGACGCCAGCCGATCCAGTTCCACGCCGGTCTGATCCATAGTCCTGGGAAGCTGGGCCAGCGTGACTTCCATTTTCCGCAGTTCTCCCGTCATGTGGCTGGAAGCCGTCTCAAATGTGCTCATCAAAATCTGGTACTGCTGCCGGAAGAGGTCCAGCGCCTTGTGCATCTGTCCCGCCGTGTGCTCCTCCAGTTCTGCTGCCCGCTGCCGGGCCTCGCACTCGATAGCCCCCACCTGACCACGCAGCATGACATGGGCCTCCGCGTCCGGACGCAGCGTCTCCACCTCTTCATTTAATTGTGCGTTCTCTTTCTCCAACGGCGCAAGACGCGCCACTTCTGCCGAAAGTTCTTCTTTGGCCTTGGAAAGATCCTGGACTTGGGTCTTCAGTTCGTCTGCTTCCTTCTCCAAGCAATCTGCTTTTTCCTGTAAAGCGTCCCGTTCTTCCCGGAGTTTTTCCGTCTCCTGTGAGAGTTGCTCGATATAACGGGCGACATCTTCCTTGTCAAATCCTCCGAACGCCACACTCCTGATTGCGCTTCGCTCCATATCCACACCGCATTTCCGCGTTTTCCGCTGTATTTTTTAGATATTATAGCAAGTTTTCTATTGATTTACAAGGCCCACAAAAAAAGTGAAATTTTTTTAAAAAAACTCTTGCATTTTCGTTTCGGGTATGCTATTATGAACAAGCTGTTTGGAGCAAGACAGTACGCGCCGTTAGCTCAGCTGGATAGAGCGTCTGGCTACGGACCAGAAGGCCGGGG
>UQUC01000076.1 GCA_900544105.1 uncultured Oscillibacter sp. | reverse complement strand
GAAGTTCTGAAAACTTGCTCAGCGGGGAGAAAAGACTTTTTCGACACGCTGAAGCGGATGCACGCCATAAGGCGTGCATCCCCTTTCTCTGGTGCCGCATGGCCAAATACAAATGTTCAGAGCACCTGATAAATACGGTTTCCTTCCTCCATCCAACTGCGCAAGCATCCGACCACTACCAGGTACTCCAGTGCACAGATCGCGTTCCGCCGAAAGACCACCTGGCCGAAAAAAGACCGATTTCGCAGGCCCAGTCGCTGCCAGATGAGATCCACGGCCTCCGTCTGGGTCCAGCAGGGCCGTTCCCTCAGCCATTTTAAAATCTGCTGCGCCCGCCTGTGCTTATCCGCTATATTCTCATCGATCAGGGGCCGCAGATCCCTGTAAATGCCGCTGTGGGCCAGAAGATAACCACTGTGGGATACTGTTTCCAGCCTCCGCTTGCTGGCAAGGTCCGTTTCCCAATCCACTGTTGACGGCAGTTTGGCTCTGTGTAGGACCTCTGGGCTGAGCAGTGCATCTCCTACGTACAAGACGTCATCTGGCGTTATAATGCCAGTATGCCCCGGCGTGTGCCCCGGCAGGGGCAACAGGCCGAAGGCCCGGCCTGCGATCTCCACCCCGGCAGCCTCCTGTGGAAAACTACGGTCGCTCCGGATCAGTAGATGTGGGAATTCTCGCGCTATCTCCCTGGCTGTGGCGGGCCAATAGGCCGACGTCAGCAGTGCGGCGTCAGACACCAGAGCGGCTTCCGTCTGGGGGAGAATGATCTCTGCCCCCAAGCTCTGGTAATAGCCGTGGTTTCCGCTGTGGTCATTGTGGCTATGACTGCCCAGAATGGCTCGTACTCGCAGACCCTTCTCCCGCAAAAGCGCGTCCAGTTGAGGGCGATCCTCAGCGTAGCCGCTGTCCAGCAGCACCGCCTCCCCTTCATTCAGCAGGTAAACCGGGATGCAGACCCGGCCCTCGATGCACCAGGTATTTCCACGCACATGGTTCCATTTCATGTTCATATCTGCCTCCTATCCCCACAGAAGCTGGCACCACAGCGGCACCGCCGCTAAGGACAGCACGGTGGTCAACGCTGTGCAAGCGGAGGCAAAGGGCGCGTCGCAGCCATATTGCAATGCCAGGATGGACGTGGTGGACCCTGCCGGCATAGCCGTGAGGATCACAGACACATTTCGCACCATAGGCGGCAGCTCCAGCACCAAACAGGCCAGCAGGACCCCGGCAGGCAGCAGCACCAGCCGGACGGCTGTGTAAAACAGCGTATCCCTGTGCCACAGCAGCCGCAGATCCATCCGGCTCATAATGCTGCCGATGAGGATCATGGACAGCGCCGCGTTGCAGTTCCCGACCGTGCGCAGGCAGTCAGTCACCAGACTTGGCAAAGGCAACCGTGTCAACATCAGTACAATACCCAGCAGCACGGCCACAATGCATGGATGCGTCAGCGTGCGGCGAAAAACGCCCTTTTCGTGTGTTCCCGTAAAAAAAGCGATACCCAATGTCCACATGGCGATCCGAAGCGGGATCAGAAAAATAGCTGAAAGGAACACGCCTTCCATACCAAAAAGACCCTCGGCTACCGGTGTCCCCATTGTGCCGGAATTGGAACAGATCGTGGCATACTTCATAACGCTGCGGTGTTCCGGCTGGCATCTCTGATACAGGAACCGAGCCAACAGATAACTGGCCGCCTGGATCCCCAGAGACAGCAGAAAAATATCCAGTGATTGCCATAGCTTTTGCGGCGTTACCTCCCCCAAGAAGGACATCAAGATGCTGCAAGGCAGCACAGCATTCAGAATCAACCCAGAAAGTGTCTTTTCCCCTGTTTCTTGGATGATCTCCTTTTTCCGAAGCAGGACCCCCAACAACATCAGGAGAAACAGCTTGCTCACCAGAAACAGCTGCCCGCTCAGATCCGCCATAGAATTCACATCCTATCTGTAAAAATCACGGAAAGGGAGGTGCTGCGCTTGCAGCACCTCCTCTTTGGTAAGTATTTTGGCAGAAATGCCGCCGGGTTCAGTTGAGAATGGACGCCAGAGAGAGCAGGTTGGTCACGATCCATGCGGAAGCGTAGTATGTCATAAACTGAATACCGGTATGTACGCCGAACACGGTATGCAGGAAACCGCCCACCAGTCCGATGGTCAGAGCCAGGAACACGCCCAGAATACCAGCCTCATAGAAGGCAAGCATCACCACCAGGCCGCAGAACGCACCGATCAGGGCTTCATGGCTGATTTTTCGAAGCATCAGTTCCGTCCAGGAGCGAGCCTTGTGGATGGCGATGGGATAGGCTGCCAGAGTGCCGCCGATCAGTCCGATGATGCCGAAAATGATGTAATCGGAGATATTCATCATCTGAGCCAGATTATTACCGATCTCAAAGCGGGGCGCACAGGCGAATAACGGTGCCGCAGGACCGCCAGCCACACCGCCGACTGCCACGCCGCCTAAGCCCAGCAGAGGAACGATCAAGCCTGCGACGTAAGTCGCGTTGGAGGTAGAGTCCTCAACAGACAGGCTGGTGGTAATGCGGTCATACAGCTCCTTGCAGCGGCCAGAAGAAGCCTCGCCAGAGAGGACGGTCATACCCACGGGGCTCATTGTAAAGCCGACGCTTGAGATCGCAGACCAGACAGCGCAAAGGCCAACTTGCTTTTTGGTCAACTGTTTAAAGGGATTGGGGAAGAAGGAAATTTTTTCCTTCGTATCAGGAGCCAGCCAAGTCTCATTCGGTTCATCCTTGGAAAACTCCTTACGGCGGCTGGGGATCATGGCGCCAAACAATTCATAGATCATGGGGCCAATGGTGATACCCATGAAAATAGAGGTAAATACAGTGGAGCCGTGTCCTTCGATCGCGATGCGTTGTAGGGCCTGGATGAAAATAGCGAAGGGAACAATCGCGATCATCGCGCCCCATTTTGCAGAGGACATGTAGGCGATCAGCAGAGCACAGAGGGTAAAGATCAGTCCGGAGTGCGCAGAGATCATTCCGCCCAAGGGGGACAGGATCAGCGCCACAACGATGGCCAGAGGCAGAGCAAAGATAGTGCCCACAATAGAACCAGCAGCCATTTTGCGCATGGCAATATGAGGGATACCAAGCCGTTTTGCGATCGAGCAGTTCAATACCATGGGGACTGCCATCGTACTGCCCGGCAGGGCACTCATGGCGGTAGGGATCGTATGGGACACCTGCATGGCAACGATGATACCAATTTCCCATGCAAACAGCACGCCCACTGGCACACCGGCCAGGATCAGGATGATCGTCAAAGGTACCATGGTGGCGGTCTCATCCGTACCGGGAATAATGCCGACAACGGTAAAGATCAATCCGCCAAGCACAGCCGCGGCAATAGCCATTAAGATCGTTGACATCATTATTCCGCCTCCTCGCCAGATACGTTCATTCGATATTCAGGTTTGAAATTTGGAGAATTCTCAGGGATCAGAGCCAGCAGAGAATAAAGATTGCAGTTTTCCATCTCACGGATCAATTCAGGAGACGCTGTGCTGAGCGCTTCTCTCTCTTCTTCCAATGTCATACCGGCAGCTTCCAGAATATCCTCGATATTCTCCTCCTGAAAGTCTACCATGATTTTCCGCTTGGGTGGAAATTTCTTGGCACAGATTGCTGCGCCCAAAAACGTGCCCAAAATACCGACCAAAAGCGCATAGCCTTTTGCCAGAGCCGGTTCCAGCGAATCCACACCCAGCAGGACCGTTCGGCCAACCAGGAAAAATGCCATCGTGGTAACAACACAGATCAATGCGGATGCTGCCAGTTGTCCCGGTACAACAGTATCACCCCATACTTCCATATACCGTCCCTTTTGCTCATCTGCTTTCCTCATAAATAACCTCCTTCGCTTATTTGAGTTTACACACAAATCGATTCTAACAGGGGGAATCAGAGCATTCTGCCGCGCAGTTAAGATAAGGATTTACTTCAAACTTGCCAGGATCTCCTTGGCGTAGTCCACAGAGACCTTCTTATCCGCCACCATCTTGGCTACCACGGCATCCAACTGTTCAGCAGTCGCACCGGCCACGGTAGCCAGATTCCGGGCGTGGAGCTTCATGTGGCCCTTCTGGATACCATCGGTAGCCAGCGCGCGCATGGCGGCAAAGTTCTGGGCCAGTCCCACAGCGGCGATGACCTGTGCCAGTTCCGCTGCGGTGGTCACACCCAGGATCTTCACGCAGGCCTGGGCGCCGGGATGGATCTTGGTGGCACCGCCCACCAGACCCACGGGGGTGGGCAGTTCGATGGAGCCGGTCAAGTCACCGTTGGCATCCTTTTCCCAACGGGTCAGGGAGGTGTAGCGGCCATTTCTGGAGCAATAGGAATGGACGCCCGCTTCCATGCCGCGCCAGTCATTGCCGGTGGCAACCACGACAGGATCGATGCCATTCATGATGCCCTTATTGCTGGTGGCCGCACGATAGGGGTCTGCTGCTGCAAAGGCATAGGCTGCCACAACACCATCCACCACGTCCTCACCGCCGATGGCCTCTTTGGTAAAGGTAGCCGTGGCACGGGCCAAGCGGTGATCCGCCAGATTGGACAGGATCCGCAGCTTCACGGTGCCGCCGGTAAGCCGCTCAATGGTGGGAGCCACAGCCTCGGCCATCGTATTCACGGCGTTGGCGCCCATGGCATCGCCGGTATCCACCAGCAGATGAGTCACTACCATAGGGCCGATCTCGGAGTCCACGATGCGGACCTCCATATCCTTGGCGCCACCGGTAAGCTTCACCAGAATAGGATCCTTCTCATTGGCGATCGCCAGGATTTCATCCTTGTGATGCAGGATATTCTGCCGCGCGAAGAAGGGATTCGCCACGCCGATGCACTGGACCTGAGCGATCATGATGTTGCCCGTGTAGCTGGTGGTAAAGCCGCCGCCCACCCGGGCCATCTTAGCGGCATTGGAAGCGGCTGCTACGACGGAAGCCTCTTCCAGTACCATGGGGATCACATACTCCTTACCATTGATGAGGAAATTCATCGCAACGCCCACAGGCAGCTGATAGGTGCCAATGACGTTTTCGATCACATGGTCAGCTACCTCATTGCTAAGGGCGCCGGGAGTGGTGAGCCGGCCGACCTCTTCCTCCGTCAGGCCGGCAAACTCTGCCACCTCAGCAGCGCGCTGCTCCATAGTCAGTTTATGAAAGCCAGAATACTGATTCGTTTTCATTTTTGTTCTCCTCTTTCAGCTTTATTACCAGTTTGTATCTACCTTCATCCGCATGAAGGCAGAACCCATCGATTTACCTAAAGTATCCAGGCGGAGAGAATGGGTAGCGCCGCCGCCCAGTGCGTGCTTCATGACGAAGTTCATACCGCACAGGCTGTCCACATCATAACGAGTGATCTCTCCCTTGACCATATCACCGAAGTATTCCTTCACCCGCTCCACGGTCAATACCCGTTTGAGAAATTCATAGTCCTTGGGATCTCGGGCATACACGCAGACATTGCTGGTATCGCCCTTGTCACCGCTGCGGCCATGAGCCAGCGTATTGAGATAAACCAATGCCATTTTATTTCACCTCCAGAATGTGAGACTCCAGCTTCACGGCGTCTCTGGGGATCAGCGTGGGCCACAGTCCAATAACATCCGTCACATGAGCGCGACCGCCAAAGAAGGACGCTCCCGGAGGTCCATTGAGCTGCAAGGGGCTGATCTCGGGAATGATGAGCTGGGCGTCCCGTTTTTCCTTGGTGCGGATGGCAATGCGCAGCACCACCTCGTTGGTGCGCTTAATGAGGTCATCATCGATCTCTGCCACATCCAGATGCAGGGCATTGAGTCCCACATAGTCGATGCGCAGATCCTCATACTGCATTCCCTTGCGTTTCATCTTCTTCATCAGGATCTCCGCAGCATACTGGGCCTTTTCGTAGGCATCAGGCCAGGCGAAGGACAGATACGTGACTACCTTGTAGCCGGCGTGATAGCCCAGACACAGCTTCAGTTGATCCGGTCTGGCTTTGCCCTTGACATTGCCCACGCGGACACGGTTATCGCCGTCCTGCGTCAGGGTCGCATGGCTAATGTCCACAGTGACATCAGGGGTGATATAATTGGCAGGGTCATGGACCTCATAGAGGAACTGTTCCTTGCAGCTCTGCTCAGAGATCAGGCCGCCGCAATCAGGAGCCTTCGTAATGTGGAAGTCCTCTTCCGTCAGCTCAGCGATGGGGAAACCCAACTGATCCATGTCGGGCACACTGCGCCAGTCATACTGGAAGTTACCGCCGGAGCCCTGCCCGCCACATTCCAGCAGATGACCGGCCATAATGCCCCGGGCCAAATTGTCCAAATCGTTATCTTTCCAGCCAAACTCATAAGCCAGAGGCGCCAGGAACATTGCGCTGTCAGCGGCGCGGCCGGTCAGCACAGTATTTGCGCCCTGGGCCAGGCACTCCATGATCGGTTCCCGTCCATAGTAGACATTGGCATTCACAAGCTTGTCCTTGATCTCATTGAAATCGCCCACATCGTCCATATTTTTGAACTCGCAGCCGTCAGCGATCATCTGAGGGATCTGATCCAGCAGATCGTCACCGGTGACATAACCGATCTTGTAGCCGTGCATCTCCTGTTCCTCGGCCACAGCCTTCAGAGCGTCCACAGCGCCGGTGATATTCATGCCGCCGGCATTGGTAATGATGCCGATCTTCTTTTCATAGGCCTCCTTGCCGATCTCTTTCATCAAGCTGATGAAATCTCTGGCGTAACCGGCAGCGGGATTCTTCATCTTCTGACGCTGCATGATCGACAGAGTCAGCTCCGCCAAATAGTCGCAAGCCATGTAATTCAGGTTGCCGTGACGAATCATGTGGATAGCAGCGTCAGGACTGTCGCCCCAGAAACCCTGTCCGCCTCCAATGGATACTTTCTTCACTCTTAACATCTCCTTTTTACTATGCTCGGTCTCATTCTTTTGACGATATCATTGTAGCAAAGAGTATTTTCGATGTCTTTTGTAGAATATAAAAAAATCCAGGCAGCACTTTTGAAAAAAGAAACACACAATAGTGCCAAAGTTGGCACTATTGTGTGTTTACTTTGTGACACTGTTTACTTTTTGGCACTCGGCGGTCCTTCCAACTTTTCACACTTCCGGTAAAAAGTTCTTCTGCTCAAGCCTAAACGCCGCATGGCCTCTGTGCGGTTGCCGCCACATGCCTTCAAGGTCTCTCGGATCACCCGCTGTTCAAACTCCTGCATCTGCTCCGCCAAGGGACGATCCCTGAGCTTCCAGTCATCCTCCGTTCCCTCTGCCTGCGCATCTTTCTGACCAAAGGGCAGTTCAACGATCGGCAGGCCGTTACCCGACAAAATGACCGCTCGTTCTACATAGCTCTTCAGCTCCTGTAAATTTCCCGGCCAATCGTATTTTTGCAGGTCTTGATAGACCTGAGAGGAAAACATCACGTCACGATGGTATTTTTCATTGTAGTCCGAAAGGAATTGATTCGCCAGCGGGATAATGTCATCCCGCCGCTCCCGCAGCGGCGGCAGGGTGACTGCAATGGTGCTCAGTTGAAAAAACAATTCCCGACGGAAGTGTTTTGTATCCACCAGTGGTTCCAACGCCTGACCAGCGGATGCAATGATCCGCGTATCTGGTAAAGCAGCCGTGTGTTCGCCGATATTGTTGTCTCTGTTTTGCCCAATGTAGTACAGGAGCCGGGACTGCGCCGGGAGCGTCAGTTCTTCCACCTCGTCCAGGAACAGCGTTCCGCCATCCGCCAGCATCAGCTTACCCGGTCGCTCATTATCGCCAAAAAGCTCACTCTCCATCATATTTTGAGGAATGGCTGCGCAGTTCATCACCAAAAACGGCTTTTCCCTGCGGCCACTGCACTGATGCAAGTAGTATGCCATGGCACTCTTCCCGGTGCCACTCTCTCCCTGGATCAGCATTGGTACATCCGTCAGGGCCACAGTTGCAACCTTCTGAATAAGCGTCTGAAAGGCTTTGTTATATGATGTGATCCGCATTTTTTCCGCGATCTCTTGACTGCGAATACGATGTGAATACTCATCTACAATATCGGACATCTGCTGGACCTCCTGGCCCAACCTGTGGAGCTTGGTCACATCTTGAAAGATCGAGACCGCACCCAAAAATGTTTCTCCATCCCACAAAGGAACTGCCCGTAGAGAAACATACTTTTTGATAGAGGGAATGATCTGTTTTTCACTGGTCAGAGGGATCTTCTTTTCTACCGTTTGGCTCAGAAGCGATGTCGGCTCGATGCTTTGGATCCGCTTCCCCATGATTCGCCGCAGAGGTACGCCCAAAATGGAAACATAAGCTGGATTGGCATAGAAAATCCGCCCGGTCTCGTCTACGGCGATCACGCCGTCATTCATACTATCCAGGATCTGTCGAAACTGAAATTCCCGCTGACGGGCGATCAGATATAAAAGCGTTTCTTTCTGTACTTTCCCAAAAATGACGGACTGACTATTGGCAATATACACTGTCTCCGGAAAATCTGCCAGCCAGTCGGTATTTATATCAGAAAGCTCCATACCTCCCTGGAGTGCAAAGGAAATATCCGGTCGATCTTCTTCCCGAATACGTCTGGAAAGATCCCGTAGCTTCATAATGCCCCACTTCCTCCCCCATTTTTTGCTTCATTATGACACAGTTGTCTTTCCGGCGCAAGAGGGCCTTATCACGCGTGGCGTAATACCGGCATAGTAACTGGTTAAAGATCCATGGTCTGCACCTCAGACCAGTCTTCCGATTTTTAACTTCTCTCGCAGACGGCTCCTGCTTGCTTTCGCGGGTGAGCATGGGTACCCGCCCTTGCTCAAAGGCTCGCGCACAGCGGCTTCCACGCCGAAACAGGGGGCTTCCCTCCCCCGGCCGCAGTG
>UQUC01000075.1 GCA_900544105.1 uncultured Oscillibacter sp. | reverse complement strand
CGCCCAGTCCGGCCATGGCCTACGCGCTGCAATTTCTGTGCACCCTCCTCCCTACTCTGCTGATCGAGGGGCTACTGCTGTTTGCCTTCGGCTACCGGAGCAAGAGAAGCTGGCTGGTATTTCTGCTGGTGAATCTGGTGACGCAGGGCGGCTTCGCCGTCTATCTCGCCGTGACGGTGCTGAATCACGGCGTAAGCGGCTGGTCTTTGATCTTCTACATTCCCATTGAGGTCATCATCACGCTGGTCGAGCTACTGCTGTACCGCCGCCTGCTGACGGAAAAAAACAAGGCGCGAGCCACCGTGTACGCCATCGCCGCCAATCTCTGCTCGGCTGTGTTGGGTCTCTGGCTCATTGACCCGCTGTGGCATTTTATCGTGTCGCTCTCTTAAAAATGAAAGGAATTTTCCCCATGGAAACTGAAAAGCTATACTACGCGGACCCGTTTTTGACGGACTTCACCGCTACGGTTCTGGACTGTCAGCCGGGCAAAAACGGCTATTTAGTCACATTAGACCGCACGGCCTTCTACCCGGAGGGGGGCGGACAGCCTGCCGATCACGGCGTTCTGGACGGAGCGGCGGTGACGGACGTCCATGAAAAAAACGGCGTGATTCTCCACAATGTGGACAGAGCCGTGGAAATTGGGAAAACTGTCACCGGCGCCATCGACTGGGAACGGCGGTTCGACCACATGCAGCAGCACTCCGGAGAGCATATCTGTTCCGGGCTGATCTGTGAGCGGTTTCGCTGCGACAATGTGGGGTTCCACATGGGCGCGGACATCGTGACCATCGACTTCAACGCCGATATTTCCTGGGAGGAGCTGTTGGAGATCGAGGCTAAGGCCAATCAATACCTTTACGAAAACCACCCCATCGACATTCAGTTCCACCGGGGAGCGGAGCTGGAGGCCATCGACTACCGGAGCAAAAAGGCGCTGGAAGGGGATGTGCGGATCGTGGCCTTCCCCGGCGCGGACTGCTGCGCCTGCTGCGGCACCCATGTGCTGCGGAGCGGGCAGGTGGGACTGGTGAAGTTCCTGTCGGTGCAGAAATTCCGGGAGGGCGTGCGGATCGAGCTGCTGTGCGGCAAACGGGCGCTGGAATACCTGTCCCGGACATGGGAGCAGGCCAAGGCCATCGGTCAGCGGCTCAGTGTAAAGCCGGTGGACAGTGAGGCGGCCGTGGAACGGCTGGAGGGCGAGTTGGCCAGCCTTAAGCTCCGCTGCGCTCAATTGGAGGAATCCGTATTTGAAGCTATGGCCAAGGAGCAGGTGGGAAAGGGCAATGTGCTGCTGTTCCAGCCCCCCATGCGGCCGGACAGTGTGCGGCGGCTGATGGACGCCGTGTCCAAGACCTGCGGCGGTCTGGCGGCAGTTTTCGCCGGAGAGGACGGCCATTATGCCTACGCCCTGGGCCGGGCAGACGGGCAGGATATCAGCCCTCTGGTCAAGGCTATGAATACGGCGCTTCACGGGCGGGGCGGCGGTCGAAACGGCTTCGCTCAAGGCAGCGCGGAGACGGAGCGGAGCGCCATCGAATCGTTTTTCAAGGAGAATGGATATGGAATATGTGATTAAGGAACTGCTTCACCCAGAGGAGGATGACGAGGCCAATTTCATCTATTCGGAGCTGGACAGCCAGCGCCGGGAGACCCGGCGGGTGGAGTTCTATCCCTCCGGTATGTGCTTTGCCTATGGTGGGGATATGGGACAGGAGGAGGTGCTGGACCCCGCGCCCTTCCCGGAGGATCTGCGGACACTGAACCGCCCCGGTGAGGTGGAGGTTCGGGCCATCCCCCGGCAGTTGTTCATCGAGGTGTGGAATCAGGCCCAGGAGCGGCCCGACGGCTTTATGGGGATGTTCTATTGACTTTCTTGCCTTTGTGTAGAGATATTTATTTTTCATAGGAAAAGGGCCTGTTACAAAATGCAGTTTTCAGCTCAAGCGGGAAATATGCGCATTAAAAAAGTTAGTGAGAACCGCTGTCCTGACGGTTTTCGCTAACTTTTTCTTCGGGCTGATTTTTCAAAATCTTATTTTGCAACAGACCCTTCTATTTCGCCATTTGTGATCGTTGATCGGTGCGGGGCAGCTTTGTCCAAGGCTCTGTGGAGGCAGAGTGAGCGCAGATCGAATTTTTTCGCCGACAGACTTTGAAAAACGTCACCCGGTATAAAAACCTTGTGCGTTCTTATCACGGTCTGAACATAAAGGCCCGCCAGATGTTTTCCGCATCTGGTGGGTCTTTTCTGTACAGAAGGCTCAGCTTCCTACCGGCTGATTCATTTTTTCAGTGCAGTATCTCTTGCCGTAATAAATGTCATAAATGACGGCGCCGCGCAGTTCCAGCAATTCCCGATCCTCGTCGGATAGGTCCGCGTCCGTTGTATTCCAATAGGGCGTACCGTCGGCTGTGACGCAGTAGAGATCCGTGTTGATAAGCAAAGCCTGCGCCAGCCGCTCCTGCATGGCCCAGTAGCGGGTACGGGGCATATCCGCCGCATCCAGCACCGCCGGACCGATGGCGGCGATACCGGTATCCTGCACGGTCCCGGCCGGAGCCTTCAAAAGCGCCGCGTCATTTGCCCAGATGAGATAGTTAGTGGAGTAGAGGTCAGCCACCTGCTCGATGGTCCAATCTGCACAGTTATTTCCCTCACACAGGCCGAGATGACTGTACACCGTACCGCCATCGGTCATAAAAAGGTTGGGCCGGTGGTCACCGAAAAACACCACCACAGTCGGCTCCTCACGCTCCCGCAGTGCATCCGTCAACTCGCCTAAGGCCTGATCCGCACGGGTCAGGCCCTCCAGCATCACGCGGGTAATAGCGAGGTTATCCTCGTCCAAGATATCACTGGACACGTCAATCTGGCACTTGTAGCCGAACTTTTCCGGGTTAAAGGGTTGGTGGTTCTCCATGGAAATACCAAAGAGAAACGCAGGTTTTCCCTCCGCATTGGCCGCATCCATCCGATTCAAGAGCGCCTGCACAAACACATGGTCGCTGAGGTAGTATCCGCCCGCGTAGGGACTGCCCTGAATGTTCAGGTCCAGCGCCTGGATATCCTGAGAAAAGAGCAGGCGGTCAAAGCCAAGCCGTGGATACGTCACCGTGCGGTTATAGAGACTGTCATTATAGGCGTGGAGCAGTTCTGTCTCATAGCCCTGCTTTTGGAATGGCGTGGCTACCGAATCCAGCAGGCTGTATTCCTCGTCTGGACGGAAGCAGATGTTGGTCCCCGGCTCCAGATCCTTTCCGGTCAGACCAGTGAAGATGGATTGCTCGATATAGCCGGTACCATAGCCCAGATAACTACTGAAAAACCGGCCGGAGATCCCCTCCTGGCTCAGCCTGTGATAGTTTTCCATAGGGTCGGCGGAGAGCTTCAGCTTCGGTAGGCTGGTCATGTCGTAAAACGATTCAGAGAGGATAAAGATCACGTTGGGCCGGACTGAGGCGGGTGCGGTGGACGCGCCGCCCAGCAGCTCATCCAGCCGGGCTACCACCGCGTCCATATACTCCGGCCCGTAGTTCTCCGGCTCCCGGTTAGCCAGCAGACACGCGTCCCGCCACAGGCCCACAGCCAGTCCGTAGTCCCGATAGGCGATGGAAGGCTGTATCCGATCCTGCGTGTTCACGGAAAAGGCGCTGCCCAGCAGCATCGCGCCGGGTCCCACGCCGAAGCACAGACCCAGCACCAGCAGGGCCGTGGCCAGCGTGAAGCGCGTCCGCCTGCTGCCCATGGTCAGCCAATGGCCCACAACAGCCGTCACCAGCACCGTCACCACCAGCAGCGCAATGGCGCGCCATCCAGAGCCGGGCACGGTCAGATCCCCCGCCACGCCCATCACCTGATCAAGCTGACCGATCAGGCCAAAATCCTCCACTGTCAGTGGTGTGCCGTTGATGATAGACTTGAACCAGCTCACCAGCGCCAGTATCACGCTCACGGTCCCGGACGCCAACGCTCCTATCCAGAGCCGGCCGGTCACCAATCCCAAAAATAGCGCACCGCTCCCGTAAAATACCGCTGTCAGGAGAAACGGCGCAGGCGAGGCGACGCACCAGCCCAGCGCGACCCGCCCAGAGCCACGTGCGATCCATTCCATAGAAAAGGTTGCGGCGCAGCCAACTGCCAGCGCCGCCAGCACGATCAGTGCGGACCTTCCGATTTTCAGGAGAGTCGTTTTCAATCCATTCACTCGCTTTCAGGGAAAACGGGACGCAAAAGCGTCCCGTTTTCTGATGTTTTCTCTTAGTACGCCAGCTTTTCAGCCAGATATGCGCGCAGCTCAGAGATAGGCACACGCTCCTGCTGCATGGTGTCACGCTCGCGGACGGTGACGCAGTGGTCGGCAGGGGTATTCTCATCGCCAACGGTCTCAAAGTCCAGCGTGATGCAGAAGGGAGTGCCGATCTCATCCTGACGGCGATAGCGCTTGCCGATGGAGCCGGTCTCGTCGTAGTCCACCATAAAGTCCTTGGACAGCTCGTTGTACAGCTCCATGGCGGGGCCGGAGAGGACTTCCTTCTTGCTCAGGGGCAGAATGGCAGCCTTGATGGGAGCCAGAGCGGGATGGAAGTGCATGACCACACGGACATCATCCTTGCCGTTCTTGTCCTGACCCACAACTTCCTCGTCATAAGCATCGCACAAAACGGCCAGCACACTGCGCTCCACGCCCAGAGAAGGCTCGATGACATAGGGGATATATTCCACCATGTCCTTGCCTTCACCCTCGCGGTAGACCATCTTCTGACCGCTGGTGTTCTGATGCTGGGTCAGGTCATAGTCGGTACGGTCGGCCACGCCCCACAGCTCGCCCCAGCCGAAGGGGAACAGGAACTCGAAGTCCGTGGTGGCCTTGGAATAGAAGCACAGCTCCTCGGGATCATGGTCACGGAGACGCAGGTTCTCATCCTTCAGACCGATGGACAGCAGCCAGTTGTGGCAGAAGGTACGCCAGTAGTCAAACCACTCCAGATCGGTGCCGGGCTTGCAGAAGAACTCCAGTTCCATCTGCTCGAACTCACGGACACGGAAAATGAAGTTGCCCGGGGTGATCTCGTTACGGAAGGACTTGCCGATCTGACCGATGCCGAAGGGCAGCTTCTTCCGGGTGGTACGCTGGACGTTGTTGAAGTTCACGAAGATGCCCTGAGCGGTCTCGGGGCGGAGGTAGACGGTATTCTTGGCATCCTCGGTCACGCCCTGGAAGGTCTTGAACATCAGGTTGAACTGACGAATATCGGTAAAGTTGTGCTTACCGCAAGTGGGGCAGGGAATGTTGTGTTCTTCAATGAAGTCCTTCATTTCCGCCTGAGAGAAGGCGTCTACCGCCTTGGGCAGCTCAAAGCCTGTCTCAGCGCACCAGTCCTCAATGAGCTTGTCGGCCCGGAAGCGCTCGTGGCACTCGCGGCAGTCCATCAGGGGATCGGAGAAGCCGCTCAAATGGCCGCTGGCCACCCAGGTCTGTGGATTCATCAGGATGGCAGCGTCCAGGCCCACGTTGTAGGGGTTCTCCTGGACGAACTTCTTCCACCAGGCGTTCTTGATATTCTTCTTCAGCTCCGCACCAAGAGGGCCGTAGTCCCAGGTGTTGGCAAGGCCGCCGTAGATCTCGCTGCCGGGGAACACGAAGCCCCGGTTCTTGCACAGGGCAACGATTTTGTCCATGGTCTTTTCAGTGTTTTTCATGGTTTCCTCTCCTTTTTGTTTGGTGGCTCAGAGCGATTTCAAAATTGCGGTACACAATTTTGACACCAGACGCTCCCGATTGCCGTGCTTGCGGCGTGGGGCGTGGCTCAACTCATGCGTTTTTGCGCAGCAAAAAACGCCCTGAGCCTATTTTAGTAGGCTCAGGGCGAACATAATGTCCGTGGTTCCACCTGAATTCCCCGTTGGAGGCGGGGCACTTCGTTCCCGGTAACGGCGGGGTCCGGCGAAGCATTTCCGCTCCGCGGCTCCAGGGCGCCATCCGATGCGTTCCGGAGGAGCTTACACCAACCGCTCCTTCTCTGAAACCGGATCCAGCAGGACTTCCCTGTCACAGCCTTTCACCCGGTCACTGTATCACGGTTTTTGAACATTGTCAAGGCAAACAGCGGAAAATAGCTGTTTTTTCATTGAGTTTCCGAAAAAAGTCACAGACTTTTTCACAATGTTGAAAGAGAACGGGAAAAATAGAACAACGCTCCGCCTTTTCAGGCGGAGCGTTGGTTCGGTTACTTTTTCTCCCGATCGTAGGCCACGATGACCCGACGGTTGGGATCCACACCCGTAGAATAGGTGGTGACTCCGGGAACCTCCTGCAAAGCCGTGTGGATCACATGGCGCTCGTAGGCGTTCATAGGCTCCAGGGTGACGCTGCGGCGGTACTTGACCACCTTGCCTGCCACCTTGTTGGCCAGACGCTCCAAGCTCTGTTCCCGCTTGGCCCGGTAATTCTCGGCATCCAACTGGACACGGACACGGCTGCCAGTGCGGTTGACGGAGTAGCTGGTGAGCTGCTGGATGGCGTCCAGAGTCTCGCCCCGGCGACCGATGATGGCGCCAAGGCCCTGACCTTCCAGGAACACCTTGTAGCGGCCCTTTTCAGGGAGATACACCTTGACCTCTGCCTGGACCTCCATCTGCTGAAGGAGGCCGGAGAGGAACTTGCGGATCTCCTGAGCCCGCTCGTCGTTCACTTCCTCGCCCAGGTCCTCCGGGACCTTGACGGTCTGTGCTTCCTCGGTCTTGGGAGTAAGCTCCTTCTTAACCGGCTCTTCCCGGCGCTGAGGCTTTTCGGCGGGCTTCTTTTCTGTCCGGGGCTTCTCGGCTTTGGGCTTGTCCTCCCGGACCTTTTCCGCCTTGGGTTGGGCGGGGGCGGCAGGCTCGTCGTCCTCACCGTAGCTGACCCGGACCTTGGCAGGGCAGCTTCCCAGACCCAGGAAACCGGCCTTTGCCCGCTCCAGGATCTCTACGGATACATCGTCCCGGTCCAGCTTCAGCTGCTCCAGGGCGCGGTTAATGGCTTCTTCTTCCGTTTTGCCCGTTACATCAATAAACTGTCTCATAACGGCTCCTCATTATGTTTCGTCATAGCGGTCCGCCTTGTAAGCACGGCCACGGGCATAGGGGCGGTCACCCACCCGGCCAGCCTCGGTGGTGCTGGTAGCGGCCTTGGCAGCTTTGACAGCCTTGGCAGCCTGAGCAGCCTGCTGCTTTTCACGCAGAGTCTGCTTCTTCTGCTCCTCCTGCTGTCTCTGCCGCTCCTGGATGCGAGCCTCTTCCATACGCTTCTGGCGGTCAGCCTGACGAGCCTGGAAACGGGCTTCCTCTTCCGCCTCCATCTTAGCAGACAGGGTCTTGTTGAGGATAGCCTCCTGGATCAGAGAGAACACACTCTGGGCGATCCAGTACACGCCCAATGCGGCAGGCATGATGAAGGCGATGTAGACGCTGAACAGCGGCATCATATACATCATGGACTTCATGGACGCGCCGCCGGCGGCGTCCGCCTGAGGCTGGGTCTTCATGGTGAGCTTGCTGAACACAAACTGAGAAAGACCGGCCAGAATGGGGATCAGGATCACGCCGATCACGGCCCAGGTGAAGGTGAAGCTCTTGACATACTCCCAGGGAGTAGCGGTCAGGTCCAGACCCAGGAACTTATAGTTCACATTGAACCAGCCATCCGGCGTGGAAAGGCCCATTTCCTGCACGGCTTTGACCAGGTTGATCTGGCCGTAGGCGGCCATCTGATAGAGACCGTCCTTCAGGGCCGGAGCGCCGGTTGCCTTATCCATCATAACGATGTTCGTCAGGTCAACGCCGGCATCCGCAACGGACTGCACTACGGTCTGCAGCACATCCTTGGAGAGCATCATGAAGTGGGTGATGGGCTGACGGATGATGGAGTACAGCGCCATCAGAATCGGCAGGGGGAGAAAGCTCCAGAGGCATCCGCTCATGGGATTGACGCCTTCCTCTTCGTAGAGCTTCTGCATTTCCTCCTGAAGCTTGGCCTGGTTTTTGGCATAGCGCTTCTGTAAATCCTGCATCTGACCGCTGACGCGGCTCATGCGCATCATGCTCTTCTTGGACTTCATCTGGAAGGGCAGCATGATGAGCTTGATGACCAGAGTAAACAGGATCAGAGCCACACCGTAGGAGTTCGTCAGGTCATAGAACAGACGGACCAGCCAGGCAAAGGGTACGCAAATGTAGTAGCCAATGGTGGACATTCTTGTCTTTCCTCCGATATTCTTTTGAATCAGGGAACGGGGTCGTAACCGCCTTTGTGGAAGGGATTACAGCGCAGGATCCGGCGGAAAGCCATCCAGCCGCCCTTCAGGGCGCCGTATTTTTCAATGGCTTCCAGCGCGTATTGAGAACAGGTAGGGGTATAACGGCAGCAGGGCGGCCGAAACGGAGAAATGGCCCGGCGGTAGAACCGCACCAAAGCCAAAAGAACCCGCTTCATACAGGCTCCTTCATCAGATCTACCTTCCGGCACAGACGGCGGAACTGCTTTTGCAGCTCCGGCCAAGGGGCCGTGGCAGTTCTGCTCCGGGCAACCAGGATAATATCATATCCCGTTTTCAGCTGGGGCTTTTCCAGACGGTATACCTCCCGGAGACGGCGGCGGCAGCGATTGCGCACCACGGCATGTCCCAGCTTTGTAGAGGACACCAGCCCCAGACGGTTCCGGCCCAGACGGTTTTTCCGGCAGTACAGCACCATGACGGGACTGACGGCCGAAACGCCCTTCTGATAGGTTCTCCGGAATTCATAATTTTCTTTCAGCGTGACCGCTGCTTTCATGACTTGTTCCCTGTCCTTTCACCCTGAACAAAGTTTCCCTGGATACAATTCCAGGGACGGAGGACGCTTGCAGTCCCACCGTCCCTAAAGGACATTGTTCAGGTGTCTCCCGCGCATGAGTCCTTCTTAGTAGCTCAGGCGGGCACGGCCCTTGGCGCGGCGGCGAGCCAGGACCTTGCGGCCGTTGGCGGTAGCCATTCTCTTGCGGAAGCCATGGACCTTCTGGCCGTGGAGCTTCTTGGGCTGATAGGTACGTTTCGTTGCCATGTTGAGACACCTCCTGTCAGATTTCCGTCCGCCTTGCGGCGGCATTTACTCGACACCCCCGGAGACCGGCGGCGCAGTAAGCATATCAGTGCGTACTTATGACGCACGGTTTAGTATACATAC
>UQUC01000074.1 GCA_900544105.1 uncultured Oscillibacter sp. | reverse complement strand
GGAGAAGGTGGCCGCCATTGTCTCCGGCGTAGCAGAGGGCTGCGTCCAGGCGGGCTGCGCCCTCATCGGCGGCGAGACCGCCGAGCACCCCGGCATCATGGCGCCGGAGGACTACGACCTGGCGGGCTTTTCCGTGGGCATCGTGGACAAGGGCGATATCATCGACCCGGACCGGGTCCGCTCCGGGGACGTGGTGCTGGCCCTGCCCTCCTCCGGCCTCCACTCCAACGGATTCTCCCTGGTGCGGAAGGTCTTTCACGTGGAGCATGCCAATCTGACGGTCTACTGTGAAGATCTGGGGGAGAGCCTGGGCGAGGCCCTGCTGACCCCCACCCGCATCTATGTGAAGCCGGTGCTGGCCGCCATCGACGCGGCAGAGGTCCACGGCATCAGCCACATCACCGGCGGGGGCTTTTATGAGAACATCCCCCGGTGCCTGCCGGATGGGATGACGGTGAAAATTGAGAAGGCTGCCGTCCGGACGCCACCCATCTTCAAAATGCTCCGGGAGACCGGCCACATCCCGGAGCGGGACATGTTCAACACCTTCAACATGGGGGTCGGCATGGCGGTGATCGTCTCCCGGGACACGGCGGACCAGGCCCTCTCCGCCCTGGCCCAGCACGGCTGCCCCGGCTATGTGATAGGTGAGGTGATCTCCGGAGAGGAACGGGTGATCCTATGCTGAACAAGGCCCGTATCGCTGTGCTGGTCTCCGGCGGCGGCACCAACCTGGAGGCGCTGCTGAACGCTCAGGAAGCAGGCGCCCTGCCCCACGGGGAGATCGTGCTGGTCCTCTCCAGCAATCCCGAAGCCTACGCTCTGGAGCGGGCAAAGCGCCGCGGCGTGCCTGCCATTCCCCTGTCCCGGAAGCAGCTGGGGCAGGAGCCGTTTGAGGCGGCGCTGATGGAGGCGCTGACGCAGTACCGGGTGGATCTGGTCGTGCTGGCCGGGTTCCTGTCCATCCTGTCCGCGGACTTCGTCCGTCGCTGGCCGGACCGGATCGTCAACGTCCATCCCTCCCTGATCCCCGCCTTCTGCGGTAAGGGGATGTACGGTCTGAAGGTCCACGAGGCCGCTCTGACCAAGGGTGTGAAGGTCACGGGAGCCACGGTGCATTTTGTCAATGAGATCCCGGACGGCGGAGAGATCCTGCTGCAAAAAGCGGTGGAGGTCTTGCCGGACGACACCCCCGAAACCCTTCAGCGCCGGGTCATGGAGCAGGCCGAATGGCAGCTCCTGCCCCAGGCAGCAGAGTTGGTCTCGGAACAAATCGTAAAGGAGAAGAACTATGCTTGACTTTTTGACCCTCCTGCGGGAGAATCCTTATCCTGGCCGGGGAATCCTTGTCAGTAAGGACCTCGTTTACTATTTCATCATGGGCCGCAGCGCCAACAGCCGCAACCGGATCTTTGTGAAAACAGAGGACGGTATCCGCACCGAGGCTCATGATCCCGCCAAGCTGGAAGATCCCAGCCTCATCATCTATCATCCCGTCCGGACCATAGGCAATGCGCTGGTGGTCACCAACGGCGACCAGACGGACACCATCTGTCAGTATGGCGATTTTCGCAAGGGCCTGATGACCCGGGAATACGAGCCGGACGAGCCCAACTGGACCCCCCGCATCTCCGCCATTCTGAATGCCGACGGCTCTTTTGAGATGTCCATTCTCAAGCGCAAGAACGGACGCTGCCTGCGAGAGTTCTTCTGCTATGAGGGCTGCGACGAGAATCAGGGCTATTTCATCAGCACCTACCAGGGTGACGGAAATCCTCTGCCCACCTTTGCCGGTGAACCTCTGGAGGTCACCGTTCCCAAGCCGGAGGAGGTCTGGGCCGCTCTGAACGGGGACAACAAGGTGTCCCTTTATACCAACGTGAACGGCGAGGTACGTCTGTTCAACAAAAATCTGGGAGATTAAGAAGAAGGTGCCAAAATGAACGAATTGGAACTGAAATATGGCTGCAATCCCAACCAGAAGCCGTCCAAGGTCTTTATGCAGGACGGCTCTGACCTGCCCTTTACCGTTTTGAACGGAAAGCCCGGCTATATCAATCTGCTGGATGCGCTGAACTCCTGGCAGTTAGTGAAGGAATTGAAGGCCGCCACTGGCCTGCCCGCCGCCGCCAGCTTTAAGCACGTTTCCCCCGCCGGCGCCGCCGTGGGACGGCCCCTGAGCGAGGTGGACCGGAAGATCTACTTCGTGGATGACGCCGCCGAGCTCTCGCCCATCGCCTGCGCCTATATCCGCGCCCGGGGTGCTGACCGCCTGTGCTCCTACGGTGACTGGGCCGCTCTCTCCGACGTCTGCGACGCCGCCACCGCCCAGTACCTCAAGGGCGAGGTGTCCGACGGCATCATCGCCCCCGGCTATACCGACGAGGCGCTGGAAATTCTGAAAACCAAGAAGAAGGGCGGCTATAATGTGGTCCAGATCAATGCGGACTACGTTCCCGCCGCCACGGAGCACAAGGATGTGTTCGGCGTTACCTTCGAGCAGGGCCGCAATGACCTTGTGATCGACAAGGAAATGCTGACCAACATCGTCTCCGAAAACAAGGAGCTTCCGGAGGCCGCCAAGATCGACATGATCGTGGCCCTCATCACCCTGAAATACACCCAGTCCAACTCCGTCTGCTACGTGAAGGACGGTCAGGCCATCGGCGTTGGCGCAGGCCAGCAGAGCCGCATCCACTGCACCCGTCTGGCAGGCCAGAAGGCGGACAACTGGTATCTGCGCCAGCATCCCAAGGTGCTGGGTCTGCAATTCGTGGACAACATCCGCCGCCCCGACCGGGACAACGCCATCGACATCTACACCTCCGACGAGTACGAGGACGTGCTGGCCGACGGCGTGTGGCAGAACACCTTTAAGGTCCGCCCCGAGGTCCTGACCCCGGAGGAAAAGAAGGCTTGGATCGCCACTCAAACCGGCGTCACTGTTGGCAGCGACGCCTTCTTCCCCTTTGGCGACAACGTGGAGCGGGCCAGAAAGTCTGGCGTTACCTACATTGCCGAGCCCGGCGGCTCCATCCGGGATGACCATGTCATCGCCACCGCCGACAAATACGGCATGGTGCTGGCCTTCACCGGCGCGCGGCTGTTCCATCACTAAGCCGCCGCGTAAATCAAAGCTTCCGTGTCCACACAGACGCAAATGCAGATCCGTTCCGCTGCCCCGCACGTTTCGCCGCAAACGCCTTACCGGTTTGCGGGAAACATCAGCGGGGCAGCATCCAAAAATCATTCAGGGAGGGAACCATGAACCTTCTGGTTATCGGCGGCGGCGGCCGTGAGCACGCCATCGTCAAAAAATTGAAAGAGAATCCCGCTGTGGAGACGATCTACTGCGCTCCCGGCAACGGCGGCATCGCCGCTGACGCTGTGTGCGTCCCGGAGATCGGTGCGAAGGATATTCCCGCACAGGTGGACTTTGCCAAGACCCACAACATCGACTTCGCCGTGGTTGCGCCGGACGATCCGCTGGTGCTGGGTGCGGTAGACGCACTGGAGGCCGCCGGGATCCCCTGCTTTGGCCCTGAGGCAAAAGCCGCCATCATTGAGGGCAGCAAGGTCTTTTCCAAAGACCTGATGAAAAAATACGGTATCCCCACGGCGGAGTATCAGGTATTCACCGATGCTGCCGCCGCGATGGACTATGTGAAGTCCTGTGCCCTGCCCGTGGTGGTCAAGGCCGACGGTCTGGCCCTGGGCAAGGGTGTGCTCATCGCTGAGACCCGGGAGGACGCCGTTGCCGCCGTGGAATCCATCATGCTGGACCGCGCCTTCGGCGACAGCGGAAATCAGGTGGTCATCGAGGAATTTCTCACCGGCCCGGAGGTCTCCGTGCTGGCCTTTACCGACGGCAAGACCGTGGTCCCCATGGTATCCTCCATGGACCACAAGCGGGCCCATGACCATGACGAGGGTCTGAATACCGGCGGCATGGGCACCGTGGCCCCCAATCCCTACTACACCGAGGACATGGCCCGCGTGTGCATGGAGACCATTTTCCTGCCCACCATGGAGGCCATGAACGCGGAAAACCGCACCTTCCGGGGCTGCCTCTACTTCGGGTTGATGCTGACGCCGAAAGGCCCCAAGGTCATTGAGTACAACTGCCGCTTCGGTGACCCGGAAACGCAGGTGATCCTGCCGCTTCTGGAAAGTGACCTGCTGACGGTCATGCAGGCCTGCCGGAATGGAACGCTGGCGGAAACTGAGGTGAAGTTCTCCGACGGCGCCGCCTGCTGTGTCATCATGGCGTCCAGTGGCTACCCGGAGCACTATGAAAAGGGCTTCACCATCACCATGCCCGCTGAGATCGCCGCCCATACCTATGTGGCCGGAGCGAAGCGGGAGGAAGACCATCTGCTGACCAGCGGCGGCCGGGTGCTGGGCGTTACCGCCACGGCGGCGGATCTGAAAAGCGCCATCGAAAAAGCCTACGAGCGGGTGGAAAGCGTTCATTTCGACAACGCCTTCTACCGTCACGATATCGGCCAGCGCGCCCTGAAAGCGCTGGAACACTGAAGGGAGCAAGGGCAGGCATGGTTTACAGAGTATATGTAGAAAAGAAAGAAGCGCTGGCTAACGAAGCCCGCGCTCTGTTGGAGGACCTGCGGGCATTTCTGGGTATTCAGTCCCTGACGGGCCTGCGGCTGTTCAACCGCTATGATTTGGAGGGCATCAGCCGGGAGCTGTTCGACTACGCCGTTCAAACGGTGCTGTCCGAGCCCCAGCTGGACACGGTGACAAGTGAAGTGCCTCAGGGAGACACGGTGTTCGCCGTAGAGTATCTGCCCGGTCAGTACGACCAGCGGGCGGACTCCGCCGCCCAGTGCATCCAGATCTTATCTCAGGGAGAGCGGCCCACGGTCCGCACCGCCCGGGTATACGTCCTGGAGGGCGAGCTGACGGCGGAGCAGGTCGAGGCCGTCAAGAAGTATGTCATCAACCCGGTGGAGAGCCGGGAGGCGTCTCTGGAGCTGCCGGAGACCCTGCGGATGGAATACGACATCCCCACCACCGTGCGAACCGTGGAGGGCTTCACCGCCATGGACGCTGCCGCGCTGGACGCTCTGCGGGACGAGCTGGGCCTTGCCATGGATCTGGACGATCTGAAATTTTTGCAGGGCTATTTCCGGGATGACGAGGGGCGGGACCCCACCATCACCGAGATCCGGGTGGTAGACACCTACTGGTCCGACCACTGCCGCCACACCACCTTCTCCACCCACATCGACCAGGTGGAGATCCACGATGCGGCTATTCAAGCCGCCTACGAGCGGTATCTGGCCGCCCGTGTGGAGGTCTACGGCGAGGAAAAGGCCGCCAAGCGGCCCCAGACCCTGATGGACATTGCCACTATCGGCGCGAAGGTCCTGAAAAAGCGGGGCCTGCTGCCGGAGCTGGACGAGAGTGAGGAGATCAATGCCTGCTCTATCCACGTCACCGCCACGGTGGACGGCGAGGCCCAGGACTGGCTGCTGATGTTCAAAAATGAGACCCACAACCACCCCACGGAGATCGAGCCATTCGGTGGCGCGGCCACCTGCATCGGTGGCTGCATCCGGGACCCCCTGTCCGGCCGTGCCTATGTCCATCAGGCCATGCGGGTGACCGGCGCGGGAGATCCCCGTGCCTCTCTGGACCAGACCCTCTCCGGCAAGCTGCCTCAGCGGAAGCTGTGCCAGACCGCCGCCGCGGGCTATTCCTCCTATGGCAACCAGATCGGTCTGGCCACCGGCCATGTGGCGGAACTGTACCATGAGGGCTACATCGCCAAGCGCCTGGAATGTGGCGCGGTGGTGGCGGCGGCTCCCGCCTATAATGTCCGCCGTGAGTGCCCCGTTCCTGGGGATGTGGTCATTCTGCTGGGCGGACGCACCGGCCGGGACGGCATCGGCGGCGCCACCGGTTCTTCCAAGAGTCACAACCTGAAATCCCTCTCCACCATGGCCTCCGAGGTCCAGAAGGGCAACGCCCCCGAGGAGCGCAAGATCCAGCGGTTGTTCCGTGACAGCGCCGTGACCCGCCTCATCAAGCGGTGCAACGACTTTGGCGCCGGTGGCGTCAGCGTTGCCATCGGCGAACTGGCGGACGGTCTGCGGATCGATCTGGACGCCGTTCGCAAGAAGTATGACGGTCTGGATGGCACGGAGCTGGCCATCTCCGAATCTCAGGAGCGCATGGCCGTGGTGGTGGCCCCCGAAGATGTGGACGCCTTCATCGCCGCCGCCGAATCGGAAAATCTGGAAGCCTACCGGGTGGCTGTGGTCACGGAGGAGGCCCGGATGGTCATGGAGTGGAACGGCACGGTCATCGCCGACCTGAGCCGTGACTTCCTGAATACCAACGGCGCTGTGAAGCACGCCGGGGTCCGTGTGGCAGAGAAGGACCGCACTGAGCTTGCAACGCCCCGGTTCCAGTCCCTCCGGGAGATGGCCTCCAGCCTGAAATGTGCCTCCCGCCGCGGCCTTGTGGAGCGGTTTGACAGTACCATCGGCGCCGGTTCCATCCTCATGCCCTTCGGTGGCCGGACACAGCGCACCCCGGCGCAGGCCATGGCCGCCGTGTTCCCCGTCCTGCCCGGTCAGGAAACGGATCAGGCCAGTGTCATGGCCTGGGGCTGCGACCCGGAGCAGACCTGCATTGACCCCTACACCGGGGCCTACAACGCAGTCTACACCTCTATGGCCAAGCTGGTGGCCACCGGTGCGAACTACAAAAAAGCCTATCTCTCCTTCCAGGAGTTCTTTGAGAAGCTCCGCAATGAGCCGGAGCGCTGGGGCAAGCCCTTCTCCGCTCTGCTGGGCACTGTGGACGCGCAGCTGGAGCTGGGCGCCGCCGCCATTGGCGGTAAAGACTCCATGTCCGGCACCTTCCTGGATCTGGACGTACCGCCCACGCTGATCTCCTTCGCCATCGCCCCGCTGAAAACCGGCGAGGTGCTTTCTCCTGAGTTCAAGGAAGCGGGCCATCCCGTTTACCTGTTCTCCGGCACGGACGCAGATAGCGTCAAGGCGGCATGGGAGCGGCTACATGCTCTGGCGCTGGCCGGCAAGGTCCGGGCGGCGTGGGCCGTGGAAAACGGTCTTGCTGAGGGCGTGATGAAGATGTCCTTCGGCAACGAGATCGGCTTCACCGCCGAAAACGCCGACTTGGATTGGAACACCCTGTATCCCGGCACCATCGTAGCGGAACTGACCGAGGACACGGCGGAAGCCGTCCGTCTGGGCGTCACCACCGCCGAGCCTGTGGTGCGGATCGCCGGTGACAGCGCCCCCATTTCTGAGCTTCTGGCTTTGAACGAGGGCGTTCTGGAATCTGTCTATCCCAGCCGTACCATCGTCGATCCGGCGGAGGTCCCCGTGCTCTCCGCCCCCGCCGCTCCCCGGACGGCTCCCAAGGCTGGCGTGGCGGTCCCCAAGGTGCTGATCCCCGTATTCCCCGGTACCAACTGCGAATACGACTCCGCCCGTGCCGTTCAGCGGGCCGGATTGGAACCTGAGATCCTGGTGTTGAACAACCAGTCCGCTCAGGGCGTGGCCGACTCCATCAGCCGTTTCGCCAAGGCAGCCCGGAACAGTCAGATCATTTTTGTCCCCGGCGGTTTCTCCGGTGGTGACGAGCCGGACGGCTCCGCCAAATTCATCACCGCTTTCTTCCGCAACCCGGAGGTGCGGGACGCCACCATGGACCTGCTGAAAAACCGGGACGGCCTGATGCTGGGCATCTGCAACGGTTTCCAGGCGCTCATCAAGCTGGGTCTGGTGCCTTACGGTGAGATCATTGATACCGACGAAACCTGCCCCACCCTGACCTTCAACACCATCAGCCGCCACCAGTCCCGCCTGGTGCGGACCCGCGTTGCCTCCAACCGCTCTCCGTGGCTGGCAGGGACGCAGGTGGGCGACATTTACACCGTCCCCATCTCCCATGGCGAGGGCCGGTTCCTGTGCAGTGAGGAGCTGGTTCGGAAGCTGGCTGACAACGGCCAGATCGTCACTCAGTATGTGGACGAGCGCGGTGTTCCCGGCATGGATGTGGATGTAAACCCCAACGGCTCCATCTGGGCCGTGGAGGGCATCATGTCTCCCGACGGCCGGGTGCTGGGCAAAATGGGCCATTCTGAGCGTGTGGCCGACGGTCTTTACAAAAATGTAGACGGCTGCTATGATATGAAGTTGTTCCAGTCTGCGAAGAAATATTTTGACATTTGAGAATGGGAGGACACGGATCATGTTGACTGATATTGAGATCGCCCAGCAGTGCCGGATGCGCCCTATCACGGAGATCGCCGCCACTGCGAGGATCGATGAGGAATATCTGGAGCAGTATGGCCGCTACAAGGCCAAAATCGATCACCGTCTGCTGAAGGATCGGGCCGACCGGCCTGACGGCAAGCTGATCCTGGTGACCGCCATCAACCCCACCCCGGCGGGCGAGGGCAAGACCACAACCTCCGTGGGTCTGGCCGACGGTCTGCGGAAGCTGGGCAAAAACGCCGTAGCCGCTCTGCGAGAACCCTCTCTCGGCCCCGTGTTCGGCGTCAAGGGCGGCGCCGCCGGCGGCGGCTATGCTCAGGTGGTGCCCATGGAGGACATCAACCTCCACTTCACCGGTGATTTCCACGCTATCGGCGCGGCCAACAACCTGCTGGCCGCCATGCTGGATAACCACATTCAGCAGGGCAACGCTCTGGGGATTGACGTAAAGCAGATCACCTGGAAGCGCTGCGTGGATATGAATGACCGCCAGCTCCGCCACATCATTGACGGCATCGGCGGCAAAATGCAGGGCGTTCCCCGGGAGGACGGCTTTGACATCACCGTGGCCAGCGAGGTCATGGCGGTGCTGTGTCTCGCCAGTGACATCACCGATCTGAAAGCACGGCTGAGCCGGATGATCGTGGCCTACACCTACGATGGTAAGCCCGTCACCGCTCACGACCTGAAAGCCGAAGGCGCTATGACCGCCCTGCTAAAGGACGCTCTGAAGCCCAATCTGGTGCAGACGCTGGAGGGGACGCCCACACTGATCCACGGCGGTCCCTTCGCCAACATCGCCCACGGCTGCAACTCCGTCACCGCCACCCGCATGGCCCTGAAGCTGGGCGATTACGCTGTGACTGAGGCCGGCTTCGGCGCGGATCTGGGCGCGGAAAAATTCCTGGACATCAAGTGCCGTCTGGCGGGACTGCGGCCCAGCGCCGTGGTGGTGGTAGCCACTGTCCGGGCGCTGAAAAGTCATGGCGGCGTGCCCAAAACTGAGCTGAACCATGAGAATCTGGACGCTCTGGAAAAGGGCCTGCCCAATCTGCTCCATCATGTAGATACCATCCGCAACACCTTCCACCTGCCCTGCGTGGTGGCGGTCAATGCCTTCCCCACCGACACGGAAGCCGAGCTGCGGCTGGTGGAGGACAAGTGCCGGGAGCTGGGCGTCCGCGCTGTGCTGTCCGAGGTCTGGGCCAAGGGCGGCGAGGGTGGCAAGGCCCTGGCTGCCGAGGTAGTGCGCCTGTGTGAGGAGCCCTGCCCGGAACAGCCGAGCCCGGAGGAATTCACCTTTGCCTATCCCGATAACACCTCTCTCATCTATAAGCTCAACGCTATTGTAAACCGTGTCTACGGCGGCGCACAGGCAGTCCTGACTCCCGCCGCCCAGAAACAGGCCAAGCAGCTCTTTGATCTGGGCTTCGGCGATCTGCCGGTGTGCATGGCAAAGACCCAGTATTCCCTGTCCGACGATCCCACTCTGCTGGGTGCGCCTGAGGGCTTCACCGTCACTGTGCGGAATCTGAAGGTCAGCGCCGGCGCCGGGTTCATCGTGGCCCTCACGGGTGACATCATGACCATGCCCGGTCTCCCCAAGGTCCCCGCTGCCGAAAAGATCGACGTGGACGAGGACGGCAAGATCACCGGCTTGTTCTAAAAAGGGCAAGGTCAACACGAGGCAAACAACAGAAATAAGTACAGCAAAGGCGGGAGTATCGATTCAGATACTCCCGCCGCCATTTTTTATAAAATTATTTTCAACTTGGGCATATCCCACGTGATGCCTCTTTTTCCTTTTGCACGATACACTTAGGGCGCGCCATAGTCAAATTTACACAATGCAAAAACGAGCGTGTGAAAGTTGAAGAAGAGGAAGGCCTACACCGATTTTAAAGCGCAAAATCGAACCTTGAAAATTGATTTTATCAGAATGAATCTCAACTTTTTCTGGTTTTTTGCCGCATTTTGCAAAATTTGAATAAAAGGAAAATCCCTGAAACCGTACGGTTCCAGGGATTTCTTGAAAAAATCAGCGCTTGCTGAACTGAGGCGCACGACGGGCGGCCTTCAGACCGTATTACGAGAGTTTCTGTGCCGCTTTTCCCTGATATTCCGGGCTTTTTTGCC
>UQUC01000073.1 GCA_900544105.1 uncultured Oscillibacter sp. | reverse complement strand
CTCCGCGCTAAGAGCCGCCTTACGGCGGTTGCGCTCCGAAACACGCCTGCGGGCGTAGTCCCGCGCACCCCTTTCCTTACCATCACTGAGAATTGACCACTTTATTGACAGTCTCGTGCTGCCCGGAGGATATTCCTCCGGGCAGCGTTATTTTGGGCAGTGGAATTTTTAGAAACGGCGGGGCGGCTGGTCAGGACTTGGCCGGGGTGGAAAGCTCCGTCAGGGGGGCAAAACGGTAGCCCATGTCCTCCCACTTCGACAGCAGATCGTCCAGAATGGCGGCGTTGGTGGAAGATGTGGAGTGCAGCAGCACGATGGCTCCGTTGTGGATGCGGGGCAGCAGCTTGGCGTAGGCCTGCTCCGCTGTGGGCTGGTTGTCGGCATACCAATCCACGTAGGCAAGGCTCCAGAACACAGTCTGGTAGCCTAATTCTTGGGCCAGCTTCAGATTTTGCTCACTGTATTTCCCCTGCGGGGGCCGGTAGAAGTGGGACAATTCCTGACCGGTGATCTCCTGATACAGCGCCGCCAGAGAATCCAGCTCCTTTTGGAAGCTGTCTTTATCGGAAATGGCGGACATATCCGGGTGGTGGTAGGTGTGGTTGCCTACGATGTGTCCCTCCGCCGCCATCCGGCGGACGATGTCCGGGGCGGATTCGATCATGTGGCCCACCACGAAGAATGCCGCCGGAGCACTATGCTTTTTCAGCGCGTCTAAAATGGCCTCGGTGTTGCCATTTTCGTAGCCGCAGTCAAAGGTGAGATAAATGACCTTTTGGCTGGTGTCTCCCACATACCAGGCGCCATACTGGGTGAGAAAGTCCGCCGTGGCATTGCCAATGGGGGTTTCGTGCTCCGCAGGGAAGGACAGTCCCCAGTTATCGGCGGAGGCGGGAATGGCGGCATCGCTGGACGCGGACAGGGCGGCGGGGGAGCCGCGGCCAAGGATCCCCATCAGCGTCAGACAGGGCAGAAGCAGCAGACAGAAAATTTGCAGACGTTTGCGCATGGCGTTCCTCCTGAGAATGGATTTTCATTAGTCTGCCCGAAGGGACCCCCCTTCATACCCGGTTGCGAAACCCGGCGAAAGCTGGTATGATGTGGCAGTGAAAATTTCGCGGGACCCAAAGGAGAAACAAAATGGCAAAGAAACGGCGCACAACTCGAAGACCCGGCCGGAAGGAGGCCCTGGCAGTCATCGTCCTGGCGATGCTTGTCGGTCTGGCCCGACAAATGCTGGCCCCCAGCTATGACCTATCGAATATCCCGGACTATGACGGCACCAGCGCCTACGCCGTCATCGACCGGAATCAGCCCTCCTTTACGGAGGATGAATACACCACCGAATCCTATGAATATTACAGCGAACTGGACAGCCTGGGCCGCTGTGGTGTCACAGAGGCCTGCGTCGGCGTGGACCTGATGCCCACAGAGGAGCGGGAGAGCATCAGCAAGGTGAAGCCTACTGGCTGGGTGCAGAACCAATATGATTTCGTGGACGGCGGGAGCCTCTATAACCGCTGTCACCTCATCGGCTTTCAGCTTACCGGTGAAAACGCCAACGAAAAAAATCTCGTTACCGGTACCCGGTACATGAACGTGGAGGGGATGCTGCCCTTTGAGAATCAGGTGGCAGACTACGTGGCCTCCACAGGGAATCATGTGCTCTACCGGGTGACCCCCGCCTTTGCAGGCACAGAACTGGTGGCCCGAGGCGTGGAGATGGAGGCGTATTCCGTGGAGGATCAGGGTCGGGGCGTCTGCTTTCATGTCTACTGCTACAATGTACAGCCCGGTGTGGAGATCGACTATGCCACCGGGGAGAATTGGGAGGCATAATGGAACTTTGGAAGAATTTTGACCGGCTGGTGGTGTTCGATACGGAAACTACCGGAATTGAGTTCAGCCGGGACCGGATCATTGAGATCGGCGCTGTGGCGCTGGAAAACGGCGCGGAGCGGGGGAATTTCAACGCCCTTGTCCGCCTTCCGGCAGGACAGACGCTGCCGACCTTCATTACGGAGCTTACCGGCATTACGGACGAGCAGTTGGACCGGGAGGGCGTGGATGACCGTGCGGCGGCGGAGGGCTTCTGCCGTTTGCTGGAGGGAGCGGAGCAGCCTTTGCTGGTGGCTTATAACGCTCAGTTCGACCTGAATTTCCTCTACTACCTGCTGCAACCCTTGGGGTTGGTGTCCATTTTGCGAAAGCCCCGGTTTTTGGACGCTTTGACCGTGTACCGGGACCGGCGGGACTATCCCCACAAGCTGTGCAACGCCATCGAAGCCTACGGTCTGACGGAGGCGGAAAACAGCCACCGGGCGGTGGATGACGCCCGGGCCACCGTACTGCTTTTGGAGGCTATGGCGGCTGAAAGGGACGACCTGATGCGGTACATCGACCTGTTCGGCACCCATCCCAAGTACGGCATGAGCGGGAAAAAGATCGCCTCTGTGACCTACTGCCCCCAGCCCTATGACCGGCGGGCGCCACTGTATGAGCTGGCTCATACAATGTGAAAAGTTTGTGAACATTTGAAGGAAATACTTGCAATATGACAACCTGTCGGGTATCATACCCGACAGGTTGTCATATTAGGAAGGGTATCCGGTTCCGCACAGGCATTCTCAATGGGAGGAAGGGGTGTGCGGGAATCCTGTCCCAGATATTAGGAGATCATTATAGATCGGAAGGAGGCTGGCGACTTGCCCAGCAGTACATTTTTGAATCTGGCACCGGAAAAGCAGGAAAAGCTGCTGTCGGCGGCAGTCCGGGAATTTACGGAGCGGCCCTATAACGAGGCGTCCATCAACCGGATCGTCCGGGAGGCGGGGATCCCCCGTGGCAGTTTTTATATGTATTTCCGGGATAAGGAGGACCTGTTCCACTATCTGATGGAGGAGAGCATCAACGAGATGCTCGTGGCGTTTGAGGAAGTGCTTCGCAGCCAGGGGGGCGACATTTTCGCATCCCTGTTGGCCATGTACGACCACATCCGAAGCCACCGGTCTGCGGACCGCAGCTTGGGAGGGATGGGCATGATGTCCGCCATCGTCAACCGCAATGACGGATTGCAAAAGGGCGGTCTGCTGGAGTTTGTGGACCCGGATCGCATTTTGAAGCGAATGGAGGGCTGCGTGAACCCAGACCTGCTGGATCTGCGGAACCCGGAGGATCTAAACTGCATTCTGAGGATGCTCATTGTATTGATAGCCCCCATCATGTATAACGGCCTTCGGCCTGAGACTGATCCGGAGGACCGGAAAAAGCTGCAACACGCGTTGGAGATCCTGCGGCGGGGCATGGGGGCAAAGACCCACCCCGCACAGCGTTCATAAAGGAGTTGTCTATATGGAAGAACTGATGAAGGAAACAAAGACGGGCCATAATGAGCCTGCGTCCGAAACGGGACCGAAAAAGAAATTCGGCCTGCCAAAGAGCAAGAGAGCAAAAAAATGGATGAAGATCGCCGTGGCTGCGGCAGTGATCGCAGCTGTGGCGGCGGGGTGCATGGCTAAGGCATCCAAAAAGGCAAACGCCTATCTCAGCGGCAGCTATCTGGTGGCTCAGGCCACCCGGCAGGATCTGACGCTGTCCGTCACCGGCACGGCAACGCTGAAACCTGCGGATTCCTACAACGTCACCACCCTGATCTCCGGCGAGATCGAAAACGCGCCCTTTGAGTTGGGCGATCTGGTGAACAAGGGGGACCTGCTGTTCGCCATGGACAGCAGCGACGCCCAGAACAATGTGGATCGGGCGGAGATCTCCGTGGCGCAGGCTAAAATGGCCTACCAGCAGGCTAAGGAGGCACTGAACCCCGTAGCCCCCATCAGCGGCACGATCCAGGAGCTGTATGTCCACAACGGCGACAGCGTCAGCCTGAACTCTCCCATCGCCAAGATCACCTCCAGTATGGACCTGTCCGTGGATTTCCTGTTCCCTTATGCCCAATCCTCGGATTTTTATGTGGGCCAGGCGGCCACGGTGTACATCGGCAACTTTGACGCACCGATGAATGGAACGGTGGAATCCGTGTCCAACTCCACCAGCGTCACCAGCAACGGCCTGTCTGCCGTCAGCGTCCGGGTGAAGATCCATAACCCCGGTGTTGTCTCCGACTCCATGACCGCCACCGCCCTGATCGGCAATTACGCCAGCTACGGCCAGACGCCTATCAATCTGGGCGGAGCCACCATTGTCTACGCCGGTGTCAGCGGCACGATCCAGGGATTGAATAAGCTGGCGGGCAGCACCGTCAAGCAGGGGGAGATCCTGTGTACCGTAGAGTCCGCCGATGCCCGGAGCCGGGTGGAGAATGCCAAGCTGAACCTGGAAAACGCCCAGCTGGCCGCGTCGATGGCGGCGGACAGTCTGGATGACTACAACATCACCTCTCAGATCACCGGCACCGTCATTGAAAAGAATTTCAAGGCTGGTGACAAGGTGGAGGGCATGAACTCCGGCTCTCTGGCAGTGGTTTATGACATGAGCTACCTGAAGCTGGAAATGGCCGTGGATGAGCTGGATATCGGCAAGGTGGCCGTGGGCCAGACGGTAACGATCACCGCCGACGCCCTGGAGGGACAGACCTTCACCGGTGTGGTGGATAATGTCAGCATCAATGGTACTACGGCGGGCGGCGCCACCAGCTATCCCGTGACCATCCTCATCAAGGATTACGGCGATCTCAAGCCGGGCATGAATGTCTCCGCTACCATCGAGGGCGACCGGGTCCCCAATGCCCTGTGTATCCCCGTGGACGCTGTGAACCGGGGCAACACTGTGACGGTCCCCGGCCCCGGCGCCATGAACGCGGACAATACCGCCGTAGCGGACGTCTCCAAGCTGGAAACACGGGAAGTAACGCTGGGCAAGAGCGACGGCGATTTTATTGAGGTCACCGGCGGTCTGGAGGAGGGGGACACCGTCCTGATCCCCAACCAAAGCTCTAACATGATGGCTGAGATGATGGGGATGTAAGCCATGGAGCATCTCATTGAATTAAAAGACGTCTACAAGATCTACCATATGGGCGACGAGGACGTTCACGCTCTGGACGGCGTGAGCCTCACCATCGACAAGGGTGAGTTTGTAGCCATTGTGGGACAATCTGGCTCCGGTAAATCCACCGCCATGAACATCATCGGATGTCTGGATGTTCCCACCAGCGGCACCTATCATCTGGGGGGCGTGGACGTATCCACCATGGATGATGATCAGCAGGCGGAGATCCGGAACAAAATGCTGGGGTTCATCTTCCAGCAGTACAACCTGATCCCCAAACTGACCGTGCTGGAAAACGTGGAGCTGCCCTTGCTGTATGCCGGCGTGGGCGCAGAAGAGCGGAAGGAGCGAGCAGTGGCGGCCTTGGGCCGGGTGGGTCTTGCCGAAAAGCAGAAAAACCTGCCCAGTCAGCTCTCCGGCGGTCAGCAGCAGCGGGTATCCATCGCAAGAGCACTGGCGGGGAATCCCTCTGTTATTCTGGCAGATGAGCCCACTGGCGCACTGGACTCCCGGACGGGCCGGGAGGTGCTGGGGTTCCTCCAGAAGCTGAATCAGGAAGGAGATACCGTGGTGCTCATTACCCACGATAACTCCATCGCTGTAAAGGCCAAGCGCATCGTCCGCCTTCAGGACGGCCGCATCATCTATGACGGAGACGCCTCCGATCCTGCCGCCGTGGTACAGCCGGAGGAGACCGGCGCAGATGGGGAGGTGGGCGTATGAACTTTGCCCAATCCTTCAAGCTGGCCCTGAAATCTCTGAAAACCAGCAAAATGCGGGCGTTTCTCACCATGCTGGGTATTATCATCGGAGTTGGCGCCGTGATCGTGATCCTATCTCTTGGCAACGGCATGACCAATATGATGAACAGCCAGTTTGAAAAAATGGGCTCCAATTTGATCCAGGTCATGACCTATGGCCGGGGTACCGGCGGTACCCGTGACGTGGATGTGGAGGACCTCTATGAGCTGGTGGACAAATATCCCCAGTACCTCACCGGTGTGACACCCTATGTTTCCGCTTCTGCCAAGGTGCGCTACCAGACAGATGACTATGACCGCACCTCGGTCTACGGCGTCAGCGAGGCATTTTTCAAGGAGGATACCAAGGGCACCATGCAGGGAGAGACCCTTGCGGAGGGACGCTTCCTCAGCTACATCGACGTGGAACGCCATCAGAATGTCTGTGTCATCGGCGATTATCTGGCGCAGACCGCCTTTCGGGGCGACGCACTGGGTAAGACCATCTCTCTGGGCGGTGTACCTTACACCGTCATCGGCGTGCTGAGCAAAAGCGGCGACAGCAGCGAGGGCAGCGCCGATGATGTGATTTACATCCCCTATGAAAACGCCCAGCGGATGGGCACCGGCACCATGATGATGGGCACCGGCGGAATGTTCCTGCTGACCTGTACCAGCCGGGATACGGCGTCTGCTGCCAAGGGTATTGTGGAAAAGCGCCTGTTCAAGACCTATCAGTCCTCGGACTACTACATGGTGATGACCTCTGCGGAAATGATGGATGCCATGAACACCATGATGAATACCATGATGATCGTACTGGTGGCCATCGCCGCCATTTCCCTGCTGGTGGGCGGTATCGGCATTATGAACATCATGCTGGTGTCCGTCACGGAACGGACAAGGGAGATCGGCATCCGAAAATCTCTGGGCGCCAAGCAGAAGGACATCCGGGGCCAGTTCGTCATTGAAGCGGGCACTACCTCCGCCGTGGGCGGTGTGCTGGGCATCGTATTCGGTTTGCTGTTGGCCAGAGCTGCCACCATTGCGGTGGGGGCCATTATGTCCAGCTCTATGAACGGCATTACCTTCAGCGCTGTGCCGACCCTTTCCGACATTGCCGTCAGCTTCGGCGTCAGCGTAGGCATCGGCGTTCTGTTCGGCTACCTGCCTGCCAACAAAGCAGCCAAGCTGAACCCCATCGACGCCCTGCGGTACGATTAAGATTGTATTATATGGAAAAACCTGCCGGAGCAGTCCACGGACTGTTCCGGCAGGTTTCTATGTAGTGTTGCAGATGGTAGATCCTATGAACCCCACCCGTGGACGGGGAAGAGAATGTCCTTTGCTATCGGTGTATAGAATAGCTTTTCTACCTCAGTGCGGTCATGGGTCCGTCCCAGGATCCACATGAGCTTGGCTACCACAGCCTCCGTGGTCATATCGTAGGCTTCCAAAACGCGGAGGTTTGCTTTCAGACTGTGTCCAACGTGGTAAACGCCTACGTCGCTGCCCTCACTGGGGACCTGAGTAGTAAGAACCACAAATTTGCCTTGTTCTATCCAGCTTTGTAGACAATCGTAGAACCCACCGTGCTCCGGCAGACCGCCGACTCCAAAGCTCTCGATGATCAGAGCATCATTTCGCTCCAGAAAAAAGTCAGCGGCAGAACGGTCCTGCCCCGGTGTCAGCTTCAAAAGGGCCACTTTATTATCCAAAGTGTCAAAAAAAGTAGGTACAGTGGTACAGTCCTGGCGGATATACCGCAGCAGTACTCCATCCCGCAGAATCCCCAGATCCGGATAGTTGATGCTGGAAAATGCCTGAAAGCTCTTTGTGCGGGTCTTGCGGGCCCGTGTGCCCAAAATTACGTGATTGTTGAACACGATAGACACACCGGGGAGATCCGAGGCGGCACAGCGAAAAGCGTCCGTCATGTTGATCTTGGAATCTGTGGAATCAAATCCGATAGGTTTCTGTGCACCGGTGAGAATCACAGGCTTTGGACTGCCTTGGATCAGATAGCTGAGACCTGCGGCTGTATAAGCCATGGTGTCTGTACCATGGGTAATGACAAAGCCATCATAGCGGTCATAGTTTTCCCGGATGCACCGCACCATATCCAACCAATGCTCAGGACGCATGTTAGTGCTGTCCAGATTCAAAAGCTGTATGCATTCTACATCGCAGATACTGGAGATGGCGGGGAGGTGGTTCAATAACTGCTCAGAGGTCAACTCTGGGGCCAGGCCGTCTTCCGTGACATCAGAGGCAATGGTACCGCCGGTGCCGATCAATAAAATTTTTTTCATAAATTCTCACCTTATCCCAAATCCCTGTGATCCAGCGCCGCCAGTCCGAACCGGGCGGCCATGGTGACGTGTTGGCGTTCCTCCTCCGTCTGGGCCTGAGATAGCTGCTGCTTTAGATCTCTCAGAAACAGGCCTCGGAGGGAATCCTCATCCGCTCTGGCCCACAGGTCCTCCGATAGCCGGGTCCGGTCCCGCAGCTCTAAGGCGTAGAACCGGTCCGCCAGCGCCGCTTTCAGAGCGTCTGTATGGACACCGCCCTCGCCGGTCTCTCCGGTGAGCAGAATACGGTACAGGTCCTGAGCTGTATCGGTGGGCAGCGCCGCTTCGATGGCGGCGCGGGGATCCTGATCGGTGACATCCACCGTCAGGATCTCATACTGCCGCCGGGCGAAGGGGACGAAGGTAAGGCTGACCTTGCCGGAATCGTCCACCGTGCCGGAATAAAAGCCCTTTTCCCCCAATTCGTCGAACCCCCGGCCCTCCGGGCAGCCCGGCCACGCGCAGACGGTGCCGTCATAGGTCAAAGGCTCCGTCCGCTTGTGGATGTGGCCCAGCGCCAGATAGACAAGGCCACTGGCGGCGATCTCCTCCCTGCGGATGGGATCATACCGGGCCTCCGAGGGGTCGATCTCCCCATGGAGCAAGCCTATATGGAACTTTCCGTCGGCGGGGGCGGTGAAGCCGGAGAGGAAACCGTTGACTTGTTCCCCATGGGTAAAAGCCGCACCGTGGAGTGCCAGATTTTTTTCCGGCCATTCCATCGTTTCCAACCGGGGCTGAGTGAAAATATGCACATTTTCCGGCCACTTCACCGTCAGGTAAGGGCTGCCGGGGCCGTACCAGTCATGGTTGCCGGGGGCGATGTAAACCTGCGCCTCCATCTGCCCCAGAGCAGCGGAGAGCTCCTCCGCTGTGTCTCGGTAGGAGGCGGCGCTGTCAAAGAGGTCCCCTGCCAGCAGTACCAGATCAATGTTATTCTGGTTGACGTAGTTAGCCAGACGCACCGGTAGCTCCCGGCTCTCCCGCCGGCGGGCGGCGGCCTGCCGGGGGGTCAGGGCGGCGAAAGCACTGTCCAGATGGAAGTCCGCCGCGTGAATAAATCTCAGCATAAGCCCCTCAAGCTTCCTTTTCTTCCGGACGCCAACCCTTTGCCACATCCACCCAGGAGACGAAGTTGGAGGAATACTTCTCCAATTCCTCACAAGTCAGCTCAATGGCGCTGTTGCTGCTGCCGGCGGCGGGGAATACGGTCTCAAACCGCTTCAGGGAGACGTCCAGATAGGTTTTTACATTATCCGGCAAAGCGAAGGAGCACACGCCGCCGGGGTCATGGCCGATCATGGTGTGGGCCTCCTCGAAGGTCAGCATTTTGGCTTTTGTGTGGAACTGAGCCTTGTAGCGGCTGTTGTCCACCTTGGCGTCTCCCGCCACCACGATGATGATGGGTTCCTCTCCTACCTTGAAGCTCATAGACTTGGCGATCCGGGCGCCCTCCACGCCTACGGCCACCGCCGCCAGCTCCACCGTGGCGGAGGAAACATCGAATTCCCGGATGCGGTCCTCAATGCCGAACTGCTTGAAATACTCTCTTACCTTTTGAATAGACATAGTGATTTCCTCTTTTTAGATTGATGTGACCGGAAGGTCATGAATGACCTCACTGTAAGGCTGGCCCCGCAGACAGGGGCGCAGCATGACCTCCACGGCGGTGCTGATATTTTCCGGAAGGGCCTTCGTGGGGAACCAGCGGAGCCCGGCGTTTTTGTTCGGCTCCATGACGGTGGGGGTGCCATCATATTTCCGGATGACGAAGCAGAGATCATAATAGGTGCGGCCGTCACCCCCGGCGACCCGGTGGACCTGATCCTGGGCACAGAAGACGGCACCGTCTCCGAAGAACAGAGAGCGGTGGTGGAAGAGCAGTGGGGATTGGATAAACCCTTTTTGATCCGATATGTGAATTTTGTTGTGAATGCCTGCAAAGGCGATCTGGGCACCTCCTATGCCACGAACCAGGATGTGTTCGACAGTGTGATGACCCGCATGCCCGCCACATTCAAACTGGCCGCTTTCTCCATGCTGCTGGCCCTTGTGGTTTCGGTTCCATTGGGCATTCTGGCCGCTCTCAAACACAACAGCATCTGGGATTCTTTGGCCACGGCTCTGGCCACTGTGGGCGTGTCCCTGCCCAAGTTCTGGTTCGGCCTGGTGCTGATGATCGTTTTCTCCCTGCGTCTGGGCTGGCTGCCCTCCACTGGTTCCGCTGAACTCAGTGAGGGCCTGGGCACCTTTCTCAGCTACATCATCATGCCGGCTGCTTCTCTGGCTTTGGGCATGGCCGCCACTCAGACCCGTATGATCCGCTCCAGCATGCTGGATGTGCTCAACCAGGATTATGTGCGCTATGCCCGCAGCAAAGGTTTGCGGGAACGGGTGGTCATCTGGGGCCATGCGCTGAAAAACGCCAT